>JAEWBW010000207.1 GCA_023390955.1 Pseudomonadota bacterium
CCGCAGCCGTTGGAGATCAGGGTCTGGCTCGACACCACCACGCTGTCGCGCAGCGAGAGATGGCCGCCACGCAGCGCGTTGGCCTCGATCGGGTCGACCGCGCTGGTGATCTTCAGCCGCCGCCGCCACCATTCCATGATTCCGAGCGACAGCCCGCCGAGCGCGGGCGCGATGAGCGCCGCCCACGGCGTGACGCTGGCATTGGCCGACAGGCGGACATCGATCGGGATGCCGAAGATCACGACATGGGCGATCTGCGCGATCTCGGCCATCAGGGTCACGATCGAGCCGGCAATGGTGCCGATCACCAAAGCAAGCGGTATCAGGTAGAATTCGTTGCTGCGCAGGAGCGCGCGGATGCGGACCAGCACCCGGTTGGAGGCCTTGTTCGACCCCTTGTTGCGCTCGACGAAATTTCTGATCCGCGCGAACACCGGCCCCGCTCGCCTCAGGCCTGGGACATGCCGTGGCCGGTCTGGCGCCGGCAGGCGGTCTGTCTCTTTGTCATCGGGATCGGCTTCCTGTCGAGCTGGGCTTACGCCTCTTGAAGGGGGAAGTACGTCAAAGCCGTCGGGCTGCGCAAGCAAAAGCGCAGGCGCGCGCGCCGACCGGCGGCATCGCTCAAAATCATACCCGAGATCAACAGTTTATAGCCACAGGGCTGCCCTGCGCGAGCCGCCGCGCTCGCTCGCGGTGCGGACCGCAGCCGGAAGGCTGCGAGCGGACGCCATCGCTGCTCCATCCCCGTGACCGACGATCGTCATCGCCGAGGACGAACGCGTCTCGACCACATCGGCCGTAGGAACATTTGCACCCGCCGACTCTTGATCGCGTGTGAATTGAGGAAGGCGCTGCCTTCCTGTGCCCGCAAGAGGAGGATGTATGGCTAAACGAGCAAAGAAGCGCGCAACGAAGAAGACCGCAGCGCGCCGGCCGCGCAAGGCGCCCAAGATGCTCCAGGACCTGTTCCTGGACACGCTCAAGGACATCTATTTCGCCGAGAACAAGATCATCAAGACCCTACCCAAGATGGCCAAGGCCGCGCAGTCGAAGGACCTCACGGCAGCCTTCAACAAGCACCTTCGCGAGACCCAGGGCCAGGTGAAGCGGCTGGAGACGATCTTCAAGATGCTGGGCAAGCCGGCCCGCGGCAAACCCTGCGAAGCCATCAACGGCATCACCGACGAGGGCGCCGAGATCATGAAGGAGTTCAAGGGCGCGCCGGCGCTGGATGCGGGCCTGCTCGCGGCCGCCCAGGCCGTCGAGCATTACGAGATCTCCCGCTACGGCACACTGCGGACCTGGGCCGAGGAGCTCGGCATGCCCGAGGCAGCGAGGCTGCTGCAGGACACGCTGGACGAGGAAGAGGCGACGGACCACACCCTGACCGAGCTCGCCGTCTCCGTGATCAACCTCGAAGCGGAAGCCGATTACCGCGAGGCCGCCTGAGGCGACGCGCCGCAGACATCATCGTCGATCCACGGCGCCGCGGACCCCGTCCGCGGCGCCAAACGCATGGCAGGCGTGCTTACCGACAAGACCGGCGCTGGCATTCACGCTAACCGTCACCATATCCACGCTTTCCGGCCGAAAGCCCCCGCCCCGAGTTTTGCCCATGCAACCGAAAAATCCACTGGACTGGATGCTGTCCGAAGCCCTGGACCAGCTCAACCGCGCCGAGCGGCTGCGCCACCAGTTCGGACGCCAGGAAGCCTGCTGGGAGCCGCCGATCGACGTGCTCGAGACCGAACATGAGCTCTTGATCCTGGTCGCCCTCCCCGGCGTCGATCCCGACAATGTGGAGACGGTGATCCATGACGGCGTGCTCGTCATCAGCGGCCACCGCACACTGCCGCCCGAACTCCGCAACGCCCGCATCCACCGGCTCGAGCTGCCGCAGGGCCGCTTCGAGCGCCGCATCACGCTTCCCCTCGGCCGTTACGCCATCAGCCGCTTCGTCATGGACGGCTGCGTCGCGCTGCGTCTTGCCAAATCCGCCTGAGGTCAAATCATGGCCACCGAACAGATGAATAATACGAACAGTCCCCAGACTCCCGACGCCACCATCCCCGAGGATGCGCTGATCCTGGTCGCCGTCCGCGACATGGTGCTGTTTCCCGGCGCCATCGCGCCGATCGCGATCGGCCGGCCGAAGTCGATCGCGGCCGCGCAGCAGGCGCTGCGCGAGCAGCGGCCGATCGGCATCGTCCTGCAGCGCAATCCCGAGACCGAGGAACCCGGTCCGGACGATCTCTATCGTGTTGCGACCATCGCCAACATCGTGCGCTACATCACCGCGCCCGACGGCACGCATCACATCGTCTGCCAGGGCGTGCAGCGCGCGCGCATCCTCGACTATTTGCCGGGGACGCCGTTCCCGGCCGCGCGCTTCCAGCAGATCCCCGAGCCGACCACGAGCTCGCCCGAGATCGAGGCGCGGTCGCTGAACCTGCAGCGGCAGGCCATCGAGGCGATCGAGCTGCTGCCGCAGGCGCCGCCCGAGCTGGCCGCGATGTTCCAGAGCACCAGTGCGCCCGGCGCGCTGGCCGATCTGGCGACCTCGTTCATGGACATCAAGCCGCAGGACAAGCAGGAGGTGCTGGAGACTATCGACCTCGCCCTGCGCGTCGAGAAGGTGTCGAAGCACCTGGCCGAGCGGCTGGAGGTGCTGCGCATCTCCAACGAAATCGGCCAGAAGACCCGCGCCACGTTCGACGAGCGGCAGCGCGAGGCGATCCTGCGCGAGCAGATGGCAACCATCCAGCGCCAGCTGGGCGAAGGTGACGGCAAGGCTGCCGAGGTCGCCGAGCTGACGGCTGCCATCGCCAAGGCCAACATGCCGCCGGAAGCGGAAGCGCACGCCAAGAAGGAGCTGCGCCGCTACGAGCGCATGCCCGAGGCTGCCGGTGAGTCCGGCATGGTCCGCACCTATCTCGACTGGCTGATCGAGCTGCCGTGGGGCCTGCCCGCGGAGAAGCCGATCGACATCAAGGAAGCACGCCGCATCCTGGATGCGGATCACTTCGGCCTGGAGAAGATCAAGAGCCGGATCATCGAATATCTGGCGGTGCGCAAGCTCGCGCCGAACGGCAAGGCGCCGATCCTGTGCTTCGTCGGTCCGCCCGGCGTCGGCAAGACCTCGCTCGGACAATCCATCGCGCGTGCGATGGATCGCCCCTTCGTGCGCGTCAGCCTGGGTGGCGTGCATGACGAGGCCGAGATCCGCGGCCACCGGCGCACCTATATCGGCGCGCTGCCGGGCAACATCATCCAGGGCATCAAGAAGGCCGGCAGCCGCAACTGCGTCATGATGCTGGACGAGATCGACAAGATGGGCCGCGGCGTGCAGGGCGATCCCTCTGCCGCCATGCTGGAGGTGCTCGACCCCGAGCAGAACGGGACGTTCCGGGACAATTACCTGGCCGTGCCCTTCGACCTCTCGCGCGTGGTGTTCATCGCGACCGCCAACATGCTGGACCAGATTCCCGGTCCGCTGCTGGACCGCATGGAGCTGATCAGCCTCGCCGGTTACACCGAAGAGGAGAAGATCGAGATCGCCAAGCGCTACCTGGTGCGGCGGCAGCTCGAGGCCAACGGCCTGACGGTCGAACAGGCCGAGATCGAGCCGGAGGCGTTGAAGCTGATCGTGAGCGGCTACACGCGGGAAGCCGGCGTGCGCAACCTCGAGCGCGAGGTCGGAAAAGTGTTCCGGCACGCCGCGGTGCAGATCGCCGACGGCTCGGCTGCGAAGGTCGTGGTGACGTCGAAGGACGTTGCCGCGGTGCTCGGACAGCCGCGCTTCGAAGGCGAGATCGCGCAGCGCACCAGCATTCCGGGCGTGGCCACCGGCCTTGCCTGGACGCCGGTCGGCGGCGATATCCTGTTCATCGAGGCCTCGCGCGTGCCCGGCCGCGGCGCCATGATCCTGACCGGCCAGCTCGGTGAGGTCATGCGCGAGAGCGTGCAGGCGGCGCTGACGCTGGTGAAGAGCAAGGCGCCGCAGCTCGGCATCGACCCGTCGGTGTTCGAGAAGAGCGACATCCACGTTCACGTGCCGGCGGGGGCGACCCCGAAGGACGGCCCGAGCGCGGGCGTCGCGATGTTCACGGCGCTGACCTCGCTGCTGACCAATCGCACGGTGCGCAGCGACACCGCGATGACCGGTGAGATCTCGCTGCGTGGCCTGGTGCTGCCGGTCGGCGGCATCAAGGAGAAGGTGGTGGCCGCGGCTGCTGCCGGACTGAAGCGGGTGATGCTGCCGGCGCGCAACAAGCGGGACTATGATGACATCCCGCAGAGCGCGCGCGACAAGCTCGAGTTCATCTGGCTCGAGCGCGTCGACGAGGCGGTGGCGGCCGCGCTCGATCCGGCCGGCCCGCAGGTCGAAGCGGCCGAGTGAGGTGGCGACGATGTTGAAGAACCTGAAAAGGAACCGGAAGGTCCAGCGGCTGCGGCAATGGCTGGACCGCGCACTCGGCAAACTGCGCGACGCGATCCCCGCGCCGCAAGGCGAGCTTCAGCCAGTACGCGTCAAGGCGAAGTATCGCAAACGCTGACCGACTCGCACGAAAACAAAAGGCCCCCTCCTCGTCGAGAAGGGGGCCTTTGCTTTTAGAAGCGTCGCTATCAGGCGACGGCGTCCTTGGCAGCCTTGACCGGGCGGGCGCGGACGATCTTGCGGGCCGGCTTGGCCTTGAACATCATCTCTTCGCCCGTGAACGGGTTGGTGCCCTTG
>JAEWBW010000402.1 GCA_023390955.1 Pseudomonadota bacterium
GTCGGCCACATGAACATCATGTGGTATGTCGGCAAATTCGACGAAGCCAATTGGAATCTGTTCGCGCGCCTCGGCCTGACCCCGAGCTATCTTCGTGGCTCCGGCCGCGGCATGGCGGCCGTGCAGCAGAACATCGCCTACAAGCGCGAACTGCTCGCCGGCGATATCGTCGAGGTCCGCAGCACGCTGCTCGAGCTCCGCGAAAAGTCGATCCGCTTTCGGCACGACATGACCAATGTCGAGACCGGAGAGCTTGCCGCGTCCTGCGAGATCACCGCCGTGCATATGGATCGCAGCGTTCGAAAATCCGCGCCGTTCGAAAGCGCCATCCGCGAGACGGCGCAAAAGCATCTTGTTGAACCGGCAATGGCGTGACGCATGCCCGCATTTGAACCTCAAAACCCTGATTATCAGGCGGCGGCGACGTCGATTTTTTCGAAGCAGCCGGCGATGCACACGCTGGGCATCTCGCTCGTCCGGGTCGCGCCGGGCGAGGCCGAGTTTGCCATGGATCATTCGCCGGCGCTGACCCAGCAGAACGGCTTCGTTCATGCCGGCGTCATCACGGCCGCGCTCGACAATGCCTGCGGCGTTGCCGCCTTCACGTTGATGCCGCGCGAGGCCAACATCCTCACCGTCGAGTTCAAGACGAGCCTGCTGGCGCCCGCGAAAGGTGCGCGCTTCGTGTTCAGGGCCGAAGTGGTCAAGCCCGGCCGCACGCTGACCTTTTGCGAGGCCAAGGCCTTTGCCGAGCATGAGGGCGGCATGACGCTGATCGCGACCATGACCGGAACGCTGATGGCGCTGATGCCGCGAGGCGATTGATCCGCAGACCCCCTCTTGTCGCGATGACACCGGCGTCCCGGCGTCCTATATGGGATGTAACAATTCACTGGCCGGAACCGTATTGCCTTGCGAGATGGGACCGAAACGGGACGAGATATGACGAATTCCTGGGGTAAGGGCGGGCCGACACGGCGCGCCGCACTGACCGTCATCGGAGCAGGCGCGCTCGCCATCGGCGGCGCTTTCCCGGTGCGCGCGGCGGTCGACGATGATGACGTGCTGACCGAAGCCAAGGTGCTGCGCGATCCCGACGTGCCGGTGACGGGCAATGCCGACGGCGATATCAGCATCGTCGAGTGGTCCGACTACAATTGTCCCTATTGCCGCAAGCTCGAGCCGGAGCTGCGCCAGGTCATCCAGGACGACGGTAAGGTGCGGCTGGTCATGAAGGACTGGCCGATCCTCGGCCCGGTGTCGGTGACCGCGGCGCGGATCGCGCTCGCCGCCAAATTCCAGGACAAGTACCATCAGGCGCATGACGCGATGATCGGTGTCAGCTCGCGGCTGACCGAAGCGCGCATCAACGAGCTCGTTGCCGCGGCCGGCGTCGACATGGATCGCCTGAAGAGCGATCTATCGAGCCGCGCGAAGGACATCGATGCTGTCCTCAAGCGCAACAATGATCAGGCCGAAGCCTTCGGCTTCCGCGGCACGCCATCCTTCATCGTCGGCAAGTTCCGTGTGCCGGGCGTGCTCAGCATGGCCGATTTCGAACGGGCGATCGCCGACGCGCGCAAGGCCAAGGCCGGCAAGAGCAACTGAGCCTGACACGACAAAGGCGCCGCTGCGGATCGCGACGGCGCCTTTTTGTTTGCATTCGCTAGCAGCGCGCTACGCGAACCTTACTTGGATGAGATCCTCACCCAATCCTTGTGCGCGCGATCTTTCAGCGCATCGAAATCGGCTTTCGCGACGTCCCAGTTGACGATGGTGCGCTTGCTGCTGGCGACCTCGCCATTGGCGACCGACGACGTCTGCATGGAGTCATAGATATAGACGCCGCAGACGAGCAGCAGTGCGCCCAAGATCATTCCCAAAAACGTCCGCATGACAGAACCCTCCGGTGACCCCTGATAACGGCGGGATGGCGCTGGAGTTCCGGGCGCGTCGGTGACGCTAGCGACGTATCGTTCACGTCTCGTTCAGCCATTGCAGCAGCTCCGCGTTGATCTCGCGGGGATAGCAATGGCTGAGGTCGTCGATCTCGCGATAGGTCACGCTGGCGCCGGCGGCCGACAATGCCGACTGGGTCTGCCGCGCGGTCTGCACCGGAAACATCCAGTCGAGCTTGCCGTGGGTGATGAACACCGGCAGCCCCTGAAGGCGCGCTGCATCGGCCATCTCCGCCATCAGCGGATGGAAGGTTGCCGATACCGGCGCGAGATGGGTGAAGGGCGAGGCGGCCTCGAGCCCGCTGACATAGCAGAAGGTGCCGCCGTCGCTCATGCCGGTGAGCAACAGCTTCGATTCATCGATGCTCCAGCGGCTGCGCACGGTCTCGAGAATGCGCATCAGATTCGGCGTGTCGATGTCGTCGCCCATCAGCGCCCAGGTCGGCCCCGTTGCGGTTGGCGCGACCAGGATCGCGCCAAGGCTGCGCGCGTCGCGCAGCCAGCTCCACAGAAAGCCGCGTCCATTGCCACTGCCGCCATGCAGCGCCATCACCAGCGGCATGGCGTGGCCGGGCGTGTAATATTCGGGCACGTAAACCGAGAAACCGCCGCGGCTGCCGGGGTCGTTGTTGACGTGGACAATGCCGGTGCCGTCACCGGCAGATGCGATGCGCGCCAGCAGGTCTTCATCCTCGCTTTGTTCGGCATTGAGGAAGAAGCTGCTCACCGGCGGAAACGTTGCGGCCAGCGGATAGAGTGCTTCCTGCGCGCGCGGCGCGTGGCGCAGCGCCTTGAAGACCGCGACGAGATCGCCGTTGCCGCGCTCGACATCGCGCAGGCCGGCAAAGGCCGCGAGCGTCTCGTCGCAGGCGCGGTCCATCAGGCTCCGCGTCCTGGCGAACTGTTCCGGCCATTCGCCGACCGATGCGCGGGCTTGCTGCAGCGCTTCGTCCGGCGCGCCGATCTCGTTCATGACCGAACCGAAGGCCGGCGGATGCAGATGGCGCGCCACGAAACCGAGTGCGTCCAGCGCTGCGAGCAGGGGCGGCAGCACGGACACGATGTCGTCGACCACGGTCTCGCTCATCGTGGCTCCTCAGTTATTCATGATGGGGAAGTTCAGTGCAGTTTCGGCTGCTTCAAGAGCTTGAAGCGGTCGGTCGATGTCACGGTGACGTCGAAGGTGACGCCCTCATGATGCACGGTCAGCGGCACGTCGACGCCTGCGGAACCGAGCGACCATAGTTTGCGATAGAAGCCGGTCTGGCTCGTCACCTTGTCGCCGTTCACGCCAAGGATGACGTCGCCGGTCTTCAGCTCGGCGCGCGCAGCCGGTCCGTTGCTGGAGATGCCGATGATGACAATGCGGTTGTCGATCTCGGTCGTGAACATGCCGAGCCAGGGACGCGCCGGTTTGTTGACCCGGCCGAACTTGCGCAGATCGTCCAGGATCGGCTTGAGCAGGTCGATCGGCACGATCATGTTGACATGCTCGTCCTTGCCCTCGCGTTCGCGCTCCAGCTGCAGCGATCCAATGCCGATCAGTTCGCCGCGCTCGTTGAGCAGGCCGGTGCCGCCCCAGTTGGGATGCGCGGGATAGGTGAAGACCGCGTCGTCGAGCAGATATTCCCAATAGCCGGCAAACTCCTGCTTCGCCACGATCTGGCTCGCGACCGATCGAGTGCGTCCGCCGGCGCCGCCGACAACGACGCGGTCGCCGATCCGCGTGTCGGCCGAGGAACCGAGCGGCAGCGGCTCGACGTCGAGCCGGCCCAGCGCCTGCACCAGGCCGAAGCCGGTGACGGAATCGAAGCCGAGCGCATGGCCTTCCACGACGCGTCCGTCCGCCAGATGCAGCCACACCGCTTCCGCCTCGGTGATGAGATAGCCGATGGTCAGCACCAGCCCGTCCTCGATCACGACTCCGTTGCCGGCGCGCTCGGTGCCGAGCGTCTCGGCGGTGAAGGCGTCCTGCGGGATGATGGAATGGATGCCGACGATGGAGGCGAGCGCGCGGTCGAGATCGAAACCATAGTCGCTCGCACGCGGCTGGTTTGCCGGCGGCACTCTCCATTCGGTCATGGCGGGCATGGAGTTCTCCTGGCTGGTCCTGCACCACACGTGACGTCGAGGCGGTCACGCGCGAAGCAGCGTTAATCTAGGCTCCGCGCGGCCGTCTTGAAAGGCCTTCGGAACAATCGGTCCGCGCGATTCGATGAAATCTCCTTCATGCAGCGTGCTACCTCAGTCGCATGGCAGGTGTCCGAGGCGGAGCTAGGCGGCCTTGCGTGAAGCTGCTAACCATTGCCGCTTCGTTGTTTTGACTGGGATCACGGACCGAAGCATGGACAACCGCAGCGACATCTGGCGTGGCATTGATACGATCAAGGCGCGTTTCATCGACCTCAGCGACAGGGTCTGGGGAATGCCGGAGGTGTGCTACACCGAGGCGCGTTCCGCCGCCGAACATCTGGTCGAGCTGCGCCACCAAGGCTTTCGCATCACCGAGAAGGTCGCGGGCATCCCGACCGCATTGATGGGCGAATGGGGCGAGGGCGGACCTGTCATCGCCTTCATGGGTGAATATGACGCGCTGCCGGGCCTTAGCCAGGAAGCGGGCGTAGCGGAGCACCGTCCGGTCGAGACCGGCGGTCATGGCCATGGCTGCGGTCACAATCTGCTCGGTTCGGCCGCGCTGCTCGCCGCCACCGCGGTGAAGGACTGGCTGGCCGAAAACAAGGTGCCCGGTCGCGTGCGCTATTACGGCTGTCCCGCCGAGGAAGGCGGCGCCGCAAAGGCCTTCATGGTGCGTTCCGGCGCATTCGAGGACGCCGATATCGCCATCACCTGGCATCCGCACAGCTTCTGGGAAGTGGCGGTGACGCCGTCGCTCGCCAACACGCGCGCCGA
>JAEWBW010000427.1 GCA_023390955.1 Pseudomonadota bacterium
GCTAGCCCCGCTTGATGCGCGGATCGATCGCGGCTTGCGCGATGTCGACCAGCAGATTGAGGAAGACGAAGAACAGCGCCAGGATCAGGATCGTGCCCTGCAGCAGCGGCAGGTCGCGCTGGAAGATCGCGGAGTTGAGCAGGAAGCCCGAGCCCGGCCAGGAGAACACGGTCTCGATCAGGATCGAGCCGCCGAGCATATAACCCAGCTGAAGCCCCATCACAGCGAGCGCCGTGGGCGCCGCATTCTTGATGACGTGGCGGAACACGCCGCGCTCATGCAGGCCCTTGGCGCGCAATGCCTCGACGAAATCCTGCGAGAGGATGTCGCCGGTGAGCGCGCGCACGGTGCGGGTGACGATGCCCATCGGGATCACCGAGGTCGTGATCGCAGGCAGCACGAGATATTGCAGATGTGCCCAGTCCCACGCCCAGGCCGCGGAGCCGCCGGGACCGGCGCCGACCGCGGGAAGCCAGTTGAGCTGCACCGAGAAGATGATGACGAGCACCATGCCGAGCCAGTAATGCGGCACCGAGACGCCGGCGATGGCGAAGGACGTCGCGAGCTTGTCGATCCAGGTCTCGCGGAAATAACCGGCGATCAGCCCGAGCAGAATGCCCATGCTGAAGCCGATGATGGCGGCCGCAATCGCCAGCGTGACGGTGTTGCTGACCGCGCGCATGACCTCTGCGAGCACGGGCCGGCCGGTGGCGATGGAATTGCCGAGATCGCCGTGCAGCGCCCGCATCAGCCAGAGGCCGAACTGCACCGGCAGCGGGCGGTCAAAGCCGTAGGCAGCGCGGAGCTGCGCCGCAAGCTCCTGCGAGGCATCCGCCGGCAACACGGCGACCAGCGGGTCGCCCGGCGTGATGTGGACGAGCAGAAAGCACACCAGCGCGACGCTGATGACGATCGGGATGACGTAGACGATACGTCTGGCGGTATAGGCAAGCACTGATTTACCTGACGTGATGTCGCGCGATTGAGTGCGCGGCTTAGGTGAGGGACACGAGATGCGAGGGTTCCCTCTCCCCTTGCGGGAGTGGGTTAGGGAGAGGGGTGGCCACACAGGGACTGCCCATGTGAACCCCCTTCCCCAACCCCTCCCCGCAAGGGGGAGGGGAGCCCTACCAGCGTGCTCGCCTCACTACTTGATCGACACCGGCGAGAAGTCGATGAACCAGCTCTTCGGCTGCACCACGCCCGTGACCTTCGGGCTCATGGCGCGCGGGCCGACGTCGTGGGCGACGTAGAGGAAGGCTGCGTCATCGACGGAAGCCGCGTGCAGCTCGGCCAGCGCCGCGTCACGTGCGGCGGGGTCGAAGGTCTGCCGCGCCTTCTTCACCAGCTCGTCGAATTTGGGATTGTTGATGAACCCCCAATTGTTCGAGACCGGCGGCGCCATGCCCGACTGCAGGAAGCGCACCAGCGCGAAGAACGGATCCATCGCCGCATAGGTGACGTTGGTCGCGTTCGAGCCGTTGGCCGAGGGATCCTTGGCTCCACGACGCCAGTTGGTGAACAGCGTATTCCACTCGATGACGTCGAGCTGCACGTCGAAGTAACATTCCGCCAGCGCCTGCTGGAGATATTCGTTCATCGGCAACGGCAGCATCTGGCCGGAGCCCGACGCCGAGGTCTGGATCTTCACCGTCAGCTTCTTGGACGCGCTGAAGCCGGCCTCCTGCATCAGCTTCTGTGCCGCAGATTTGTCGTACTTGATCTGGAAGGCGGGGCTGCCGCGCCAGGGATGGCCCTGCTCGAACGTGCCGGTCGCCGGCACCATCAGCCCGGCGAGCAGGCCGTCCTTGAGGCCTTCGCGATCGACGCAGAGATTGGCGGCCTTGCGCACGCGGATGTCGTTCCAGGGCGAGCCCTCGACGCGCGAGAACTGCCACGGCCAGACATGCGGCTGCTCGTTGGCGTAGAGCTTGAAGCCGCGCTGCTTCAGCTCGGGCAGCGCGTCCGGCGCCGGTGCCTCGACCCAGTCGACCTGTCCCGAGAGCAACGCCGCGGTGCGCGCATTGGCTTCGGGCATCGGCAAGAGGACCATCTTGTCGACCTTGGGCACGCGCGCCGCATTCCAGTATTTGTCATTCTTGACGAGCTCGAGCCGCTCACGCGGGGTGAAGCTCGCCATCTTCCACGGGCCGGTGCCCGCGGCATCCTTGGCAAAGGCGGTCCAAGCAGCCTGCGACTTGGCCTTGGCGTCGGCACCTTCCGCCTTGTCATAGAAGTGCTGCCACTTCGCCGGGCTCGCCATGAACAGATTGGTGAGGTTGATCGGCAGGAAGCTGTCCGGCTCCTTGGTGGTCAGCTCGACGGTCATGTCGTCGATCTTCTTCGCGGACAGCAGGGTCGGCATGCGCGATGCGGTCACGCCGACCTGGCTGGCGTCGAACTGCGGCGCATCCTGCTTCAGCACCTTCTCGACGTTCCAGACGACGGCGTCGGCATTGAACGGCGAGCCATCATGGAAGGTGACGCCGGGACGCAGCTTGAACACCCATTTGGTCTTGTCGGCATCGTCGACCTTCCACTCGGTAGCGAGGCCGGGGATGACCGTGCTCGCCTTGTCGGCGGAGGACAGATCCCATCCGGTCAAGCCGTCATACATGGTGAGGCCGGTGAAGCGGTTGCCTTCAAAGCCCTGGTCGGGCTGGCCCAGCGTGCGCGGAATATCGGCAGCTGTCATGCCGATGCGCAGCACCGACTGCGCGCTTGCGATGCGCGGCCACGCGGCCGCACTCGTCAGGGCCAGCGCTGCAATCAATGCCGCGCGGGTCGTCGTCTTCATAAGCATCTACTCAATCCTTCTTCCGCTTCGATGATTAATTTTGATGCAAACGTATGCAATGGCTGTGCCAGTGAGGCATTTATTCTACAAACTGCCTATGCGACGACAAGTCCATCTCACAAGGCACTAGTCTGGTCGTCGCTTTGCCTATTCTGGCATCAAGATTGCTTTGCATGGTCCTGATCCCCCTTCAGGAGCTTGGACCATGCGTTTTCGACCATCGACATGTCTCGCCGTGCTTGCGCTGGCGTTTTCTGCAGTCACGGCACACGCCGAGACGGTGGTGCGTTACGGCATCTCGATGGCGGACATTCCGCTGACGACCGGTCAGCCCGATCGCGGCGCGGGCGCCTACCAGTTCACGGCCTACACGATCTACGATCCGTTGGTGGCGTGGGAGATGGACGTCGCCGACCGGCCGGGCAAGCTGGTGCCGGGCCTCGCCACCGAGTGGAAGGTGAGCGACACCGACAAGACCAAATGGCGCTTCACCCTGCGCAAGGACGTGAAGTTTCACGACGGCAGCGACTTCGACGCCGATGCGGTGATCTGGAATCTGGACAAGGTGCTCAATGACAAGGCACCGCAATTCGACAAGCGGCAGAGCGCGCAGGTCAAGACCCGGCTGCCATCGGTCGCGAGCTACGCCAAGATCGACGATTTCACGGTGGAGATCACGACCAAGACGGTCGATTCCTTCTTCCCCTATCAGATGCTCTGGTTCCTGGTCTCAAGCCCCACGCAATATGAAAAGCTCGGCAAGGACTGGGACAAGTTCGCCAGCCAGCCTTCCGGCACGGGCCCGTTCAAGCTGACCAAGCTGGTGCCGCGCGAACTGGCCGAACTCTCGAAGAATCCGGACTATTGGAACAAGAAGCGGATTCCGAAGGTCGACAAGATGGTGCTGGTGCCGATGCCGGAAGCGCTGACGCGCACCAATGCGCTGCTCGCAGGGCAAGTCGACCTGATCGAGACGCCGGCACCGGACGCAGTGCCGCAGCTCAAGGCCGCCGGCATGAAGCTGGTCGACAACGTCACGCCGCATGTCTGGAATTATCATCTCAGCGTGCTGCCGGGCTCGCCCTGGACCGACATCCG
>JAEWBW010000571.1 GCA_023390955.1 Pseudomonadota bacterium
CCTACTTCTTCTTCGCCCCGACCCGTTCGATGCGCTTGATCTCGAGCGCCGGGCGGCCGCCCTTGTCGGCGATTTCCTGGTCTTGCGCGTGGATGAACGCGCGGGCGGGCTCGTCGCCGTCGAGGCCACCGAGCAGCTCGGTCGGCACGCGGCGGTTGGAGCGCTGGGAATCGTCTTCATAGACGACATTGAAAAAGGCGAATTCGCCTTTGGGATTGGTTCCGGGTTTTTTGGCCATGCGGCGCTTGTCGTCGATATGGGCTCCGCAGTCAAATGACATCGAATGAAACGGCGGGCCCAAAAGGCCCGCCGTTCATGTCTTGACGGGAGGTTTCAGCCCGGCAGGGCCTCAATAGTCCCAGAACACCGGCACCCAGCGGAAGGCGTCGCCGTCGACCGCGACCCGGCCGATCGAGGGGAAGGGCAGGTGGGTGGCCACCAGCATCTCGCCGCTCTCGGCAAGCTCCCGCAGCAGGCGGACGCGCACGCGGGCGGCTTCCTCGGGGTCGTGCTCGAAGCCGTTGAACCAGTCGGGCTCGTCGAACCCGACGGCGAAGACGGCATCGCCGGCGAAGGTCAGCGCATCGCCGCCGGAGGCGAGCCGAACCACGCAATGTCCGGGCGTGTGACCACCGGTGCGGCGCGCGACGACGCCCGGCGCGATCTCATGTGTCTCCTCGAAGGTCCGCAGCTGATGGCCATATTCCTTCACGAAACGCGTGGCGGCCGAGCGGAGCGCGTCCGGGAATCCCGGCGGCATCGAGGTATGGGTGAAATCGGGCGCCTCCCAGAATTTCACCTCGGCGGCCGCCACGTGGATCCGCAAATCCTTGCGCAGCCGCTCCTTGACGCCGTCGACCAGCAGCCCGCCGACGTGGTCCATGTGCATGTGCGTCAGAACGAGGTCGGTGACGGAGCCGAGGTCGATGCCGGCGGCCTCCAGTCGCTTGATGGTCTGTCCGGCGCGCGGCAGCTGCAGGTCCGGGTCGGAGCCGAGGCCGGCGTCGATCAGGATGGTCTTGCTGCCGCTCTTCACCACGACGACGTTCAGCGCCCAGTCGAAAGCGTCCTGCGGCAGGTACATGTCGTTGAGCCACGCGGCGCGCTCGGCTTGCGTCGCGTTGTGCCCGAGCATCTGGGTCGGCAGCGGCAGCACGCCGTCGCTGATCACCAGCACTTCGATCTCGCCGATCTCAAGCGCGTAGCGCGACGGAACCAGCTCGTCGAGCCCGGTCCTGTCGGGCTGCGAGGTGATGTGTAGATTCATGTTCGTCTCCTGCTGACCGCCGCCTGATACGCGGCATCGACCAACGCTAGGTCGCAGCCTGCGTGTGGTCGATTGGGTCAAGGGAGAGGGCGGCCCATACCGAGGTATAGGTTTTTCCGCGGACGAGACGCCGGGGTGAATCCCGGCGCTATTTTCTTTTCTTCCTGCCTCTCGACGGGGCTTTCTTTGCGCTCGCGGCCTTCCTGGTGCCGGCGGCTTTCTTCGTGGTCGCCGCCCTGCTGGCCGCCTTCTTTGGGCTCTTGGCCTTGCTTGCGGCCTTCCTGCTCGCAGGCCTCTTCTCGCGCGCGGGCTCGACCGCGGTGCTCTCCTCGTTCGGAGTGACGATCAGCGAGCTCAGCGCATCGGGCACCTGCGAAAGCGTAACGTCGCTGACGGTCTTTTGCGCGTTCTCGAAGGAGAGGGTCGCGCTCGGGTTCGAGGACAGCCAGCCCTGCACGCCCTTGGAGATCGAGAACAGCGAGGGCTTTGTCAGCATCACCTTCAAGCCGGATGGATCTGTCTCGATCTTGGCGTCGGGCGCGGCTGTTGCGATGGCTTGATGCAGATGTGCCAGCGCAGTCTCCAATGACGACTCCGGCGCGGCCTCGCTGGTCCCCCGGCCGGCTTCGCCGGTCCGGTCCCGGCCGGCTTCGCCGATCCTGATCACGGTCGCGTCGGCCTCATGCTCCGGCGGATAGTACAGCTCCAGCTCGCGCTGAAGGCTGCGGCTCTTGCCGTTCGTCATCATGACGGTGGCGTAGATCGGGAAACCGCCCCATCCCGACTCGTCCAGGCGAAATTTGCTCTTGCGGTCGGTCACGCGGCGGACGGGATTGGCGAAGCTGGAATGCAGCGTGTAGGTGACGTGCTCGATGCCGCGCAATTCGTCGGCGGTGCCGTCGATCCACACCGACCACGACCACCAATCATCGCCGTGGTATTTCTCGTCCTGCGCGATCTTCATGATGCTGTCCTAAACCTGAAAGCGCGATGGTGATTCATTCCAGTCTCGTCGCGCCTTAGAGATCGTAGACTTCGATCGGCACGGCTCCGAGGCTGGAGCCGATCGAGCGCCAGACCACCGTCGCGTCGCCCTTGATTTCGAGCTGGACGATGACGTCGCCATTGGGGACTTCTAGGTCGACGAAGAAGCCGGCCGTCACCGGCTCGATCGTCGCGACGCCGTTGGCGACGACCTTGCCGCCGCTCTGGACCTGGTAGCGGCATTCGACGCCGCCGCGCAGCACGAGCTTGAGGAACTTTTGCGCCGCGTCCTGCGGCGGCTGGATGCGGACCCGGACCACCCGCGTCGGCCATTTCGCAAGCGTCTGGGCGAGCTCGACGAGCAGCTTGTCGCGCGCGTTGCTCGCATAACGCAACTGAACATAGGACTCCGCCGCGCCCTCGACCTTGACCACGTCCTCGCGCACCTCGACGGTCGGAATCTTGATGCCGCGCGCGGTCGAAAGCTCGTCGAGCACCCATTGATGGGTGCCGTACATCCCGTCGGCGTCGGCTGCGCCGCGGCGCGTCGTGAAGGCGATACAGCCGCGGCACAGCCGCATCCGCTCCAGCACCTCCTGGACGATGATGCCGCCCTCCATGCGCCGGCCGGTCACGACCTCGAAGCCGAGCGCCTTGATCAGGGGGATGGCGAGCTCTTCGATCCAGCGATTTTCGTCGTTGAAGGCGTAGCTCACGAACAAGTTCATCAGCATGATCCCCAATGCCGGGTGCCGATACAAATCATAGGACTGCACGCTAAAGGTGCAAGCATATCAAGGGGTGGCAGGGCCGACAAGAATGCGCGCCGCGATGCAGGGCAGGGACGATGTCGCATCGTGGCGCAGCCAGCGCCTTGCAAATGAGGTTGCAGCGTGACTTGACCACAGGTTGAGAATGATGGACCTTGAACCTTTCAATTGCTCCGCGAGATTGAGGGAGCGTGCGACATGCCCAATTCGCCCAGTGCTGCCATGAATTATTCCGGCATCTGCTTCGTGATCATGCCGTTCGGCAAGAAGAAGGTCGCCGACAAGGACGTCGATTTCGACACGATCTACCAAGACATCTTCCTGCCTGCGATCGCGGCCGTGGATCTCCCGGAGGGCGGCAAGCTGCAGCCGCGCCGCACCGATCAGGATTTCTTCACCGGTGCGATCACGCAGGACATGTTCGAGTACCTCGAATATTCGCGCTTCGCATTGGCCGACATCAGCGGGCTGAACTTCAACGTCGCCTATGAGCTCGGTGTGCGGCACAGGGCCCGCGAGGCCGGCACGGCGATCTTCCGCCAGGGCAATGCGCCGCCGCCGTTCGACATCGCCTCCATCAAGGCATTTCCATACGAATATGCACCTGCCACCGAGGTGGAGAAATCGCGCGCGCTGATCACGCGGGTGCTGACAGAGTCGCTCGTGCGCAACCGGCTCGACAGTCCGGTGCGGCTCGCGCTCGACGGACAGAAGCAGTCTTCACCGGTCAACGATCTGCTGACTCAGGCGGAAAACGAGATCCGCGCTTACAACGTGACCGGTGCGATGGAGCTTTATCGCCAGGTGGTCGCCGCGGATCCCGATAATCCATTGCCGCGGATGAAACTCGGCCTGCTATGCAAGGACAACAACATCTGGGACGAGGCGCTGGATCAATTCACTGCCGCGGCCAAGGCGACGCCGGACTACAGCGAGGCATGGCGCGAGAAGGGGATCGCCGAGAACAAGGCCGCGCAGATCGCCAAGCAGCCGCTCGATACCGATCCCGCGCCGGGCGAGGCATCCATTCGCGAGGCGATCAGGCTCAACCCGAAGGGGTTTGATGCCTTTGCGGCCCTCGGCGGTGTCCTCAGGCGCGCCAAGCGCCTGACGCCATCGCTTGCAGCCTATGAGGAATCCGTGAAGGTCTCGGGCGGACATCCATATCCGCTGCTCAATGCGTTGAAGCTGCGCGCGCAACTCAACGGCCGTCTCGCGCTGTCGGAGGCGGACAAGCTTGCGCTGGCGCGCGCGGCGCGCATCCGGGATGCGCAGTCGAAGCAGAACCCGCCATTCGATCGGCCCTGGTGCTATTTCGACCTTGCCGAGATCAAACTGTATCAAGGCGATGCCGCGGCCTTCCTCGCGATCGCCAGGAATGGCTTCGAGGATCTCGACACGGTCGATTGGCAGCGCAAGACCTTCGTCGATACGCTGCGCGGCCTGCTGCCACTCCAGGACGAGATTCCGGGGTTCAAGGCAGGCTTCGACGAACTGGAGAAGATGCTGCCCCAGTGAGTGGCGGAGAATTGCTGGTCAGCGGGGGCGCGCCTTGTGGCGACCATGACGGGCGCTGTGGTCGCCCATGAGCCCTCAATAAACGGCGGGCCAGAAAGCCCGCCGTTTATTTTTGGTCTTCAGCGTCGCCCGGGGCTGGCAGGGCAACAACCTAAGATAGAATGCTACATCCGATGCTGCGCGGTGGCAAGGCAAATCGCAACGAACAGATGTCGCAGCCACGCGCATCAGGATTGTGTCGGTTGCAACCGTCGATGACGGCGTTGCGAACCCACGCGTCAATCCGTCTCATCGGCGTTAAACGCCGCACTTGCGGAGTTCCGCGACGTTCAACCTTGCGTCGCTTTGACCGGCGTCGGGTTCCCGGGCATGATCGCGCGCGCTTTGCAAAGGGGATTCGAAGACATGTTGAAGCTGGGTTCGGCCATCGCTGCACTTCTCGTTCTGGCCACCGGCTCGGCGCAGGCCGCCCGCTGCGGCGGCGATTTCAACAATTTCGTTGCGACCATGGCTTCAGAGGCGCAGGCCGCGGGTGTGTCGTCGAGTGTGACCAGCGCGGCGCTCAGCGGCGTCACGCAGGACGGCGCCGTGCTCGCCTTCGACCGGCGCCAGCGCCATACCTTCAACAAGACGTTTGAGCAGTACGTCTCGACCCGGGTCGGCCCCGGCCGCATCAACGGCGCGCGGGCGCAGCTGCAGCGCCATGCCGCGCTGCTCTCGCGCATCGAGCAGAAGTTTGGCGTGCCGCGTCAGATCATCGTCGCGATCTGGGGCCTGGAGAGTGATTTCGGCAAGGGCGACATCGGCAAGATGCCGGTCGTCCGCACGTTGGCGACACTGGCGCATGACTGCCGCCGCACCGAGCTGTTCCAGGGCGAGCTGCTCGCAGCGCTGAAGATCGTGCAGCGCGGCGACCTGCCGCTGCGCGACCTGATCGGCGCTTTTGCCGGCGAGATCGGACAGACCCAGTTCCTGCCGTCGTCCTACATCAAATACGGCGTCGACTTCGACGGCGATGGCCACGTCGATCTCCGCCACAGCGTCCCCGACGTGCTCGCCTCGACCGCCAACCTCCTGCACATGAGCGGCTTCAAGATGGGCCAGCCCTACGGCGAAGGCACCGCCAATTTCGAAGCCATGCGCGAGTGGAACAGGGCGACGATCTACCGCAAGACCATCGGGTATTTCGCGGATCAGTTGAGGTAGGGCGCTACAGCCAGCCACGTTCGTCATTGCGAGCGTAGCGAAGCAATCCAGAGTTTTTCCGTGGAAAGACCCTGGATTGCTTCGTCGCTGCGCTCCTCGCAATGACGGCGCCGCCCCCTTACTTCTCCGCCGCCTTCGTCATCTTCTCGATCCGCCGCTGCAGCGGCGCCCAGTAGGTCCCCGGGCGGAAGCGCTGCAAAATATCCATGAAGCGGGCGTCGTTGCCGATCAGGATGCGCGGCTCGTTTGTCTCGATGCCCTTGATGATGCGCAGCGCCGCCTGCTTCGGCGTGGTCTTCGCGACCGTGTCGAAACGCTCGATCGACTGGACGCGGCGGGCATTGTCGGTGATGCCGACGCCGGTGCGTGAGTTCCTGACGATGTTGGTGGCGATGCCGCCGGGGTGCACCACCGACAGCCTGACCGGACTCTTCGCCACCGCAAGCTCGTGCCGCAGGCTCTCCGAAAAGCCGCGCACCGCGAATTTCGCCGCCGCATAGGCCGATTGTCCCGGTGGCGAGATGATGCCGAAGATCGAGGAGATGTTGACGATGTGCGCCTCTCCTTGCGTCTTCAGGTGCGGCAGGAACGCGCGCGTGCCGTGCACCACGCCCCAGAAATTGATGTCGAACAGCCAGTCCATCTGCGCCTGGTCGATCTCGTCGAACGCGCCGAGCAGGGCGACGCCGGCGTTGTTGACGACGATGTTGAGCGCGGGATGCGCCGCAATCGCTTCGCGCGCGAACGTCGCGATCTCCTCCGGCTGGCCGACCTCGACGCGGTGCAGCGAGACCTTGCGCGCGCTGCCGATCTCGGCCGCTACGGCCTTCAGGCCGGCCTCGTCGCGGTCGGCGAGCGCAAGGTCGAGCCCGCGCGCGGCGAGCTCGATGGCCAGTGCGCGGCCGATGCCGCTGGCAGCTCCGGTGATGGCGGCGGCGCCGCGGATCGTGGTCATGGGGGTGTCCTGCGCGTTTGGGCGATGCGGGAGGAACAGGCATCCGTCTGAATAACCTGCGGTTCCCGCCAACTTTCTCAGTTTGGAACCGAACCTTCCAGTGCCACGGCGCTTAACAACACTGATTTTTGACGATGATTTAGGACACAAAAATCACTGGGAGCTGCCCATGGGACAATCAAAACCATTCCGCGCGACCGCCCTCGTCGTCGAAGATGATCTGATGCAGAGGCAGATGATCAGCCTGCTGCTGGAGGAGAGCGGCTATCGCGTCATCGAATGCGATCGCGCCGAGGACGCCCAGCAGGTTCTCGACAACGATGCCGCAGCTTTCTGCCTGATGATGACGGACGTGCAGCTCGCGGGCGCCATGGACGGCGTCGAGCTTGCCCGCATTGCGAAGGAGCGCAATCCGCACCTCGACGTGGTCGTGACCTCCGGCCAGCCCCTGCCGCGCCCGCTGCCGCTGGGGACGAAGTTCTGGGCCAAGCCATGGGCGCCGCTCGACGTGCTGCGCGAAGCCGAGATCGCCCAGCTGGCGTCCTGAAGCGCTGGGTCTTTCCGGACTTGCAAGCCGGACGCTTCCGCGCATCCGGCGGCAGTGATAGAACAGGGGATGTCCTCATCCCTGTCCTGGTCGTTCCTGCTGACGTCCCTGATCGTTGTCGCCTCGCCCGGCACCGGCGTGCTCTACACGCTGGCGGCGGCGCTGACCCGCGGCGGCCGCGCCAGCATTGCGGCGGCATTCGGCTGCACGCTCGGCATCGTCCCGCATATGCTCGCGGCCATCCTCGGCCTTGCCGCGGTGCTCCATACCAGCGCGCTGGCATTTGCGGCGCTGAAATGGTGTGGCGTCGCCTATCTCCTTTACATGTCCTGGCAGGCGCTGCGCGAGACCGGCGCGCTCGCGGTCGAGGGGACGATCGAGGCGCGGTCGAACCGGCGCGTGATCGTCACCGGTATCCTGATCAACATCCTCAACCCAAAGCTCTCGATCTTCTTCCTGGCGTTCCTGCCGCAGTTCATCGATGCGGACGAGGCCCATGGCCTGGCGCGGATGCTGGAGTTGAGCGCGGTCTTCATGGCGATGACGTTCGCGGTGTTCGCCATCTACGGCCTGTTCGCCGCCTCGGTGCGCGAGCGGGTGCTGTCCCGTCCGCGCGTGATGGCCTGGCTGCGCCGCTCCTTTGCCGCCGGTTTTGCAGCGCTCGGCGCGAGGCTGGCGCTTTCGGAACGGTAGGCTCTTTCTTCACCTCGCCCCCGCTCGCGGGGTGAGGGAGCGAGACAGCGGAGCTCAACCCAAATAAAAAAGCGGGCCATCGCCCGCTGCTTTCAAAACTCTTAACCTGAAGCCCGGGCGGAGCGTGCTCCACCCGGGCAAAGAAGTAGAAGCCTCGTTACTTCTTCTTCGCCTTCTTGGCCTTTTTCGCCTTCTTCTTCGCCGCCTTCTTCGCTTTCTTAGCCATAGGATCCTCTTAAGGGTTAATGGTGAAACGCGACACGAGGGATGCTCGGCGGAGGGCCAGCCTCGCAACATCCTCGATGACAAGCTCAGCAGATTCGGAGCGATCTGCCCCGCGCTGTCACATCTCCGTCATCGCGTTATCCACAGCTGTTGCGCATTTTCGGGTGCCTTTGGCGCGTGAATCCGCCCTCGCACCGCCGGTGCGGCATTCCTTGGCGCGTCTGGAGCCGCTTGCTTCATTCATCAATTCAAAACCAAAGGCCGCATTTCACGGTTCCGGGTGAGACTCCGTTAAGCGCAACGCGCGCATGGTCCTCCGCAAGAACACGGGGATGGTCATGGACGGACGGTTGCCAGGGACAGGAGGCGCGGCGCGTTGCGTGCTGCGGTCGTCATGCTGAGCGTGTCGACACTCTGGATGGTTTTCGTCGTCAACTTCCTGGCGCTGGGCCTGATCTGGGCCTACGTGACGCGCTCCTATCCGAAATTCGCGGCCGCACGCTTCTGGATGGCATCGTCCTTCGTCGGCGCCGCCGGCGCGATGACCGCCTTGATCCGCCTGTTCGTCGATTCCTCCGCACCGCTGCTGTTGGGTGCCGCCGGCATCATCGCGGCGAGCTGCCTCGCCGCCATGGGCATCCAGCGCTTCTACGACCGGCCGGTGACCTGGCGCGCGATGACGGCTGCCGGCGTGCTCAGCCTTGCCGGTGTCGTGGTGTTCAAGGTCGGCTACGACCACATGCAGCTGCGCATGTTGGTCTATACGATCGGCCAGGCCTTTCCCCTGGTGGTGGCGCTGCGCCTGCTGCTGTCGCCGCAGGAGGGCCGGGTCAGTCCCGGCGCCTGGCTGTCCAGCATCGTCATCATCACCATCATCGCGATCTTCGCCGCGCGCACCATCGGCAATCTGCTCGGCGGCGATTTCTCGGCGATCGCCGGCAGCCAGGCCCATGCGGTCATGGTGCTGGGCCTGCTGTTCCTGTCGATGACGCTCAATTTCGGCTTCCTGCTGATGGCGATGGACCGCCTGCGCAACGAGGTTGCCGATCTCGCGCTGGTCGACGATCTCACCGGCGTCGCCAACCGTCGCCACCTGCTGCAGCGCCTCACCGAGGAATGCGCCCGTTCGGAGCGCAGCTTCGAGCCGTTCGCGCTGCTGGTGATCGACCTCGACGGCTTCAAGACCATCAACGACACCCGCGGCCATGCCGCCGGCGACGCCTGCCTGCAGCACTTCACGCTGATGGCGCAGACGCGGCTGCGGCCCGGCGACATGCTGGCCCGCACCGGCGGCGACGAGTTCTGCATCGTGCTGCCGTCGTCGACCCTGCACGAGGGCGCGATGATCGCCCGCCGCGTGCTCGAGGTCTGCCGCCAGGATGCGGAGACCTGCGGCAGCAACGACATTCCGATCGCGGTGTCGATCGGCGTCGCCGAGTGGGACCGCAGCATCGGCCAAATCCCCGAACGCCTGATCGCCAACGCCGACGACGCGCTCTACGCCGCCAAGAAGAACGGCAAGAACGATTTTGCAGTGTACCAAGCATCGCCTCCGGTGGCGCCGGAGCAGCAGCAGGCCTTCGCCGAGACGCTGCGGAAATACGCGTAAGCGGCTTCTTCGCTCTCGGCCATCCGCCGTCAGCCAGCGCCTCCGCTACCCGCCAAGCCCTCCGCTGTCATCGCCCGGTTTAACCGGGCGATCCAGTATTCCAGAGGCCGGCGTTACAGGGCCCGCTGTCACCACATCCGCCGCGGCGTACTGGATGCCCGCCTTCGCGGGCATGACACCGAATGCGAGGCGGCGTTCGCGGTTGACCGCCAAAACCCGTTCGAGCAAGCTTCGCGCTGATTGAAGCAGGGGAGAGGATCTTTGGCTGGATTTGTCGTTAGTCCGACGCGCGTCGGTCCATTCGCAGCCGTCGAGCCTCGCAACGCCTTCGCCGCGAGCACAACAGGCCTGCGCGCCCTGCGAACCATCGGCATCATGCCGGCGATCGTTGTCCTCCTCTGCGCCTCGCTGCTTGCGGCGCTGGAGATTCCGAGCAAGCCGTTCCTCGACAAGAACAGCTTTTATCTGTCCTCCGCCGGCTTTCGCGTCCAGCTTGCCAATGACGCGGCGGGGAAGAAGGCGATGCATGCGCTGCCGCCGCATCGTTTCGTCGTGCACAGGTTCGGCAACGACGTCCGCTATCTCTACGCCGAGCCGCAGCATTGCGTCTGTGTCTTCATCGGCACGCAAGCAGCCTACGATGCCTACCGCAACATGCTGAGCGCGCCACCCGATAAGCCCGACTATGTCTCGGCCGACTACAAGACGCAGGCGAGTGCGCTACTGAACGAGACCCCGGCGCAGCTGGATTCGCTGCTCGAGCCGGAATCGCTCGCGGATTATCTTCGGCCGTATTACTGAGCGCCCCGCTGTCGTCGCCCGCGAGGGCGGGCGATCCAGTATTCCAGAGGTCGTCGTTAGGCAGCTCGCTCCCACCACATTCGCCGCGGCGTACTGGATGCCCGGTCAAGCCGAGGCATGACACCGAATGTGAGGCGGCGCCTCTCGCAACCAATGAGGCCCCCACACACAGGCAACAAAAAAGCCGGCGTCACCGCCGGCTTCCTGTTTCGTCATTCCGCCAATTCAACCGGCGGAAGCCTTGCTCAATGCGCGGCTT
>JAEWBW010000605.1 GCA_023390955.1 Pseudomonadota bacterium
TTCTTGCTCAGTGCCATCATGGCCAGCCTCGTTCCACGCCGGCCGCTTTGAGCAGCTCGGCAAGTTTCTTGCGCGCATAAAACAAGCGCGTCTTCACCGTGTTTTCCGGAATGCCAACGATCTGCGCCACCTCTTCCACGGACTTCTCGTGGTAGTAGACGAGATCGACGATTTCCCGATGCTCAGGCGACAGCGCCGTCAGGCACTCCCGCAACGCGTCACTGGTATCCTTCTTCTGCACCACCGTTTCGGGATCGTCGGACTGGTCCTCGATCGCGTTGGCGGCCTCTTCGTCCAACTCGAGATCCTTCCTGCGCCGGAGCGCCGAGAGGGCCTTGAATCGGGTAATGGCCAGCAGCCAGGTGGATACGGCGGATCGGCCTTCGAACTTTCCGGCTTGGCGCCAGACGTCGAGAAACACCTCGCTGATGAGGTCTTCCGCCGTCTGTTCGTTGCGCACGAGCCGGAGCCCGAAACGATACACCCTGACGTGGTGCCGCCCGTACAGCACCTGCATGGCGAGCCGGTCGCCTTGGGCGATCCGGGCGATCAGGACTTCGTCCGTAGCCGCCTGTGTCGCGTTCAAAGCCCGTCTCGCAAAATTGGTCGGGTCGAAACGGCGGACGGTTCGACGCGAGGCACAAGAATCTTCAACCTACCGCAGTCATACGGGGTCATCTGTGACCTACCCCACATACGCGCCATTTCATTTTGCCAACCCCGGCGGCCCCCCGCCTCGCTCGATTTCGGTAACATAGTACGGAACAACTTTCCTGCGAAGCGGCCGATCGGTTCGGACAACCCGACAAAGCCTGGATCCCTTGGCCAGCCTGCCAAATGTATGTCGCGCTGCACCCGGTTTTGGCTCAGTGGCGCCGCCCGGAATGCCTAATCGCCGGCAACTCCCCCGACGACCCTTCCCCTCACCGCCCCCGGATTCGGTTCCAAAGGATACCAAACCTAAAGGCTTGCCACGTAAATTTTCGGACTGACATCCACCAATGGCAGGTTCATGAGCACGGCCGCGACGTCCTACCCTGAGCGGAGTGCCGCAGAGGTCGCGGATCTCGAGCTGTTGCCTGCCAAGGCAGCACCCGAGGTCGCCGCCCGCCGCGTCCGCCAGCGTCGCCAGATGTATGTCGGCCAGGTCGTGAGTTATTCGCTCGGCGCCTCCGTCCTGCTGCTCTACGCCTATGACGGCGCGGTCTCGATGATGGTCCCGTCGCTGTTCTGGCTCGGCGGCCTGATGGTGATCGGCACCTTTACCGTGCTCTCGGAAGCCGGCGTCGGCGACAAGCTCACGGACCACTATCTCACCGTCTTCCAGATCAGCGCGCATATGGCGCTGCAGCTCGTCTTCCTGCTGACGGTGCCGGCGATCGGCGTCACCTTCATCAGCGTGCTGTTCCTGATCTTCGCCTTCGGCACGCTGCGCATGACCTCGCAGCAGGCGATGCTGACCTGGGGCCTTGCCACCACCGGGCTCGGTTTCGTCTTCCTCGCGACCGACCTGCCGATCGGCTTGCCGGTCGGTACCCGGCTCGAGCGCTTCGCCGCGATGATGTGCTTCGCGCTGGTGATCGGCCAGTGCGCCTTCCTCGGACTGTTCGGCAGCACGCTGCGCAAGATCCTGTATCGCCGCAGCATCGAGCTGAAGGACGCCTACCAGCGCATCGAGGAGCTCGCCGAGCTCGACGAATTGACCGGCTCGCTGAACCGCCGCTGCATCATGCGGCTGCTCGACGAGGAGATCGCGCGCGCTCGCAATGCCGGCCCGGGCTGCTCGATCGCGCTGATCGACCTCGACTGGTTCAAGCGCATCAACGACGCCCACGGTCATCCGACCGGAGACGAGGTGCTGCGCACATTCGCCATCACCATCTTCGCCAACATCCGGCCTGACGACCGCTTCGGCCGCTATGGCGGCGAGGAATTCCTGTTGCTGTTGCCGAACACGGCCGGCGACGAGGCCGCGCGCATGCTCGACAGGCTGCGCCGCATCGTTGCCGATCTCGACTGGAGCGCATTTTCGCCCGGCATGAACGTGACGATTTCAGCAGGTGTGTCGGCCCTGCGCGACAATGATAATGTAGACACATTTCTCGCGCGTGCCGACAGCGCGCTCTATTCCGCCAAGGCGCAAGGGCGCAACCGTATTGCAACGAGCTGACATTTCACTTGCTTCCGGACGCGGAGAAGCCGCAACCGGATCGATTGCTCCAGGACAGGGCTATGAGATCTAAGACCGCGAAAGAATCCGCAAAGGCCAGCGAAAGCCTGCTCGACGAATTGCAGGAGACGCTGGCCCACGGCACGGTTGCGCGCCGGGTCGAGGCGCTGCGCCGGGTTACCGACCTCTTTGTCGGCAGCTCCGTGGATTATTCGGACGATCTGGTCGTCCTGTTCGACGACGTATTCCAGTGCCTGATCGACAGCATCGAGACCTCGGCCAAGGCACTGCTCGCCGAACGGCTGGCGCCGATCGACAGCGCACCGCCCCGCACCATTCGCACCCTCGCGCTCGACGACGTCATCGCGGTTGCAGGTCCCGTACTGTCGAAATCGGAGCGGCTGGATGAGGCCACCCTGCTCGAGATCGCGCGCAGCAAGAGCCAGGCGCATCTCCAGGCGATCTCGATACGCCGCGTGCTCTCCGGCGCCCTCACCGACGTGCTGGTGATGCGCGGCAGTGACGAAGTAGTCCGCTCCACCGTCAGCAATCCCGGCGCACAGTTCACGGAAGGCGGCTACGTTCAGCTGATCGAACGCGCCGAACGCGACGACGACATCGCAACCTGCGTCGGCCTGCGCCCGGATCTGCCGAGCCATCACTATCTCAAGCTGGTCGCCAAGGCGTCCCTCAGCGTGCGCAAGAAGCTGCAGGCAGCCAATCCGGCGATGGCCGACGCGGTCACCAGCGCGGTTCAGGCGGCCTCCCAGCGCGTCCGTGCGGCCGCCACGACGGAACGCACCGGGATGGCGCGCGCCCTGGTGCAATCCTTGTTCGACGACGGCCGGCTCGACGAGCACCAGGTCACGATATTCGCCGAGCAGGACAAGTTCGACGAGACCAACGCCGCACTTGCGGCCCTCGCCGGCATCGCGGTGACGACGGCCGAGGACATGATGATCGAGAAGCGCAACGAAGGCGTCATGATCCTGGCGAAGGTCGCGGGCATGTCGTGGTCCACCGTGCGCGCGGTCATCGCCATGCGCGACAAGCTGTCGGGCGGCGATCCGACCGACCTGACGAGTGCGCGAGACACTTACGACAAGCTGCGCAGCTCGACCGCGCAGCAAGTGCTGCGCTTTCATCGCATGCAGCAGAGCACGACGCCGGCGTAAACGGCTGCGTCAGTACCTCAGGAATTTCGATCCCAGCAGCGCGCCGACCGCTGCGACGAAGGCCGTCGCAAGCGTGTACCAGGCCGCCACGAATAGCGGGGAATCGTCGGCGCAGTGCGAGGCGTAGAGGGTCGCGGCCAGCCCGGCCGACGCCAGGCCTGCAAGCGCGCCGGCCAGTGCCGGGCGAGACGGTGCGCCATGGCGCAGGCCGTAAAGCGCACCAGCGAGCAGCGGCAGCGACATCGCCGGGATCGCCAGCAGGCAGGTCCGGGAATTCCGGCCCACCGTCCGCATCGCCACCGGCATCGCCGGCGCCATCATCATCTCGCCGCCGATCGCGACCGCGAGCAGCCCGACCGGCAACAGCAGCAGCCAGCCCCAGCCGCGCATCAGCGCTTCAGGGCGCGACATATGCAGGCTGACGATGATGGCGGGAATCGCGAGTGACAGCGTCACCGCGAACTTCATGTCGAAGAACGGATTTCGCATCGCCGTCATCACGTCGGGTCGCACGCCGAGGAAGGTGGCGAAGATCAGGATCGACAGCGGTGCCGCGACCAGGAGGCCGGTGGTCAACACCGCGCCGACCTTCGGCGCGCGGGTGGCGTTGTCGGCTGCGAGCGAACGAATGAGTTGATCGGTGTCCATGTTCATGTCTCACGCAATCTGGCGGTGAGCGCGGCAAGCCCGCGATGCAGCGCGACGCGCACCGCTCCTTCGCTCATCGAGAATTTCTTGGCGGTGTCCTTGATCGAGGCACTGTCGACCGCGATCGACTGCAGCACGTCGCGCTGGCGCTGCGGCAGCGTGCCGAGATGCGCGCTGACCTCGCCCGCCGAGGCTGTCTCTTGCGGCGCTTCGCCCGGAAGCGTCTCCGCGAAATCATCGATGTTGACGAACACCCGCCTGCCTCGTCGCCGCAGTGCATCGATCAGCTTGTTGCGGGCGATGGCGAACAGCCAGGGCGCGAAGGGAGCCTCGCGATCCCAGGTGTGCCGCTTCAGATGCACCGCCAACAGAATCTCCTGCACGATATCCTCGGCCTGGTCGACCGGCTGCCCGGCCCGCGCCAGGCCTCGCCTTGAGGCCGCGCGCAGCACAGGGGTGACAGCCCTCAGCAGGCGCTGATACGCCGCATCATCGCCGTCCATGGCCGACCGCATCAGGCCGGTCCACTCGTCCTCACCTCCGCGCACGCGCGCTCCTGATTGGCAATTCGGTCGCTCTTTCAGTTTGTTACGCCAGAGGCGAGATATCACGAATTCGTGATCTGATATGGAACCACCCCGAGCCTCGTTCGCAGGCCGGCAGGCTCATACCACCGTTCCCCGTGCTTCGCATCCGTCCGAGGGCGTGGACTGCCGCGGTTTTGCCAGCTCCTGCCCGAAGATTCCCTGTTTCTGCCCCGCTGTGGTCACGCCCCGGGGTCTCTGTTCGCACCCGGGACGGGCGGACTTAGGACGGGCAGACTCGGGGAGATATGGAATGACTGTAGCGATTGGACGCGGCTCGGGACGCGTATTGGGCCGACTGGCCTTGATCCTGACCGCAGGCGTTTTCCTTGGCCTTTCCGGCGCGCAGGCCGCGCCGTCCACGACCTCCAGCGGCAAGCCGGACAGCGTCGGCAAATCGACCGAGACCGTTCGCTCCGGCAAGCAACGGCGCTCCTCCGCCCGCCACCGCTCCAGCAAGACCGCGGACAAATCCTCCGACAAGGGCAAGACCGAGACCAAGGCCGAAACCAAGGCCGAAACGAAGGAGGTCGCGGCGACCGACACCACCGTGCCGTCTTCCGGCGACATGCCGCCGACCGTCGCCAATGCCAATGCGCAGCTCGCCGCTGCCGACACACCGGTCGCAGCCGCGGCAACCGCGATGAGCTCACGGGCCAGCGACAATGTGCAGGCAGCAGCCGACCAGCCTGCCCCCGCGCCCGACAATCCGGCACCCGCCTCAGATCAGTTGACCGAAGCCGACCGCACCCAGTTGCAGGACACGGCCCCCGCACAGAAGACGGTTGGCGCTGCTCCCGTCGAGCAGCCGCGTCCGGCGCCGGTGATGGCATCGAGCCACAGCGACACGTCGGCCTGGGAGCAGAGCTCGCTGATCGGAAAGATCTTCATCGGTTTCGGCGCGCTTTTGACCGTGGCCTCGGCCGCGCGCATGTTCATGGCCTGATTACCGGCCTATCGTCCTTGCAACCTGGCTCCGGGGATGCGCGATCTGCGCGTCCCCGCCTGCGCGTTTCGCCCTCTTGAAGCCCCCCGCGCCAGCGGGCACATTGGCCGCTCAATTCCAAACGTGGGTGGAGCATGAGCACGTTCGAACACATCATCGTCGAAAGCAAAGGCGCAGTCGGCATCATCAAGCTGAACCGGCCGAAGATGCTCAACGCGC
>JAEWBW010000635.1 GCA_023390955.1 Pseudomonadota bacterium
GCTGTTCGTGATCGCGCGCAATTCGAGCTTCACCTACAAGGGCCGGGCCGTCGACGTGAAACAGGTCGGCCGCGAGCTCGGCGTGCGTTACGTGCTGGAGGGAAGCGTCCGCAAGGCGGGAAACCGCATCCGAATCGCAGGCCAGTTGATCGACGCCCAGACCGGCGCGCATCTGTGGGTCGACCGCTTTGACGGAGCGCTCGAGGACATCTTTGCGCTGCAGGACGAGGTCACCTGCAGCGTGGTTGGCGCGATCGCACCAAAACTGCTGCGGGAGGAAGCGCGGCGAGCCGCGCGCAAGCCGACTGAAAATCTGGACGCGTACGACTATTACCTGCGCGGGCTGTCAAAGGTCCGGCGATGGACCAGGGATACGAACGTAGAGGCGCTCGCGCTGTTCACGGAGGCGATCGCACGCGACCCGCACCTCGCCTGCGCCTATGGCATGTCCGCATGGTGCCACGTCGTGCGCAAGGCACGCGGCTGGATGATCGAGCCGGCACGGGAGACTATCGAGGCCATCGCGCTGGCCAGGAACGCCGTACGCCTCGGGAGCAACGACCCGGTCGCACTCTGCATGGGCGGATATGCCCTTGCCTACATTGCTGATGAATTCAACGACGCCATCGCCTTCATGGATCGCGGACTGGCGGTCAATCCGAACCATGCGCAGGCCTGGAATCTCAGTAGCTGGCTCCGCGTGTGGCTGGGCGAGCACGATCTCGCGCTCGACCACGCCGCCCGTGCTGTCCGGCTCAATCCGCTTGATGGCTCGATGGCCGGCGGGCTCGCCGCAATGGCGTATGCTCACTTGCTCTGCGGACGCCATGATCTGGCACGCTCCTGTGCCGAGAAGGCCGTGCGCGATAATCCGTCCTTCCTGCTAGGACATTGCGCATCCGCAGCCAGCCATGCGGTCTCCGGATACCGAGACGTCGCCCAACAAGCCGTAATCTCCATCCTCGCCTGCAATCCCGGCTTGTGCGGCGCGACAGTCGGGGACCTGATACCGTTCCGCCGCGCGGAGGATCTCAGCAAATTGCGCGATGCCCTTCGGCTGGCCGGGCTACCGGACTAACGTAGCACCGCCCTCGGGCTACGATGCTACCGCTCGTCACGCCAAGCCTCTCGACGAGCCGAAGCGGACCCTGTAGCTCCATGGCGTTGGGCCGCCTCAGGGGGAAGCGGCCGAAGTGTTTGGCGTATAGTAAGAGTATGAAGATCAGGGGGCTCCTGACACTGGCGCTGGTCGCGCAGGCCGTGGTGACGGCCGTCGCGCTGCTTGTGGCCTGTGCCGTAACCGGCTGGCAGGGGTTCGGCCCGGTACAACTCCTTGCAGTCGGGGCAAGCCTCGGCATCGCGGTTCTGCTCGCGTTGTTCTGCACGCGTGCGATCCAGCGCGCACAGTCGGCCGCAGCGCATCCCGCCGAGCAAGCGCTCGCCGACAACGAGCAGATGACGCAGGCGATCGTGAAGACCGCGCTCGACGCCTTCATCCAGACCGATGACGCCGGCAACATCATCGAGTGGAGCTTTCAGGCCGAAGCCCTGACCGGCTGGACGCGCACTGAAGCGATCGGCGTCAATGTGGTCGATCTCATCGTGGCGGAGCGGCTGCGCGACGGATTCAAACAGCGCATGGCGCGGCTGGTGCCTGAGCTCGCGAACGCGCCGACAGGCATGCGGTTCGAAGTGACCGTCGTCCACAAGAGTGGCGGCGAGATCCAGATCGAGGCCTCCAGCACCGCCACGAGCCTCGGTGGACGACAGATCATCAACAGCTTTGCACGGGACATCACCCAGCGGCGTGCTGCCCAGGCGCAGCTGATCCAGTCGCAGAAGATGGAGGCGATCGGCCAGCTCACCGGCGGCATCGCGCACGAATTCAACAACATGCTCACCGTCATCACCGGCACGATCGAGATTCTGGCCGATGCGGTGAAGGACAATCCGCCGCTGGCCACGATCACCACGCTGATCAGCGAAGCCGCCGATCGCGGCGCTGCGCTGACCTCGAGCCTGCTCTCCTTCGCGCGCAAGCAGTCGCTCGAGCCGGTCGAGATCGACGTCAACGATCTCGTTGACGAGCTAGCCAGGCTGCTGCGCGCGACCTTCGACAAGAAGATCGAGATCACCACAGTGCTCGCCGGAGACGCATGGCCCGCGCTCGTCGACAGGGGGCAATTGAGCTCGGCGCTGCTCAACCTCGCGATCAATTCACGAGATGCAATGCCGGGCGGCGGCAGTCTGGCGCTGACCACGCGCAATGTCGTGCTCGGGGTGCGCGAAGCGGCGGCCGTCGGCGCCGGCTACGCCGGCGACTATGTCGAGATCGAGGTCGCCGACAGCGGCACCGGCATGTCGCAAGCCGTGCTTGGCAGGATCTTCGATCCCTTCTTCTCGACCAAGGACGTCGGCAAGGGCACCGGGCTTGGACTGAGCATGGTGTTCGGCTTCGTCAAACAATCCGGCGGCGGCATCGATGTCTCCTCGGAGGAGAACCGCGGCACCACCTTCAAGATCTACCTGCCGAAGGCCGCCACCAGCGCGCTTCGCGCCACCGGCTTTGACGACAGCAAGGTGCTGGGCGGGCAGGAAACCATCCTCTGCGTCGAGGATGACCGCGACGTCCGCCAATACGTCACTGTCCAGCTCGAGAGCCTGGGCTACACGGTCATCGTTGCCAGCGATGGGCCCGAGGCGCTGGCGATCGCAGCCGACGGCGCATCGTTCGACCTGCTGTTCACCGACATCGTAATGGCCGGCGGCATGAATGGGCGCGAGCTCGCCGATCAGATGGTGGCCTCGCGGCCGTCGCTGCGCGTGCTGTTCACGTCCGGATACGCCTACGACTCGCTGCATGGACGCGGCACGGAGGGCACGCCTCTGCTGACCAAGCCCTACCGCAAGGCCGAGCTCGCACGCATGCTGCGCCGCTGCCTCGACACCGCTGTTGACACCGTCGGCGATCCCATTCCGACGCCCTACTCAGTCGAGGCGGCCCGTGACAGCTTTCTACGTCAGCAGGATGCCGAAGACGGCTCGACGCGGGGACACACCTAGCGTCGAGCCGTTCCGGTCTAACAACGCGCGCCCCTTCGAGAGCCAGCATCAAGACGCGAGCTGCGTCGTCTTGGCTTCGTTGTCATACGACATCGCCAACCTAGCAACGCCCGCAATGTGCGGAAGCGATGCGTAGTATCGGTCTCCCAGCCGCTGAACTTGCAGAGTCCGCGTGCCGCCCTTGCCCTTCAGCCGGACTTTAGAGTCGCCCTTGTTCTCCACCGCGATTCCCAGCGCCCCCGATACTTTCGCCACATCGGCCACGAGATTGCCCATGAAATTTCTGGCGCCGATATCGACCGATTGGTCATCGAGACTCGCCATGACCTCTTGTGCGATTGGGCGCGGATGATCGACGAATGTCTTCACCTCGAAATGCATCGGATCATTGAAGGCCTTTCCCCACCTAAACTGTAACGCTTCAAAGACCGGTGCGACCGGAGTGACCGACGCCCCGAGCGAGCCATCGTCGGCGTTCAGATCGATGGCGATGCCGAACGCATGGTTCGACGGCTCCTTGCTCAAGGCGCCGCTTGTCGGCTTCTTTAACCTGGAGTTCAACGAACCGGCGCAGGTTTTAATGTAATGCAGTAGTCCCAATCGCTCGATTTCGGCAAAGACCATCAAAACCTGCGCGTGGGACCGCTTGTGAAAGCTCAAGCGCCCCTGATGCGTACCCGGAACGTTCACGAGCTGAGGGATAACAACGGGCTGGATGTCGTTCGTGTCGAAACCACTCAGGAACCTGATCTCGTCGCCACGCACCCAGGTGTCGTGCTTGGTGCGGAAACGTACTGGCCCGAACAGGGGATGAACGTATGTTGCCTCTGGCATTTGTGGTCTCCAGATATCATTTGAAAATGGACGTATGAAACGATCCGATTAAACGTCATCGCCCCCAGCAATTCAACCTTTACGTGTAGAAATCCACCTAGACGAACCCAGTGGGCGGCGAGAGCGCAAGACCACACCGTAGGTCACCAATTGTCGTCGCGTCGTCTTATTCCAGGTGCTACGCCGGCTGGGCGCCGGATGATCCTGCCAATTCGTCTGTGAGGCCAAAGGTTGGCGCGGCTGCCATCCGCAATAGACGCCGGAGCCCAAATAAGTCATACGCGAACCTGATCGCCATCCCCCGTTCGAGTCCCAAGCATGAGCCGCTTCTGGAGTCCCGTCGTCCACACGCTGTCGCCCTACGTGCCGGGCGAGCAGCCCAAGCTGGACAATCTCGTCAAGCTCAACACCAACGAAAATCCGTATCCACCTTCGCCCAAGGCACTGGCCGCGATTGCAGGTGTGACCGACCGGCTGCGGCTCTATCCCGATCCGCATGCTTCGCGCCTGCGCGAGGCGATCGCGGCGCGCTACGATGTTGCGCCGGACCAAGTGTTCGTCGGCAACGGCTCGGATGAAGTTTTGGCGCACACATTCCAGGCGCTGCTGAAGCACGATGCGCCGCTGCTGTATCCCGACATCACCTACAGCTTCTATCCAGTCTATTGCCGCCTCTATGGCGTCAACCACGAACAGGTCGCCCTCGACGCCGCGATGCGCGTGGAGATCGCCGACTACCGCCGTCCCTGCAGCGCCATCTTGCTCTCCAATCCGAACGCGCCGACCGGCATCGCGCTGCCGCGCAGCGCGATCGAGCAATTGCTGACGGAGCATCCGGACCAGCTCGTCGTCATCGACGAGGCCTATGTCGATTTCGGCGCCGAGAGCGCCGTGCCGCTGGTCGCCCGCCATGACAATCTGCTCGTCATCCAGACGTTCTCGAAGTCGCGGTCGCTCGCCGGCCTGCGCGTCGGCTTTGCCATCGGCCAGCGCTCCCTGATCGATGCGCTGGAGCGGGTGAAGGACAGCTTCAATTCCTACCCGCTGGATTGCTTTGCGATCGCCGGTGCTGCCGCCGCGATCGAGGACGATGGCTGGTTCCAGGAGACCCGCGCACGCATCATGGCCAGCCGCGCCTGGCTGACGGCATCGCTCACCGGGCTCGGCTTCGAGGTGCTGCCCTCGCAGGCGAATTTCGTGTTCGCCCGCCATCCCGGCCATGCCGGCGCGCAGCTCGCCGCGGGCCTGCGCCAGCAGGGCGTGCTGGTCCGGCATTTCCAGAAGCCGCGGATCTCCGACTTCCTGCGCATCACGGTCGGGACGGACGACGAGTGCCGCCGCCTGATCGAGGTCACGAAGACGCTGGTCTGAGGGATCGAGGGAGCGCGGCGCGCTACTCCGCCGCGCTGCTGAAATCCTCGGCCGGGGCTTCCTCGGCATTGGGATCGCCCGGTGCGGTCGCCCACGCGAGCTCGACCAGCGTCACGATCCGACGGCCGGTGCCGTCGAGCTGGCAGACGATCAGGCCCTGCTCCTCGATATAGCTCAGCAACCGCTGCGCACGCCGCAGCGAGTGCGAGCCATAGGCGCGCGCGATGGTGGCATCGCTCGGGCACGGCCAGCCTTCCTTGGCCGCGCGCGCAATCATCATGAAGACGCCTTGCATATCTTCCGGCAGGATCGAGGCACGCAGCGTGACGTCCTGCCAGGCGCAATCCTCCGCGACATCGGACGCAAGCCCGGCGCGGGCGCGCGTCAGCATGCGGCGGAATTCGGTCAGATCGGGCACGGACGCACCGAGCCCTTCGATGCGGCAGCGGACCACGAACTCCTGATAGAGCACGCCGATGGCCCGGAAGCCCGCCTCGGGCTGCGCCAGGATCGCGCGCAGCACCCGGTCGAGCCGCTCGCGGCGCTCGGCCAACTCCTCGGCGCTCGGCGCTTCTTCCACCGGATCAGGTGCAACCTCAAGCGCGGCCGATTTCGCCGCTATCAGCTGTCCCAGCAGGTCCGGCGCCGGCCGGCGCGGCGACCGGATCGCCTCCGGCGGCGGCGCGGCCAGGATGACCGCACGCGCGTCTTCCAGCGTCGCCCCCGGCAGCGGCATCAGCCGCGGCGTCGCGTTACGCGGCTTGGTATCGGTGGCGCCGATGCGCAGGCCGAGCGGACGGCGCGACAGCGCCGGCCCGAGCGCCATGAATTGCCCGCGCTCGAGATCGCGGAAAGCATCGGCCTGCCGCCGCTCCATGCCGAGGAGATCGGCGGCGCGCGCCATGTCGATGTCGAGGAAGGTGCGGCCCATCAGGAAGTTGGACGCTTCGGCCGCGACGTTCTTGGCAAGCTTGGCCAGGCGCTGGGTGGCGATGACGCCGGCAAGGCCCCGCTTGCGGCCACGGCACATCAGGTTGGTCATGGCGCCAAGCGAGAGCTTTCGTGCCTCGTCGGACACCTCGCCCGCGACCGCCGGTGCAAACAGTTGCGCCTCGTCCACCACCACGAGCATCGGATACCAGTGGTCGCGGTCGACCTCGAACAGGCCGCCGAGGAAGGCAGCCGCACGGCGCATCTGATTCTCGGCGTCGAGCCCTTCGAGATTGAGCACCGTGGAAACACGGTGGATCCGCGCCCGCTCGCCAGCCGCCTGCAGGCCGCGCTCGGTGTGCTCCTCGGCCTCGATCACGAGGTGGCCGAACTGCTCCGCCAATGTGACGAAATCGCCTTCGGGATCGAGAATCGCCTGCTGTACCCAGGGCGCGCTCTGTTCGAGCAGACGGCGCAGCAAATGGGACTTGCCGGAGCCGGAATTGCCCTGCACCAGCAGGCGTGTCGCCAGCAGTTCCTCGAGGTCCAGGGTCGCGGGGGCACCGCCGCTCGTGTGCCCCATCTCGATCGCAACAGTCATGCCCCGACTCAGACCCTCTTCCCGCGGAGAGGGGCTTTATCAACCCGCTCGCGGCGCGTCGAGCGGCGCGAGCAAGTTCCACACGACTAAGCGGTGCATGCGGTAATTTTGCGGGATGGGCAGCGTTCTTGCGCAACCCAACCCTTGACTTGCGGAAGGCAGGATGGGTTTCGCTTCGCTCTACCCATCCTGCGATCGCAGCGCTTTACTTCTCGGACTTGTAGGACTGGTTGCGGGCGATGGTCTCCCAGCGGCCGTTCTTGATCTGGCCGATGGTCGCCGCCGAAACGCCGAGATGGTTGTCCTTCGAGAACGACACCGGCGCACCGCCGAAGATGTCCTCGAACACCTTGCCCGATTCCATCGCAGTGATCAGCGAGTCCGTGGTCAGGTTCTTGCCGGCGAGGTTGGCATAGAACGCAAACGCCATGAAGCCGTCATAGCCGGAGGTCGACTGCTGGTTGGGATCGACGCCGAACATCTTGCGGTAGGCTTCGATGAACTCCTTCACCTTGCCGGTTGCGGTGTCGGTGTAGAAGATCTCGGTCTGGCCGACGCCGTAGATGCCTTCCGTGGCATCCTTGCCGAGCTCATGCAGATCCGGCACGTAGCTCGGGGACGAGACCACGTAGAGCGGGGCCCAGCCGAGCTTCTTGGCGGCGGTGACGATACCGACGGTCTCGCGAACGACGGAGCCGAGCGCGACGAGCTCGCAGCCATCGGCCTTCATACGCGCAACCTGCGAGTTGAAGTCTGTCGCACCGCGTTTGAACGACACCCGGGTGGATTCGGGAATCTTCAGGTCCTTGAGCTGATCGGAATAGGCATCGGTGAAGTTCTTACCCATTTCGTCGTCCTGATAGACGATGCAGGGCTTCTTGATGTTGTTCTTCTCGATCACGTATTTGATGCCGAGGCGCATCGTGTCGTAGTACGGGCTGAACATGTTGAACTTCAGCCGGTCCTCGGGCTTGGCCGGATCCATCTTGAAGGTGAATTCGGCGGCCGTGATCGGGAACAGATGCGTCAGGCCGGCGCCCTGCACCAGCGGCATCGGCGCCAGCGTGGTCGCCGAGCCCATCGCCGAGACGATCGAGAACACCTTGTCGAGCTCGATCAGCTTCTGGGTCTGCAGCACGGCCTTCTTCGGATCATAGCTGTCGTCCTCCAGGACGAGCTTGACCTTGCGGCCGTTGATGCCGCCGGCGGCGTTGACCTGCTCGACCGCGAGCTTCATGCCCTGCGAAGCCGGCACGCCCCACGACTTGATCGGGCCCGAGAGGTCCATATGCGATCCGATCACGATCTCCGTGTCGGTGACGCCTTGCGTCTTGAACTGCGCGAGCGCGGGTTGCGCTGCAAATCCTGTGAGCGCGACGACCGCGGCTGACAAAAGGAAACGTGACGTCATGGCTGGTAGACCTCCCGGCTCTGGTTATGCGCTCTCGGACATGGCGCTTTCTTGCATGGAACTCTTATCGGGCCGCAACAGGCGGCGGCGCAGCACGAGCATCGCGCTGACTTCGGGCGCACCCGGGCCGAGCGAACGCTCGATCAGGGTGAAATCATCGATCTTCACCGGTGCGCGCGTATTCGTGTCCGCGATCACCCGACCGATCAGGGCGCGGATTTCCTCGGAGCGGCACAGGCTGAGGAAATGCGTGAACGGGATGCTGTTGTCCTGCGCGAACTTGACGACGGGGTCTGAGTCCATCAGCACGACCGCGATGACGCGGCCCTTCGCGTCACGATGCAGGAATGCGTCGGCGACGTAAGGCGATTTCACGAGATCGGCTTCGCTCGCAAGCGACGCGGCGCCGCCGTCGAGCAGATCGGCGAGGCGCCCTGCGGGATGCGATTGGCCGCCACCACCGGCATGGGCGACATCGCCGCTGTGCCACCAGCCGTCACGGACCGCACTGGCGGCTTCGCCGGCATAGCCGACGAAGAGCGTATCGGACCGCAGGCGGATCTCACCCGATGCCAGGGTCTCCAGACTGGCGCCGCCCAACACCTTCGCCGAACCACGATGGGCCGCAAGCGCGACAGCGCCGGCGGATTCGGCATGACCGTAGATGTCGGTGAGCGGCCGGCGGATGGCCGCGAACCAGTCCGCGACGTCGGTCCGTACCGGTGCGCCGGTCGTCACGCAGAGACGCGCACGCGACAGACCGAGCCGGTGGCGGATCGGATTGATCACGAGGAAATCGAGGACGGGATTGGCGGAATCGCTGCGCCCGGGCTTGAGCGCCATCGCGACGATCCGGCGCTGGAACTTCGTGGCTTCGGCCGCGGCCAACTCGACGCTGGATCGCAAACGAGCCCAGACCCGGGGCGATGCCTGCACGACGGTCGGCTGCAATTCGCGCAAGTCGGCGAGCACCGTTTCGCGGCTTTCCGGGAAATTCAGGATGCAGCCCGCAAGGAGCGAGGCGTAGACGCCGACCACGCGTTCCATCACGTGATGGAGCGGCGCCAGCGACAGGCGCTCATCAGATGCGCTCAGCTGCAATTCGCCGGCCGCGCGCGCGGCCTGCCGTCCAAGCGCGGCCTGCGTGAGCAGGGCTCCGCGCGCAGGCGCCGTGACACCCGACGTCGGCACGATCGCGGCGACTGCATCGTCAACCGGCGCTGGCAGCGAAGCGGCATTCGCGCCGCGCGCCTGCAGGTCCGACAGCGTCATCACATGATCGACGCGCGCACCGTCGTCCCACTGTTCGTGCATGACGACGATCTGCCGCAGCTTGGGGCAACGATCGCGGACGCCGAGCGCCCGGTGCAAATGCGCATCGCCGGCGACGAAAAGAACGGTAACGCCGAACAGGTTCACGAGGCGGACAAGCTCTTCGCCATCGGCATCGGCGTCGAGACCGGCAGAGATGCCGCCGGCGGCCATGATGCCGAGATCGGCGAGCACCCAGTCGGCGCAGGTATCGCCGCAGATGGCCGCGGCGTCCTTGTCCTGCAGGCCGATGGCGCGCAGGCCGCGCGCGATCGCATCGACGCGGGAAGCGGCCTCAGTGCCCGTCAGCGGCTGCCAGAGTCCGTAGCGCTTCGAGCGCATCACGGTCGCGTCGCCATGCGCGGCGAGCGCCGCGGCGAGACGGGCCGAGAGTGCGTCGGTTTCAGCGCCGCGTGCCATCGCCACCATCACTTGTGCATACCAAGGTAGAATTCCTGCACCTGATCGGACGCCAGCAGGTTCGCGCAGGTGTCGTGCATCACCACGCGGCCGACCTCGAGCACATAACCGTAATGCGCGGTCTCCAGCGCCATCTTCGCATTCTGCTCGACCAGCAGGATCGAGACGCCCTCCTCCGCATTGAGGCGGCGGATGATCGCAAAGATTTCCTTTACCAGCAGCGGCGAGAGCCCGAGCGACGGCTCGTCCAGCAAAAGCACCTTCGGACGGCTCATCAGCGCGCGGCTGATCGCCAGCATCTGCTGCTGACCGCCGGACAACTGGCCCGCGATCTGGTTCTGACGCTCACGCAGCACCGGAAAATAGTCGAACACCTTTTCCAGGTCGCTCGCGACATTCTTGCTGTCGTTGCGGATGTAGGCCCCCATCCGCAGATTGTCGCGGACAGAGAGGAACGGGAACACCTCGCGCCCTTCCGGCACGTGGCTGATGCCGAGCCTGACGACCTTGTCGGGCTCCATCGAGCGGATCTTTCGTCCCTCGAACTCGACCGTGCCCTTCACGGGATCGAGCACGCCGGAGATGGTCTTGAGAATACTGGTCTTGCCGGCGCCGTTGGCGCCGAGCACGGTGACGATCTGTCCCTGCATCAGATCGAGGCTGATGCCGCGGATCGCGGTGATCGGACCGTAGGTGCTCTCGACATTGGCGAGGCGGAGGATCGGTTGCGCGCTCATCGTCATGCCCCGAGATAGGCCGCGATGACGTCGGGATGACCCTGGACTTCCGCAGCCGTTCCGAGCGCCATCATCTTTCCGTAGTTCAGCGCGAGCACGCGGTCCGAGACGCGGCTGACCAGCGACATATCGTGCTCGACCATCAGGACGGTGACGCGGAGACGACGGTTGATCTCCAGGATCCATTCCGCCATCGCATTGGTTTCCTCGACGTTGAGGCCAGACGAAGGCTCGTCGAGCAGCAGCAAGGTCGGCCCGACGCAAAGCGCGCGCGCGACCTCGATCACCTTGCGAACGCCATAGGGAAGCGCGCCGATCGTGGTGTCGCGGTAGCGCTGCAGTCGCAGCACGTCCATGACTTCCTCGGCAGCGCGGCGATGCGCCACCTCCTCCTCGCGAACCTTCTTCGTGCGCAGGATGTCCTGCCAGGGGCGCGTAGTCGAATGCCGGTGGCGGCCGACCAGTAGGTTCTGCAGGGTCGAGGCGCTCTCGAACAGCTCGATGTTCTGGAACGTGCGCGCAATGCCGCGCCCGGCGATCTGCTGGGCCGAGAGCTGCGTGACATCCTCGTCGCGGAAGATGATGTTGCCCGCGCTCGGCGTGTAGAGCCGGCTGATGAGGTTGAACAGCGTGGTCTTGCCCGCGCCGTTCGGCCCGATGATGGTGAAGACCTCACCCTCGTTGAGGCCGAACGAGACATTGTCCACGGCGGTGAGGCCGCCGAACTTGACCGTCAGGTTCTTGACGTCGAAGAAGGTCATCGGCGTTCTGACTTCAGGAACATGCGGGGTGGACGGGCGCTGCGTTGGCGCGCCAGCGGAAATTGCTTGAAATAGGCCTTCACGCGCAACCAGCGGCCGTCGAGACCCATCGGCTCGTAGATGATGAAGACGATGATGATGATGCCGAAGATCAGCGACTTCAGGCCGGGCGCGTTGACGACGCGCGCCACGCCGCCCTGAACCGACTGGATCGCGGCGGCGGGCAGATGCAGCGCATGGGTCGCCGCATCGACCATCAGCGGCACCTTGTCCTTGAGGATGATCAGCATCGGATCGGCCATGATCATGAAGATCGCGCCGAACACCGCGCCGCGCAGGCTGACGAGGCCGCCGATGATGATGATCATGACGAAATCGATCGACACCGCGAGGCTGAACATCTCCGGCGAGATGAACGACATCTTGTGCGCATAGAGCGAGCCGGCGATACCGGTGATGCCGGCGGACAATGCGAACGCCGTAGTCTTGTAGCGGGCGGTGTCGATACCCATGCTGCGCGCGGCGGTCTCGGAGTCGCGGATCGCCATGAAGGAGCGCCCGGTGGAGGACCGGATGATGTTGATGGCGGCAAGAATGACCAGCACGGTGACGAGCAGGCAGAGGTAATAGAAGCCGTTGGTACCGAGCTTCCATCCGAACACGGCCGGCGGCGGCAGCATCAAGCCTTCGTTACCGTGGGTGACGCTTTCCCACCGCGCGATGATCTCTTCGACGATGAAGGCAAAGGCGAGCGTTGCGATCGCAAGATAAATGCCGTGCAGGCGCAGCGCCGGCAGGCCGACGAGATAGCCGGCGATGCCGGTGAAGACACCGGCCAGCGGCAGATAGAGCGCCAGCGGAACACCATACTTCTGCGCGACCGCGGTGAAATACGCGCCGATGGCGAGGAAGGCGGCATGGCCGATCGAGACCTGCCCGGCCTGGCCCGACAGGATATTCAGCGCCACGCCGACGATGGCGTAGATCATGATGAAGACGAGCTGGCTGAGATAATAGGATTCCAGCACGTAAGGCGCGGCAATCAGGCCGGCGATCAGGACCGCGTACCAGAAGACTGCGGCCTTCGATGGAAACAGCGGCTGGCTCTCGCCATAGCCGGTGCGGACATGATGGGCCATGCCTACACCTTCTTGACGGCGTTGAGGCCGAACAGGCCCTGCGGCTTCCACAGCAGCACGGCGAGCAGCACGACGTAGGCGGCGACGTCCTTGAAACCTTCCGGCAGGTAGAAGCCGGACAGCGATTCCACGATGCCGATGGTGATGCCGCCGGCGACTGCGCCGGGGATCGAGCCGAAACCGCCGAGCACCGCCGCAGGGAACGCCTTGATGCCGAGGAAGCCGAGATTGGCATGGATCAGCGTGATCGGGGCGAGCAGGATGCCGGCGGCGCACGCGACCATCGCCGACAGGCTCCAGATCAGCGAGAACATCCGCTTGACTGGGATACCCATGTAATAAGCGGCGAGCATGTTCTGCGACGTCGCCTGCATCGCGATACCGACGCGGGTGAAGCGGAAGAACGCATAGAGCGCACCGCAGAGCAGCGCGGTTGCGACGATGATCGACAATGCGTCCCAGGCGATGACGAGCTTGCCGACATGGAACACGCCGTCGGTGAAGGGCGTCTCGATGCGGAGATCATCGGTGCCCCAGATGATGCCGACGAGAGCGCGGATCACGAGGCCGAGGCCGATCGTAGCCATGACGATCGAGAATTGCGGGTAACCAAGTATGGGACGGAGCACCAGCCGTTCCATGACCGCGCCCAGAATGGCCATTGCGATCACGCAAAACAGGAATGACAGCCAGTAATTCAGGCCGAGCGTGGTGATGAAGGTGACCGACATGAACGCGCCGAGCATCATGATCTCGCCCTGCGCGAAATTCACAACCTCGGTCGCCTTGTAGATCAGGACAAACCCGAGGGCGATCAAGCCATAGACGCACCCGAGAGCAACGCCACTTATCAATTGCTGCGTGAAGTCCAGCATTTCCATCCCAGAGGCGCTCAGCGCCGATTTTTTTTGGATATGAGATGGGCGGGTGCAGTTAGTCAAGCAGCTAATTAACTCGCGACTGCAACCATCGCATGAGCTGTCATGCCGCGGTCAATCGTCTCGCATAGCGTCTTGCCACAAGACTTGGGGAGCACCGCCGCACCCTCACGACTTCAATGACGATGTCAGGCACGCACGCGCCAGTTGCTAGCGGCGGCCCTTGCCGAGCACGAGATCGATCGTATGCGCGGCAATCTTGCGGAGCTGCGGCTCGTCGTCGAAGGCACGTTCGAGCACGGCAAGGCCGCGCGTCACGGTGATGATGTGGAGCGCCGCGCTTGCGGGCACGCCGTCGAACTCGCCGCGCTCCGCGCCTTCCGACAAGGCCTGCTCAACGAGGTCCGTGATGCGGGACACAAGTTTGGCGAACGCTTCGCGCGCGTTCTCATCGAGCCCCTCGCCTTCGACAGAGCCCAGCTCCATCAATCCGCGCGTGGTCGGACACCCACGCGGCGGCGAGCCGGAACGGAAATTCTTGATCGTGAGGTCGAAGAACGCGGTGAGGCGCCTGCGCAAAGTGCCGGTGGCGAGCGTCTTCTCGATCAAGGCGAGATAGTCGCCGGCGTAACGCTCATAGGCGGCGAGGAACAGCGCTTCCTTGCTGCCATAGGCATTATAGAGACTGCCGCGCTGGACATCGGCCTCGCGCGCGATGTCCGCAAGCGACGTCCCGCGCACGCCTTTGCGCCAGAACTGCTCGAAGGCGACGCGCAGCACCTCGTCATGATCGAACTCCCGCGGCCTCAAGGCTAGCTCCAATCTCCGCTGACAATATTTGACACGACGTCAAGAACATGGTTTTAGACATCGCGTTAAAATCTATTGGGACTGAACGCCGATTCCGTCAAGGAGGATCGAACGATGCCGCTCGTCCACATCTCGCTGCGCGCTGGCAAGCCTGAGGGTTACCGGCAGGCGATCTTCGACGGCCTCTATCGCGCGATGCGGGAGGCGCTGAACGTTCCCGAGGACGACCAGTTCATGACCATCACCGAGCATGACCCTGCGAATTTCCGCACCAGTTCGTCCTGCTATGGCGTCGCGCGCAGCGAGGACGTCGTGTACATCCAGATCACCGTGTTCGACACGCGCACGGTCGAGCAGAAAAAGGCCCTGTACAAGTGCACGGCGGAGCTGCTTGGCGAAAGCCCGGGCATCCGGCCGGAGAATGTGTTCATCAACATTCTCGAGTCAGCGAAGGAGAACTGGTCGGTCGGCCACGGGCTGGCGCAGTTCGCATGATTTAGCCGATAGACAGTGCGGCGCGCCTGACCCATGCTCACCTTCCGTCATCATTCATGAGGGAGGCAAGCATGACTGCACTCGAAAAGGGCATTACGCCAAACGGCACCGGCTACGGCGGCAAGACCTGGAATATCCTGGGTCAGGTCTATTTTCCAAAGGCTGTCACCGAGTCCACCTTCGCGTTCGAGACCAACAGCGATCCCGGCCAGTTCGTGCCGGTGCACGTCCACCCCACCCAGGATGAGTTCATCCTCGTGCAGGAAGGCGAGCTCGATCTCAAGCTCGACGGCAAATGGGTGAAGGCGAAGGCCGGTGACCTCGTGCGCATGCCGCGCGGGATTCCGCACGGCTATTTCAACAAGTCCGACAAGCCGTGCCGCGCGCTGTTCTGGGTCTCGCCGATGCAGAAGCTTGAAGCGCTGTTCAACCAGCTCCACAACCTCACGGATCCCGCCGAGGTCGTGCGCATCTCCGCCCAGCACGAGGTGGACTTCCTGCCGCCGGAGGCGAACGACTAGGCCGCCTCACTCCGTCCGGATCGGCGAGTCCTTCAGGCCATTGGCGTCATAGGCCTTGCGCAGCATCCCGTTCGTCACCGCGTCGTTCATGAAGGCAGTGACGAACGCCAGCGCCTTCTGATGGCCGAGCGGCACCGCGACGGCCGTCACCGTCTTCTTGAAGGTCTCGTCGAGCACGCGCGTGCCCGGGATCTTCTGCGCCATCTTGTTGAGCTGGTCGCGCGACAATGCGAAGGCGTCGATCTCCCCGCTTTTCAGCAGGCCGAAGATTTCGTCATAGGTCTGATAGCCCGTGACCTTCGCATTTTTCAGATGCGCGATCGCGCCGCGCATGGTGGTGGTGGCGTTGACGGCGGCAACCTTGGTGCCCGGCTGATCCAGCGTGGCGAAGTTGGTGACACTCGAGCCCGGCTTGACGATGTATGTCGCGTCGGCGACCTCGTAGATCGGACCGAACATCATCTTGGTCTCGCGCTCGGGATCCTTGGGCAGCCAAGTGACGTCCCAGGTCCCTTTCGCGGCGGCGTCGGTGATCTGGCCTGAATTCTGGTGCACCACATATTCAACTGGTACCCCGAGCTTGGCCGCCATCTCCTTACCGAGATCGACCGGCACGCCGGCATAGCCCGTGTCGGTCTTGGTCGACCAGAACGCGCCGCCGGCGGGGCTGATCGCAATCGCCACGCGCAATTTGCCTGTCGGCGCAATCTCCTGTTTCACGTCCTGAGCTGAGGCGGGCATCGCGATCATCGCAGCGAGGGCAAGGCCGGCACAGGCCGACCGGAATGGCGTTGACATGTCATCGTCCCTCCGACTGATTTTCTGGGCCTGGATGGCCTTTGACACAATTCTGGTCGATCATTCGCGAGCTGCAAAGCAGATTCGCAGCCAGCCGCACAAACTTGTCACATGCCGCGTACGGCTTCACAGCGCAAGGCCAGAAGCCACCATTTCTATGGTGGTTCCACGTATTCGCATTTGTTGCTATTCATTCGCAGGGCGACCTGCCGCAGGCTACAACAATCGGGGCCATCACGATGACGCGCGCGAAATTCGCTTCGATTGGGCAATTGCTGGCCGCGACAGCAACCGTCGTCGCGCTCACGGGCTGCGAGCAGAAGAACACCTTCGTCGCGCCGCCGCCGCCCAAGGTCGATGTCGCGCAGCCCGTGCAGCGCACGATCACCCGTTACCTCGAGGCCACCGGCAACACCGCGCCGATCAAGAACGTCGATCTCGTCGCGCGCGTGCAGGGCTTCCTGCAATCGATCGAATACAAGGACGGCACCTTCGTGAAGGAAGGCACCACGCTGTTCACGATCGAGCCGGAGACCTACAAGCTGAAGGTCGAGCAGGCGCAGGCGGCTGAAGCCGGCGCGCAGGCCTCGCTGCAACAGGCCGAGAACGATTTCAAGCGGCAGAGCGATCTGGTGCAGCGGCAGGCGGTATCGCAAGCGACCCTCGACACCTCGACCTCGACGCGCGCCAATGCGCAGGCCAATCTGCTGCAGGCCCAGGCCAACACCAAGCTGGCGCAGGTCAACTACGGCTACACCAAGGTGACCGCGCCGTTCGACGGTATCGTCAGCGCACATCTGGCATCGATCGGCGAGCTCGTCGGCGTGGCATCGCCGACGCAGCTTGCAACCATCGTCGCACTCGATCCGATCTACGTGAACTTCAACGTCAACGAACAGGACGTGCTGCGCATCCGCGCGGAGGCACAGCGCCGCGGCATGACGGCGGCCGACCTGACGAAACTGCCCGTCCTGGTCGGGCTGCAGACCGAGACCGGCTATCCGCATGAAGGCCGGCTCGACTACGCCTCGCCGTCCGTCAACCAGGCGACCGGCACGCTGGCCGTGCGCGGCCTCATCCCGAACGACAAGCGCGTGCTGCTGCCGGGCTATTTCGTCCGCGTGCGCGTCCCCGTCGACCAGCAGAAGGACGCCCTGCTCGTTCCCGACACCGCGCTCGGCGCCGACCAGGGCGGCCGCTATCTGCTGGTCGTCAACAGCGACAGCGTCGTCGAACAGCGCAAGGTGCAGACCGGTCCGCTCGACGGCGGACTGCGCGTGATCGAGAGCGGGCTCAGGCCCGACGACCGCGTCGTGACCGCCGGGCTGCTCCGAGTGATCCCGGGCCAGAAGGTCGACCCGCAAACCGTGAAGATCGAAGCGCCGCAAGCGTCTGCCAAGTAGGAGCGCGAGGCCATGATCTCAAAGTTCTTCATCGAGCGGCCCGTTCTCTCCAACGTCATCGCGCTGTTGATGATCCTGATCGGCGCGGTCGCGCTGTTCAATCTTGCCATCGCGCAATATCCGGACGTGGTGCCGCCGACCGTGCAGGTCACCACCCGTTATCCCGGCGCCAGCGCGAAGACCGTGATCGACACCGTGGCGCTGCCGATCGAGCAGCAGGTCAACGGCGTCGAGGACATGCTCTACATGCAGTCCTACAGCGCCTCCGACGGCACCTACACGCTGACCGTGACCTTCAAGATCGGCACCGACCTCAACTTCGCGCAGGTGCTGGTGCAGAACCGCGTCTCCAGCGCGCTCTCGCAATTGCCGAGCGCCGTGCAGAACCAGGGCGTCACGGTCCAGAAGAAGTCGACATCGATCCTGCTGTTCGTGACGCTGACCTCGCCCGGCGCCAAGTTCGACAGCCTCTACTTGAGCAACTACGCCACCATCAACATCCGCGACGAGCTGTCCCGCCTGCCCGGCGTCGGCAATGTCACCGTGTTCGGCGCCGGCCAGTATTCGATGCGGGTCTGGCTCGATCCGAACAAGCTGCAGGTCCGCGGATTGATGCCGCAGGACGTCATCCAGGCCATCCAGCAGCAGAGCCAGCAGGTCTCGGCCGGACAGATCGGCGCACCGCCGACGCCCGCGGGACAGGCGTTCCAGTACACGCTCAACGTCAACGGCCGGCTCGACGACACCAGCCAGTTCGAGAACATCATCGTCAAGACCGGCAATGCCGGCGACGTCACGCGGGTCCGCGACGTCGGCTGGGTCGAGCTCGGCGCCCAGACCTACAGCCAGATCTTCTCGCTGAACAAGCAGCCCGCGACCGGCATCGGCGTATTCCAGTCGCCCGGCGCCAATGCGCTCCAGGTCGAGCAGGCCGTCGAGAAGAAGATGGCGGAGCTCGCCAAGCGCTTTCCGGAAGGCATCAAATACGACACGCCGTTCGACACCACGAAATTCGTGCAGGCCTCCGTGCACGAGGTCTACATGACCCTGATCGAGGCCGGCCTGCTGGTGCTGGTCGTGATCCTGGTGTTCCTGCAGGACTGGCGCGCGATGCTGGTGCCGGCGACCACTGTGCCCGTCACCATCATCGGCGCCTTCGCCGCGATGGCCGCGCTCGGCTTCACCATCAACATGTCGACGCTGTTCGCGATCGTGCTGGCGATCGGCATCGTCGTCGACGACGCCATCGTCGTGGTGGAAGGCGCCGCCCACAATATCGAGCAAGGCATGAACGGCCACGACGCCGCGATCAAGGCGATGGACCAGCTGTTCGCGCCGATCGTCGGCATCACGCTGGTGCTGATCTCGGTGTTCTTGCCGGCCTCGTTCCTCGCCGGCCTCACCGGGCGGATCTACTCGCAATTCGCGCTGGTGATCGCCGCAACCGCACTTCTGTCGGCCATCAACGCGGCAACGCTGAAGCCGACGCAATGCGCGCTGTGGCTGCGGCCGACGGTGCCGCCGGAGAAGCGCAACTTCTTCTATCGCGGCTTCAACGCGGTCTACAACAAGGTCGAGCGCGGCTATACGCGCCTGATCGGCGTGCTGTGCCGGAACGCCGGCATCTCGGTCGCGATCGCGCTGGTGCTGATCGTGGTCGGCGGCTACGGCCTGTCGCGGGTGCCGACCGGCTTCCTGCCGATCGAGGACCAGGGCTATCTGATCGCTGCGGTACAACTGCCCGACGGCGCCTCGCTGGAGCGGACGCAGAAGGTGCTGGACAAGGTCTCCGAGACCATCAGCACGACGCCGGGCGTATCCCAGGTGATCACCATTGCCGGCATCTCCGCGCTCGACAACAGCGCGAGCCTTGCCAACGCCGGCGTCGCCTACATCATCCTCAAGGACTGGGAGGCGCGCAAAGGACCCGGCGAGGATCTGCGTTCGCTGGTCTATGGGCTGAACGACAAGGTCGCCACCATCATCGAGGCGCGCACGCTGGTGCTGCCGCCGCCGCCGATCCAGGGCATCGGCAACGCCGCGGGCTTCTCGATGATGGTCGAGCTGCGCGATGGCAACAACGACTTTGCCAAGCTGCAGGCAATCACCGGCGCGATGGTTTCGAATGCGCAGAGCCAGAGCGCGTTGCAGCGGGTACAATCGTCGTTCCGCTCGTCGGTGCCGCAGTTCAATGTCGAGATCGACCGGATCAAGACCCAGACGCTGCACGTGACCACCGACCAGGTGTTCCAGGCACTGTCGTCCTATCTCGGCTCGTCCTACGTCAACCAGTTCAACAAGTTCGGCCGCGTGTTCCAGGTCTACGCGCAAGCCGACCCGTCCTCGCGCCTGACCGAGCGTGACATCGCCAACATGATGGTGCGCAACTCGAACGGCGACATGATCCCGATCGGCACCGTCGCCACGATCACGCCGGCGACCGGGCCGTCGCTGATCAGCCTTTACAATCTCTATCCGGCGTCGACCATCGTTGGATTGCCGGCACAGGGCTACTCGTCCGGCGAGTCGCTGAAGCTGATGGAAGAGATCGGCGACAAGACGCTGCCGCAGGGCACCGGCTATGAATGGAGCGCGATGTCCTATCAGGAGAAGGCGGTCTCGAACCAGATCTACTGGGTGTTCGGTCTCGCCATGCTGCTCGTCTATCTCGTGCTGGCCGGCCAGTACGAGAGCTGGTACGCGCCGATCTCGGTGATCCTGGCGGTGCCGCTGTCGCTGATCGGGCCGATGCTGATCCTCAATGGCTTGAAGATCGACAATAACCTCTATTGCCAGATCGGCCTGATCCTGCTGATCGCGCTCTCGGCCAAGAACGCCATCCTGATCGTCGAAGTCGGGTTGGAGTTGCACGGCCGCGACGGCAAGCCGGTGCTGGAATCCGCGATCGAGGCAGCACGCGCCCGCTTCCGTCCGATCCTGATGACGTCGTTCGCCTTCATCCTCGGCGTGGTGCCGCTGGTGCTCGCGACCGGCGCCGGCGCCAGCGCGCGAAAGTCGATCGGCATCACCGTGTTCTCGGGCATGCTGGCCTCGACCTGCCTCGCCGTGCTGTTCGTGCCGGCCTTCTTCGTGGTGGTGCAGCGCTTCGAGAACTGGCGGGCGTCGAAGAAGGCGCCGAAGGCGCAGCCGGTTGTGGAAGCGAAGTAGACGACGGCTATCGGCCACGATCGTCACTGCGAGCGGCTTGTCCGCCATAGCTCGAAGAGCGACGGCGGAAGCGAAACAATCCAGAGTCTTCCCACGGGGACAGTCTGGATTGCTTCGTCGCTTCGCTCCTCGCAATGACGGCGGAGAGAGGGCGTGCCGCCCGCTAAGCTTCCTGCCCCGGCCGCTGCGGCTCGCCGCTGGAGATCAGCAGCACCGAGGCCTTGGACTGCCGGATGACGGCATCGGCGACGCCGCCGAAGGAGAGATGATCGGCCTGGATGCGGTCGACGCCCATCACGACGAGATCGATATCGGTGGCGTCGATCTCGCGCAGGATGGCGGCCTCCGGCGCGCGGTTGACGCGCAGTGTCGTGGTGATGTCGACCTCGTAGCGGGCGGCGAGATCGCTGGCGTCTTTCAGGATGCCGGTTTCCTGGCTCAGGCCACGGGACGTCCCGCGCTGAGCGCCCTTGTCCCGCGTCGTCGCCACATAGACCACGCGGAGCGAGCCTGAGCCGGCCTGCGCCAGCGCGACCGCGACCTCGGCGCCGCGCTTGGAGACGCCGCTGCCGGACACGGGAACGAGGATATTGAGCGTATCGGGCAGCGGCTGCTTCAGATGCTTGCCCTTGGCCGCGACGATCGCGAGCGGGCCTTCGAACCCGGCGGCGATGTCTTCTATCTTTTTGGTGAAGCGATCCTTGGTCGCGGCGATCTTGTCGACGCCGACGACCATGAGATCGTAACCCTTCTTGGCTTCGTCGGCGATCGCCTCGCTGACGGCGGCCTCCTTCTTCGCCCGGGTGACGATATCCACGTGACCCGTGTCGCCATCACCGTTGGCGGAGACGGTCTCGGCCGCCTTCTTCACGACAGTCTCGTGGCTCTCCTCCTCGCCGCGCGCCTTCTCCTGTTCTTTCGCGTTACGGCCGATATGCAGCACGGTGATCGGCAGGCCCCTCGTCCCGGCGATCAGGCCCGCGATGTGGGCGGCGAAGGTGGCATTGACGCTCTCGTCCACCGCGAGCAGCGGCCGCTCGAGATTGGCGACGAAGCCGCGCTTCTCGAACTCTTCCCGCTCCAGCCGCTCCTTCTCGTCCTTGTTCATCGGCAGCTTTGCCAGCGCGGCCCGCAGCATCGGCGGCATCGCCATCGTGGTCACGATCGCCATGGTGACGATCATCGTGAACAGGTTCTGGCTGAGCACGCCGATGGACAGGCCGATGGTGGCGATGATGACCTCGGTCGAGCCGCGTGCGTTCATGCCGCTCGCCAGCGCAAAGGACTCCCGGTAGCCGAGACCGCCGAGCTTGCCGCCGGCGAAGGCGCCGCCGAACTTGCCGACGCTGGCGATGACGATCAGTCCGGCGGTGAGCAAAGCAAGCTGCGGATCGGCGAGGATCGTCAGGTCGGCGGTGAGGCCCGCCGCGCCGAAGAAGATCGGCATGAAGAACGCGG
>JAEWBW010000065.1 GCA_023390955.1 Pseudomonadota bacterium
AAACCCACCATCGTGCACGGCTTCGACTACACAGCCTTGCACTGGGCCGACAAGCAGAAGCCGCTCGAGGAGGTAGCCGGCTCATTCGGTGTGTTTCCAGAAACGCTCCGTGCGCCGCCGCTTGTTCCTGAAGCGGCTGACGAGGAGACGCCGGTTCAGGTTCCGGCTGAAGAAATGAGTGCGAGTGAGCCTGCCGCGCCCATCACGGTGTCGGAGCAGGTCTCGCTGCTGAAGCGGCTGGCGGCCTATCGTCCGCGCCGCCGCAGCCGCGCCCGCGAGGCGGCGTAAGCCGTCGCTGTCGTCCCGGCGAAGGCCGGGACCCATTGCCCCGAGAGCCAGTTTGGCGAAGATTCGCCGCTCGGGATTGCGACAACCCACAACCGATAGATTCCGCGGTATGGGTCCTGGCTTTCGCCAGGACGACGTGGAGAGCTCGCTCCATCTCCTCGTCATTGCGAGGAGCGCAGCGACGAAGCAATCCAGAATCTTTCCGAGAAGAGACTCTGGATTGCTTCGCTTCCGCCGTCGCTCTTCGAGCTATGGCGGACAAGTCGCTCGCAATGACGGAGAGAGCGTCGCCCTACCGCTCCGCCCGTCCGATCACCGCCATCAATTCCGCGATCTTCTCGCGCTGATCGGCCTTGCTGCCGCTCGAGATCGCATGCTCGACGCAATGGGCGACGTGATCCCTGAGGACCTCCTCCTCGACCCGGCGCAGCGCGGCGCGTACCGCCGAGATCTGCGTGACGATGTCGATGCAATATCTTTCGTCCTCGACCATCTTGGAGAGGCCGCGTACCTGGCCCTCGATCCGGCTGAGCCGTTTTCCGACCGACGTCTTGATGTCCTTGCGCATGGCGTCTATATACCCCTACCGGGTATAGGTTGCAAGACCGAGCCTTGTACCGAGACGGCCGGAGCACTGAGATGGACGACCACAAGCATCATCACGCCGCGGAAACCCATTCCGGATGCGGGTGTTCCTCCAAAGCTGCCGCCCCGGCCCCGAAGCCTGCGGCCGCCTCCTGCTGCGGTGGACATGGCGATCATGCCGGCCACGCCCATCATCATTCGCACGACCATGGCGATGCGACCGCAAAGGTCCTCGATCCCGTCTGCGGCATGACGGTCAACCCCGAGACCTCGAAGCACCGCTTCGAGCATCACGGCGAGACCTTCCATTTCTGTTCGGCAGGCTGCCGCGCCAAGTTCGCAGCCGATCCCGAAAAATACCTCGCCAAGGAAAAGACCCCCGCGGAAAAAATGCCGGAGGGCACGGTCTACACTTGTCCGATGCATCCGGAGATCCGTCAGGTCGGAGCCGGAAGCTGCCCGATCTGCGGCATGGCGCTGGAGCCGGAGGTCGCGAGCCTCGACACCGGTCCCAATCCCGAACTCGCCGACATGACGCGACGGTTCTGGATCGGCGCGGCGCTGGCGTTGCCTGCGGTGGTGCTGGAGATGGGCGGCCATCTCGCCGGACCGCACAATTGGGTCGATGCAACGCTGTCGAACTGGATCCAGCTCGTGTTCGCCACGCCCGTCGTGGTCTGGGCCGGGTGGCCGTTCTTCGTGCGCGGCTGGCAGTCGCTGCTCACGCGCAACCTCAACATGTTCACGCTGATCGCGATGGGCACGGGCGTCGCCTATGTCTACAGCCTGATCGGCACGCTCGCGCCGCAGATCTTTCCGGCCGCCTTCCGCGGCCATGACGGCGCGGTCGCGGTCTATTTCGAGGCGGCCGCCGTCATCACCGTGCTGGTCCTGCTTGGCCAGGTGCTGGAGCTGCGGGCCCGCGATGCCACATCGGGCGCGATCAAGGCGCTGCTGCAGCTCGCGCCGAAGACCGCGCGCAAGATCGGTGGCGACGGCAGCGAGCACGAGGTCGAGATCGACACGCTGCATGAAGGCGATCGGCTGCGCGTTCGCCCCGGCGAGAAGGTGCCGGTCGACGGTGTCATCCTCGAAGGCCGCTCCGCGCTCGACGAATCCCTCGTCACCGGCGAATCCATGCCGGTCACCAAGGAAACCGGCGCCAAGGTCATCGCGGGCACGCTGAACCAGTCCGGCAGCTTCATCATGCGCGCCGACAAGGTCGGGCGCGACACGCTGCTGTCGCAGATCGTGCAGATGGTGGCCGACGCGCAGCGCTCGCGCGCGCCGATCCAGCGCCTCGCCGACCAGGTCGCGGGCTGGTTCGTGCCGACCGTGATCGTCGTCGCGCTGATCGCCTTTGCCGCCTGGGCCTGGTTCGGGCCGGAGCCGCGGCTCGCCTTCGGTCTCGTCGCGGCCGTCAGCGTCCTCATCATCGCCTGCCCCTGTGCTCTTGGCCTGGCAACGCCGATGTCGATCATGGTCGGCGTCGGCCGCGGCGCGCAAGAAGGCGTGCTGATCAAGAACGCCGAGGCGCTGGAGCGAATGGAGAAGGTCGATACGCTCGTGGTCGACAAGACGGGCACGCTGACCGAGGGCAAGCCGAAGGTCGTCACGATTGTCTCCGCCGACGGCTTTGCCGAGGAGGAGATCTTGCGCCTCGCCGCCAGCGTCGAGCGCGCCAGCGAGCACCCGCTGGCGGATGCGATCGTTCGCGCGGCGAACGAACGGCAACTCGGCCTCGGCCAGGTCGATGGCTTCGACTCGCCGACCGGAAAAGGCGCGACCGGCAAGGTCGAGGGCAAGACGATCGTTCTCGGCAATTGCAAATATTTGAACGCGCTCGGCGTCGACACCGCGCAGCTGGATGCGCAGGCTGAGCGGCTGCGCCAGGACGGCGCCACCGTGATCAACATGGCGGTCGACGGCATCTCGGCCGGGCTGTTCGCGATCGCCGACCCCGTCAAGGCTTCGACGCCGGAAGCCCTGAAGGCGCTCGCCGCCGAGGGCATCAAGGTGATCATGCTGACCGGCGACAACCGCACCACGGCGATGGCGGTGGCGCGCAAGCTCGGCATCGACGATGTCGAAGCCGAAGTGCTGCCCGACCAGAAGAGCGCGGTGGTGGCCAGGCTGCAGAAGGCCGGCCGGGTCGTCGCGATGGCCGGCGACGGGGTCAACGACGCTCCGGCCTTGGCCGCGGCCGAGGTCGGCATCGCCATGGGCACCGGCACCGATGTCGCGATGGAGAGCGCCGGCGTCACGCTGCTGAAGGGCGACCTCACCGGCATCGTCCGCGCGCGAAAGCTGTCCCAGGCGACCATGAGCAACATCCGGCAAAACCTGTTCTTCGCGTTCATCTACAACGCGGCCGGCATTCCGATCGCCGCCGGCATCCTTTACCCGGCGCTCGGCCTGCTGCTGTCGCCGATCGTCGCGGCGGCCGCGATGGCGCTGTCGTCGGTCAGCGTGGTCGGCAATGCGCTGCGGCTGCGCGCGATGCGGCTGTGATGGCGGCGGAATCCGTGTAAAACGGCTCGACCGGGCCGCGAGGGAGCATGGAATGCAGCGTATCACCATCACGATCGAGGACGATTTGCTCGCGGAGATCGATGCCGCCGCGGAGGCGCGGGGCTACCAGAACCGCTCCGAAATCATCCGCGATCTCGCCCGCGCCGGGCTGCAGCAGAGCAGCGAGGACTCCGCGCAGACCGGCCAATGCGTCGCCGGCCTCGTCTATGTCTACGACCACGCCGCCCGCGATCTCTCGAAACGCCTGGTGCAGGAATTCCACGGTCACCACGACCTCGCGCTGGCAACCCTGCACGTCCATCTCGACGACGACAATTGCATGGAGATGACGGCCCTGCGGGGCTCTGCCGACGAGGTCAAGCATTTCGCCGACCACATCATCGCCGAACGCGGCGTCCGCTATGGCCGCGTGGTGATGATCCCGACCGGAGACGGCAAGCCGACGAAAGCGAAGAAGCATTCGCATAAGCATGGGTGATCTTCTTGCCCTCTCCCCTTGTGGGAGAGGGTGGCTCGCCGCAAAGCGGCGAGACGGGTGAGGGGTATTTCTCCGCACGCACCTCTCTTGCATCGAACTTGCGGAAACAACCCCTCATCCGGCGCTTCGCGCCACCTTCTCCCACAAGGGGAGAAGGAAGTAAGCAAAGGCGGGGGCGAGGTGAAGCACCCACCCTCCCTTGCCGAACCGGCTTGGCATATCTAGCTGTTCGCCTAGTTTGTCCTGAAAGGTCCTCCCATGCTGGATGCCGCCGTCAAGGCGCTGTCGCAAATGTTCTCGCCGCCGATGCGCACGATCCTGTGGCGCTCGATCGGACTGGCGCTGGTGCTGATCACCGTGCTGGCGATCGGCCTGCAGCGGCTGCTGAGCTGGTTTGCGACATCTGGCGAGGTCTGGCTGGAGGGCCTGCTCGGCCCTGGCTGGCACTCGACGCTGGAAGTTTTGGCCTGGATCGTTTCGATCGCCGCCGGCTTTGGCGTCGTGTTCGGCGGCATCTTCCTGATGCCCGCAATCACCTCGGTGGTGGCGAGCCTGTTCGTCGATGACATCGCCGAGCTGGTCGAGCGCGAGCATTATCCGGCCGAGCGGCCCGGCATCGCCCTGCCGTTCAGCCAGGCCATGCTCGAGGGCGGCAAGACCGCGCTGCTGGCCATCCTGGTCTATCTGATCGCGCTGCCCTTCGTGCTGTTCGCCGGCGCCGGCTTCCTGATCTTCTTCATCGCCGCCGCCTGGCTATTGGGCCGCGAATATTTCGAGCTCGCGGCGATGCGGTTCCGCTCGCCTGAGGAAGCCAAAGCGATGCGGCGCGACAACGCCGCGACGGTCTTCACCGCAGGGCTGTTCATCGCCGGCTTCGTCTCGATCCCGATCGTCAATTTGGCGACGCCGATCTTCGGCATGGCGTTCATGGTCCACATGCACAAGCGCCTGTCCGGCCCGCGGCCGGAGCTGATCGAGCCGGCGCGGCAGATGCGCTAGCCGAAGATGCGCTAGCCAACCTGCACGCCGCATTTGCGCAGCACGGACTTCGCGAACCCGAACGGCGCCGGCGTGAACGGCCCCGGCGGCGCGCGGGTGATCAGCGCGATGCAGCCGAGGCCCGCGATCGCGAGCCAGAAGCACAGCCAGAAGCCGTCGATATAGGCGAGCACATTGGCCTCGCGCTGCACCTTTGCAGCCAGCGTGCCGACCGCGCGCGCCGGTGCCGAGCCTGCGCCATGCGCCGCAAAGAGATCGGACAGCCGCTTCAGCATCTGCACCACGTCGAAATCGCCGGCCGCGATATGCTGGCCGAGATAGTGCGAGTGGATCTGCTCGCGGACCCGCAGCCAGGTGCCCATCAGCGCCACGCCGATCTCGGCGCCACCGAGCCGCATGATCTGGATGTAGGCCGCGAACGCCGTGGCGCGGCTGAAATCGGAATTCGACAGCGCCGTGATGATGATCGGCAGCAGTGTCAACGACTGACCGACCGACATCAACAGCACCATGCCGATGAAATCCTCGCGCGCCCAGGCATGAGTGATCTGCGTGCCCCAGAGATTGGCCGCGGCGAAGCACGCGAACCCGAGCACGATCACCAGGCGCGAATCGAAATAGCGCAGCAGCCAGATCGAGATTGGCACCAGCACGAACATCGGCAGCGCGCCATAGACCAGCAGCAGTGCGCCGCTCTGCTCCGGTCGAAGCAGACCGACGGTCGCGAGGAAGTTCGGCACCAGCGATGAATTGGACAGCGAGGTCAGCGTGTAGAGCAGGATCACGACCAGCGAGAGGCCGATATTGCGCGAGAACAGCACGCTCACATGGGCCCAGGGCTCGCGCACCACGGCCTCGTTGATGAGGAAGGCCACGAACAGAACGGCGCCGGCGATCAGCAGGCCCGCCACCGTGCCGGATCCCAGCCAGTCGAGCCGGTTGCCCTGGTCGAGCCCGGCATAGATCATCCCCACGGACGCACCGAGCAGCAGCATGCCGCCCCAGTCGGCGTTGCGCAGCAGGTCGCGATTGACCGGCTCGCCCGGCGTGCCGAGATAGACCATCAGCCCCATCAGCGGCGCGATCACGGTGCCCTGCCAGTACAGCCATTGCCAGCCGAGATGGTCGACATAGAAGCCGACCAGCGAGCTCGACGTGTCGAGCGCGAAGCCGACACGGATGGAATAGATCGAGATCGCCGGCAGCCACCAGCGGATCGGCAGATTGCGGAACACGATCATCAGCGTCGCCGGCACGAACGTGCCGAGCAGCAAGCCATGCACGACGCTGAGCGCGAGCAGCGCGGTGTAATCATGCACGAAGGGGATGATGAAGGAGACGATTGCGTAGATCAGGCTGGGAATGCCGAGCACGCGGCGCAGCCCGAACGCCGTTGCGAGCCACGCCACCGCGGGCGCGATGAAGATCTGCGAGCCGATGCCGGCGGTGGAGAGCCAGGCCCCCTCGTCGAATCCGAGCGAGAACGCGCCGCGCAGGTCGGGCAGGCCGACCGTGGTCAGCCGGCTGTCGAAATTGGCGAGGAACGAGCCGAGCAGCACCGCGGCCACCGCGAACAGCGGCTTTGGCGCAATGCCGCCGCGCGAGACCGGGCCGCGATCTGCGTCCTCACTTGCCATTCGACGGCGCACCCTCGATGTGGATGCTGGTGACGACGGACATGCCGGGCAGTAGCCGCTCGATCAGCTTCTGGCCGTCGTCGAATTGAATGCGCACGGGGACGCGCTGAACGACCTTGGTGAAATTGCCGGTGGCGTTGTCGGGCGGCAGCAATGCGACCTGCGATCCCGTCGCCGGTGCGATGCGCGCGACTCGGCCGCGCAGACGCTCCCGCGGAAAACTGTCGACGGTGATATCGACCGGCTGCCCCGGCTTCACATGGGTGAGCTGGGTTTCCTTGTAGTTCGCGACCACGTAGACGTTCGGCAGCGGCACCACGTTGATGAGGTTGGTGCCGATATTGACGTAGTCGCCGGGCTGCACCTGGCGCTCGCCGACCACGCCGTCGAACGGCGCCGAGATTGTGGTGTAGCCGAGCTTGAGCTTCGCGCTGGCAAGCGCGGCCTTGGACGCCTCCAGATCGGCGGCGCGCTGCTTCCTGGTGCCCTGCAGAACCTCGAGCTGGTGGCGCTGGGCCGCGATCACCGCGCGGCTGGCGCGCACATCGGCCTGGGCCTTGGCATAGCCGGCAACCGCCTGTTCGAGTCGCTGCCGCGTACCGGCCTCGGTCTGCGTCAGCGATTGCTGGCGCTCCTGCTCCTGCTTGGCCTCGACCTCCAGCGCTTCCGCCGAGAGCCGTGCAGCCTCCACCTGCGCGATCGTCGCATATTGCAGCTCGACCTGGTTGGCGAGATTGTCGAGCGCGGCCTGCGCCGCGGCCACCGCGGCGTCGGCCTGCGCGACCTGGGCCTGGTAATCAGCGGGATCGATCTGCACCAGGAGATCGCCGGCCTTGACGCGCTGGAAATCGGTCACCGCGACGGTGAGCACCGCACCGGCGACGCGGCTCGACAACCGCGTCAGCTCGGAGCGGACATAGGCATCATTGGTGGTCTGGATCGCGGCATTGCCGACCCATTCGTCAAAGCGCAGCGTCGCCAGAGCGACGAAGACGAGCGCGACTGTCACCGCCAGCAGGGGAATCGCGAGCCGGCTCCACAAGCTCGGCGCCGGCCGCTGCGTCGGCTTTGGCGGGGGCGATGGCGCGGCCTGTTCCTGCTGACTCATCGCGTGCCCCCCATTCGCTTCGTTCGATCGCCCACGATCAGACCGTCTTCTCCGGCCACCGGCAGAGATCGTTGATCAGGCAGACCTCGCAGCGCGGCTTGCGCGCGAGGCAAGTATAGCGGCCATGCAGGATCAGCCAATGATGGGCGTGCAGCATGAACTCTGAGGGGATCACCTTTTCGAGACCGAGCTCAACCTCGAGCGGCGTTTTGCCGGGCGCCATGCCCGTGCGGTTGCCGACGCGGAACACATGCGTGTCGACCGCCATGGTGTGCTCGCCAAAGGCCATGTTGAGCACGACATTGGCGGTCTTGCGGCCCGCGCCCGGCAGCGATTCGATCTCGGCGCGGGTGCGCGGCACCTCGCCACCGAAATCGCTGAGTACTTTTGCCGACAGTGCGATCACGTTCTTGGCCTTGGTGCGGTAGAGGCCGATCGTCTTGATGTATTCGCGGAGTGTCTCTTCGCCGAGATCGAGCATCTTTTGCGGCGTGTCGGCGATCTCGAACAATGCGCGTGTCGCCTTGTTGACGCCGGCGTCGGTCGCCTGCGCCGACAGCACGACCGCGACCAGCAGCGTGAACGGATTGACGTGCTCGAGCTCGCCCTTCGGCTCCGGATTGGCTTTTTGAAAACGGTTGAAGACTTCACGCACCTCGGCGGCCGTCCACGGTTTTATCGCTTTCAGCGCTTTCTTGGCAGGCGCCTTCGGCTTCGCGACGGCAGCCTTTGCCTTCTTCTTCGGCACGGCCGCTTTACGCGGGGCGGGCTTGCGGATGATTTTCGCCATGATCGGGATATACTGAGGGAGCATGAGCACAGGCAACGAAATTGAGCAGGAGCGACCTGACGGCGAGAGCGAGCCGCAGATCTTCTCCGCACTGCTCACGCCGCACCGCTCGCTGAACCGCACCGGCTTCCTCGCCATCATGCTGTTTCTGAGCGTGGTGAGCTTTGCCACCGGCATCGCCTTCCTGCTGAAGGGCGCCTGGCCGGTGCTCGGCTTTTTCGGTCTCGACATCCTCGTGATCTGGTGGGCCTTCAGGGTCAATTTCCGCACCGGACGGGCGCGCGAGGAGATCTCGGTGACGGCGTCGGAATTGCGCGTGCGGCGCGTCAGCCATCGCGGCCAGGTGACCGAGTGGACCTTCAATCCGCTCTGGGTCCGCCTCGACACGGAGGTCGACGAGGACTTCGGCATCGAGCATCTCTATCTGATCTCGCGCGGCCGCCAGATCCAGCTCGCCATCTTCCTCGGTCCCGAGGAAAAAGGCAGCTTTTACAATGCCTTGGTTGCAGCTCTGAACGCCGCCAGGCGCGGCCCGACCTACAATCCGGTCAGCTGATTTCGGGTCGGAAATCGGGTGGTTTGGATGCCGTCCCGGGCCTACATTTCCCCTCATGATGACACTCGCCATAAATGACCAGCGCCTGGCCAAGCCGGGCTCCCAGAACGCCGCGCTGCTGCGCGACTATGATTCCGTGCGCCGGGCGATCGCCTTCATCTCGGAGAACTGGCGCGCGCAGCCGACCATCGAGGCGATGGCGGATGCGGCCGGCGTCACGCCGGACGAGCTGCACCATCTTTTCCGCCGCTGGGCCTCGATCACACCGAAGGCCTTCATGCAGGCGCTCACGCACGATCACGCCAAAGGCTTGCTGCGCGATTCCGCCAGCATCCTCGATGCAGCGCTCGACTCCGGACTGTCGGGGCCGGGCCGGCACCACGATCTCTTCGTCACCCACGAAGCGATGTCGCCGGGCGAGTGGAAGAACGGCGGCGCCGGTCTCACCCTGCGCTACGGCTTCCATCCCTCGCCGTTCGGCACCGCCATCGTGATCGCGACCGATCGCGGATTGTCGGGGCTCGCCTTCGCCGATCCCGGCGAGGAGCAGGCAGCGCTCGCCGACATGACGCGGCGCTGGCCGAAGGCGACCTATATCGAGGATCACGAAGGCACGGCGCCGCTGGCGCAGCGCGTCTTCGACACCAGAATGTGGCGGCCGGACCAGCCGTTGCGCGTGGTCATGATCGGCACCGATTTCGAGGTGCGGGTGTGGGAGACGCTGCTGAAGATCCCGATGGGCCGCGCGGTGTCCTATTCGGACATCGCCTGCAACATCAGGAATCCGAAGGCCTCACGCGCCGTCGGCGCCGCCGTCGGCCGCAACCCGGTCTCGTTCGTGGTTCCGTGCCACCGCGCGCTCGGCAAGAGCGGCACGCTGACCGGCTATCACTGGGGCATCACCCGCAAGCAGGCGATGCTGGGCTGGGAGGCCGGGCAGTTGGGGATGCAGTAGGCGAATCGCGAACTGCCTCCTCACGGTCGTCCTGGCGAAAGCCAGGACCCATTACCCCAAGAGGCAATCGTGACGCAGGAAGCCAACCACCAGTCTTCGCAACATTAGCGACGGTGGCTATGGGTCCTGGCATTCGCCAGGACGACACCATGTGTTTGGCACGGGCTCGCCACCCCTCACGCTGTTGTCTTACGACGCCAAATCCAGCTTCGACGCCACCGTCGAATCCGCGTTGAGGTGGTAGATGATCGGCACGCCCGTCGCGAGCTCGCGCTTCAAGATGCCTTCGGGCGAGAGCTTCTCCAGCACCATGATCAGCGCGCGCAGCGAATTGCCGTGGGCGGCAACCAAGGTGCGCTTGCCGTTGAGCACGCCGGGCAGGATTTCCTGCACGTAGTACGGCAGCGCACGCGCCAGCGTATCCTTCAGGCTTTCGCCGCCGGGCGGCGGCACGTCGTAGGAGCGGCGCCAGATCAGGACCTGATCCTCGCCCCACTTCTTGCGGGCATCATCCTTGTTGAGGCCGGAGAGATCGCCATAGTCGCGCTCGTTCAGCGCCTGGTCCCGTGAGATCGGCAGGCCCTTCTGGCCGAGCTCGCCGAGAATGAGATCGAGCGTGTGCTGCGCGCGGGTCAGCACCGAGGTGTAGGCGACGTCGAACACCAGGCCCTGCGCCTTCAGCTTGCGGCCGGCTTCGCTGGCTTCCTTGACGCCGAGCTCGGTGAGGTCAGGGTCTTTCCAGCCTGTGAACAGGTTCTTCAGATTCCATTCGCTCTGGCCGTGGCGCACGAGCACGAGGAGACGTTCGCTCATTGACTGCTTCCGTTGAGGTTAGATCAAAAGTCGGCGAGGCCGAGCACGTCGGCCATCGAATAGTGCCCGGGGCTCTTGCCGTGCGCCCAAAGCGCCGCCTTCAGCGCACCATGGGCGAACAGCATGCGGTCTTCCGCGAGATGCGACAGCGTCAGGCGCTCGAACGGACCGAGGAAGGTCACGCTGTGCTCACCGGCGACGGTGCCGCCGCGCAAGGAGGCAAAGCCGATGTCACCGGGCTTGCGCGCGCCGGTGATGCCGTCGCGGCCACGATCCGAATGCTCCTCGAGCGAGATGCCGCGGCCGGCCGCCGCCGCCTGGCCCAGCATCAGCGCGGTGCCGGAGGGCGCATCGACCTTCATGCGGTGATGGGCTTCGACGATCTCGATGTCAAAACTCTCATCAAGCGCCTTGGCGACGCGCTTGACCACAGCGGCAAGCAAATTGACGCCGAGGCTCATGTTGCCGGACTGCAGAACGATGGCGCGGTTGGTGACGCTCTTGATCACGGCGTTGTCCGAGGCCGAAAGCCCGGTGGTGCCGATGACGTGCACGATGCCACGCTCCGCCGCGATCGCGACATTGGCGATGGTGGCGGCCGGCACGGTGAAATCGAGGATGCCGTCGGCTTCCTTCGACATTGCCCAGAGATCGGCCGACAGCTTGACGCCGTTGGCCGGCAACCCTGCGAGCACGCCGGCATCCTTGCCCAGGAGCTCCGAGCCCGGGGCTTCCAGCGCGCCGGCGACGACCGCGCCCTTGCTCTCGGCAATCGCACGCACCAGCGCCCGGCCCATCCGGCCGCCGGCTCCAGCCACAATCAATCGCATATCGGCCATGGTGTGATCCTCTCAGCCGCGTTTTAGCGGCGGGATGCAGTTCCGGCAACCGAGGCCAGCGACCGTGACGCACGCTCCCACCCTCCCCTTGAGGGGGAGGGTCGCTGCGCATGAAGCGAAGCGGAATGCGGAGCGGGGTGGGGTGACAGTCTCTCCTCAGGAAAGACCGCCCGAGTGGAGAGATCACCCCCCCCCCCACCCCCGAACCCCCCAACCCCCACCCC
>JAEWBW010000178.1 GCA_023390955.1 Pseudomonadota bacterium
CTCGCGCAGCGATCGCGGGATCCGCTCGCCGGTGACCACGATCTCGGGTGCTGGCGGCTGCGAGGCAGCGCTTTGCAGCGCAAGTGCGATGATTGCCGAACAACCGCCTGACGCGACCATGTGTCCCCGCAACCTCGCCAGCCAGGCAGCTTACATGCGTTAGCAATCGCGCGCAAAGTCGGTCCCACCCGCCTCCTCACCGCAGTTGACCTTTCCCCTGCGCCTCACCAGCTTTCGTTGCGCCTAAGCAACCGTTCAGCTTCGCGCGTGTTTTCAGCGACAAGAGAATTCGAGGGGAAAGAGATAATGCGTGTTCTGATCGTCGAAGACGAGCCCAACCTTGGGCGCCAGCTTCGCTCGACCCTCGAAGGCGCAGGCTATGCGGTCGATCTCGCGACCGACGGCGAGGATGGCCACTATCTAGGCTCGACCGAGAACTACGACGCCGTGATCCTCGATCTCGGCCTGCCTGAGGTCGATGGCCTCACGGTTCTCGACCGCTGGCGCCGCGAAAGCCGCAAGATGCCGGTGCTCGTCCTGACCGCTCGAGATAGCTGGTCGGACAAGGTCGCGGGTCTGGACGCCGGCGCGGACGATTACCTCGCAAAGCCGTTCCAGACCGAAGAGCTGATTGCTCGGCTCCGCGCATTGATTCGCCGTTCGTCGGGCAATGCCTCGTCGGAGCTGGTCGCCGGCGACATCCGTCTCGACACGCGCTCGGGGAAGGTCACCAAGGATGGCGAGCCGGTGAAGCTTACCGCGCAGGAATACAAGCTCCTCAGCTACTTGCTGCATCACAAGGGCAAGGTGGTGAGCCGGACGGAGCTGATCGAGCATATTTACGATCAGGATTTCGACCGGGATTCGAACACCATCGAAGTGTTCGTCACCCGCATCCGCAAGAAGCTCGGGTCTGACGTGATCACGACCATCCGCGGCCTCGGCTATACGCTCGACGAGCCGACCAGTTGAACGAACTCGCCCCCGCGGCGCCCGCCGCGGCGGCGGATGAGCCTGCGGTAACGGCGCCGCGGGCGAAGGCCCGTGCCGGTTCTCTGAGCCGGCGCATGATCGTCGTCGCGGCGCTGTGGATCACCGCGCTTCTCCTCATCGGCGGCCTCGCCCTTGACCGCGTGCTGACGCGATCGATCGTCGACAGCTTCGACAAGCAACTCGTTCTCGTTCTCAATAAGTCGCTCGTCGCGGCGGCGGAGATCGGTCCCGACGGCGAAGTCCGCCTCAATCGCCCGCCTGCCGACCAGCGCTTCATCGAGCCTTATTCCGGCGTCTATTTCCAGATCAGCGGCCAGGGCTCCGACACCTTCCCGTCAAGGTCGTTGTGGGACCGCCGCCTGCAAGTCTCCGACGGGCATCAGGACGTCGAGGTACACGTCTACGATAGCGGCGAATTTGCCGGCGAGCCGCTGCGCATCGCCGAACGCGATGTTCAGTTGCCGGGATCGAACACTCGCTGGCGTTTTCAGGTGGCCCAATCGCGAGAGATGATCGACACGCAGATCCGCGACCTGCGTTCGACACTCATCTGGAGCTTCCTGGCGCTGGGCATCGGCTTGCTGGTGCTTGCGACACTTCAGACCTTCTATGGTCTATGGCCACTACGCCGAGTTCGCCGCGAGGTTGCCCAGATCCGGTCGGGCAACCAGACGCGGATCAGCGAGACCTTCCCGTCCGAAATCCGCCCGCTGACCGAAGAGATCAACCAACTGCTGGCGCATAGCGAAGAGCAGGCCGAGGAGGCGCGGCGCCACGCCGGCAATCTCGCGCACGCGCTCGAGACCCCGCTGACGGTCATCACCAACGCTGCCACGGCCGACTCTCCCGACCTGGCCGACACCGTGTGCCGTGAAGCGACGGTGATGCGCCGCCAAGTCGACCACCATCTTGCGCGGGCTCGCGCGATCGGTCGCCGCGCTTCGGCGCAGGCTCGTGCGCTCGTCTGGGATAGCGTCAATGCGGTGCAGCGCGCCGTCGATCGCCTCTACGCGGACGTCACCGTGGACATCGCCGGCGATCGGAAGGCGCAGGTTCGCGTCGAGCGCCAGGACCTCGACGAGATGATCGGCAATCTGGTCGAAAATGCCGCGAAGTACGGTGGCGGCCGGGTGTTCGTGACGGTCGAGCGGAAGGACTCGATGATCGACATCATCGTCGAGGACGACGGGCGCGGCATTCCGGAGCAGCAGCGTGATGCCATCTTCCAGCGGGGCGCGCGTCTCGACACCGACAAGCCTGGCACGGGGCTGGGACTGGCCATCGTTCGCGACGTCGCCGAAATCTACGGCGGCCGAATCACGCTTGAAGAGAGCGAGGATCTGGGCGGCCTGCTCGCGCGCTTGACGCTTCCTGCGGGCTAGGGTCTGCTGTTCGTCGAAAAGACCTGAGTCTGGCGCTCGGCTGCAAGTAGCAAGGGCGCCAACACCTTATTCTGCGGGGAGTTTTTCCAGATGCGCCTTCGTTCGTACCTTTTCGCCGCGAGCCTGCTCGTGGCCGTGCCGGCCCTTGCGGCAGCGCCCAAGTTCGCTCCCTGGGGCGTCGACCTCACCGCCGCCGACACAAACGTCAAGCCGGGCGACGATTTCTGGGCTTTCGTCAACGGCGCGTGGGACAAGCGCACGCAGATCGCTCCCGACCGCACCTTCGTCGGCATCGATTCCGTCCTGAACGACCAGATCGACAAGGACGTCCGCTCGATCATCGAGGCGAAGGCCGCCAATCCGCAGGCCTCGGGCCGCCTCGGGCAGCAGATCGGCGATTTCTACGGCAGCTGGATGGACACGGCGACGATCGAGCGCCTCGGCACCGCGCCGGTCCAGCCCTATCTCGCCCGCATCGCAGCGGTCAGCAACAAGGCCCAGCTTGCGACCCTGTTCGGAAGCACCGGCTTCGCGTCGCCGATCAACCCGTACATCCAGCCGGGCAATGACGACCCGACCCATTATGAGGTCAATCTCTACCAGGGCGG
>JAEWBW010000188.1 GCA_023390955.1 Pseudomonadota bacterium
GGTCGTGAGCCAGCGCGATGATCGAGCGCAGGATCACCGGCCGCGTGCCGCGGGAGGTGGTGCGCACGAAGGACTGGTCGATCTTGATCGTGTCAAACGGGAAGCGCTGCAGATAGGCCAGCGACGAATGGCCGGTGCCGAAATCGTCGAGCGACAGACCGGTGCCGAGCTCGCGGATCCGCGTCAGCATCTGCGCCGCGTGCTCCGGATTCTCCATCACCAGCGATTCCGTCAGTTCAAGCTTCAACGTGCCGCGCGCCACCGAGGAACGGGACAGCACGGTGCGGATGTCGTGGATGAGGTCGTGGCGCAATAGCTGCCGCGAGGAGACGTTGACGCTGGCGAAGATCGGCTCGCGCGAGCGCATCGCGCGCTGCCAGATCGAGAGCTGCTTGGCGGTCTGGTCGAGCACGAACATGCCGAGATCGATGATCAGTCCGGTCTCTTCCGCGATGGTGATGAATTCCGACGGCGCCATGCGCCCGAGCTTTGGATGATCCCAACGCACCAGAGCCTCGAACCCCGCGACCGAACGGTCTTCCAGCCGTACGATCGGCTGGTACAGGATGGTGAGCTCCTGGCGCTCGATGGCGCGGCGCAGCTCGCTCTCGAGCGTCAGGCGGTCGGTCTTCCGTGCGCGCATCGCAGGCTTGTAGACGTCGATGCGGTCGCCGCCGATGCGCTTGGAATGATACATAGCCAGCTCAGCGTCCTTGATGATCTCGTCCGTGAGCTGGGTCTGCGGATCGGAGAGGGCGAGGCCGATCGAGGCGGTCAGGAAAATCTCGCGGTCATTGAAGGCGATCGGCGCGCGGATGGTCTTGCGGATGGTTTCCGCAAATGCGGTGATGCGGGCCGGGTCCTGCTCCGACAGCAGGATCAGGCCGAACTGGTCGCCGGCGAGGCGGGCCAGCGTGTCCTGCGGCTTCAGGATGCGGGTGAGGCGGCGCGCCAGCGTCAGCAGGATCGAATCGCCGACCGCGATGCCGACGGAATCGTTGACCTGCTTGAAGCGGTCGAGGTCGATCACCATCAACGTCGGGCGCAGCGTCGGCATCGACTTGGCAAAATTCGCCACCGCGCCGAGGCGGTCCATGAACAGCTTGCGGTTGGGCAAGCCGGTGAGGTTGTCGTGCACGGAATCGTGCAGCAGGCGCTCCTCGGCATTGCGCAATTCGGTGACGTCGGTGAGCGTGCCGACGACGCGCGAGACCTCGCCGTCGGAGCCGACCACGGGCCGCGCCTTCAGCGCGAACCACATGAAGTGACCGTCGGGGGTACGCAGGCGGAAATCCTGCACCAGGCGGCCGCGGCGCTGGTCGAGCACGCTGTCGAGCGCGGCGCGGAAACGGTCCTGGTCGAGCGGATGCAGCACTTCGAGCCAGGTCGCCGCGGGACCTTCGAGAGTCCCGCGCTTCAGGCCGAGCAGCGCTTCCGTCTCGGGGCTGGTGAAGACCTTGTCGGCCGAGACGTCCCAGTCCCAGATCAGGTCGCCGGATCCGGCCAGCGCCAGCGCGCGCCGCTCGATATCGGAGACGACGCCGGTGGTGGCGCCGCCGCCCGCAAAGGCGTGCTGCATGACGGTGAAGCCGATTAGCATCACGATCAGCACGAGGCCGCCGAGCAATGCCGGGCCGACGATGTCGTTGGTGACGGAGCCCGCGACCGTCATGCCGGCCGCGACCACCCAGACGACCAGCAGGAACCATGTCGGGATCAGCAGCACCGCGCGGTCGAAGCCGTGGGTCGAGAGATAGACGATCAGCGCGAAGCCCGCGAAGGCGATCAGCACCAGCGAGATGCGCGCGATGCCGGAGGCGACCGCCGGATCGAACAATGCCAGCGCGACAAGGGAGCCGAGGAAGGCAAGCCAGCCGACCGTGATGTGCGAATAGCGCACGTGCCAGCGGCTCAGATTGAGATAGGCGAACAGGAATACCAGCAGCGTTGCCGCCAGGATCGCTTCACCCGCCGCGCGCCAGATGCGCTCGGCGTTGTTCGACATGTCGAGCACCTTGCCCCAGAAGCCGAAATCGACGCCGATATAGACCAGCACGGCCCAGGCCAGCGCCGCGGCGGCCGGGAACATGATGCTGCCCTTGACCACGAACAGAATGGTGAGAACGAGCGCCAGCAGTCCGGAGATGCCGATCACGATGCCCTGGTACAGCGTGAACGAGTTGACCTTGTCCTTGTAGGCCTCGGGCTCCCACAGATAGAGCTGCGGCAGCTTGTCGGTGCGCAGCTCGGCAACGAAGGTGATGACGGCGCCGGGATCGAGCGTGATGCGGAACACGTCGGCGGTCGGGCTCTCCTGCCGCTCCGGCCGATCGCCGGTCGACGGCGTGATGGTCGCGATGCGCGATAGGCCGAGGTCGGGCCAGAGCAGGCCGGACGAGACGATGCGGTAGTGCGGGGCGACGATGAGACGATCGAGCTGGTCGTCGGTGTTGTTGGCGAGCGCGAACACCACCCAGTTCTGGCCGCCTTCACGGGCGCGCACCTCGATGCGGCGGACGATGCCGTCGGTGCCGGGCGCGGTGGAGACCTGGATGCGGTCGGCATCGCTGCGCTGGTGTTCGAGAACGGCGGTGAGGTCGATTGCCGGCGCGTCGCTGCGAACGCTGACCGCGTCAAGCGCGCGTGCTGGCCACGCGGCGACAACAATCATGAGGCCCAGCGCAATGGGCGCAAGGCACCTGATCAGACGCAAGGTCGGTTCTCCGCGTTCGACGCAAACTCGTCAGGGCAAGGCGATTTCCGAACGGAACGGCACGGTTCGGCGTTTCGCGATAGATGCCACGAAAGCGAGGAAAATCAAAGGGTTTCCGCCTTGTGGAGTAGGCCGCTGGCCTAGACCTCCAACACAATTTTGCCAATATGTGCGCTGGTCTCCATCCGCCGATGGGCGTCAGCTGCCTTTTCCAACGGGAAAGAGCTGTCCATCAGCGGTTTGACGCGGCCGTCGCGCAAAAGCGGCATCACCTTGGCCTCGATCGCGGCCACCATCGCCGCCTTATCCGCATTAGTACGGGGGCGCAGCGTGGAGCCGGTATGGGTCAGGCGCTTGACCATGACCTTGGCGATGTTGACGGTCACTTTCGGGCCGTTGAGGGTCGCAATCTGGACAATGCGGCCGTCGACGGCAGCAGCATCATAGTTGCGGTCGACATACTCGCCCGCGACCATGTCGAGGATCAGGTTGACGCCGGCATTGTTGGTCTCGGCTTTGACCACGGCGACGAAGTCTTCGGTCTTGTAATTGATGGCCCGATCGGCACCGAGCTTGAGGCAGGCATCGATCTTGTCCTGCGAGCCGACGGTCACGAATACTTTTGCGCCGAAAGCTTTCGCCAGCTGGATCGCCATGGTTCCGATGCCGGAGGAACCACCATGGATCAGCAGCGTCTCGCCGGCCTTCAGGCCGCCGCGCTCGAACACGTTGTGCCAGACCGTCATCAGGGTTTCCGGCAGCGCGCCGGCTTCCTTGATCGACAGTGCGGGCGGCACGCTCATCGCCTGGGCGTCCTGGGCGATGCAGTACTGCGCATAGCCACCGCCGGCGACCAATGACATCACCTTGTCGCCGATCTTGTGCCGCTTGGCGTTGCTGCCGACCGCCACCACCTCGCCCGCGATTTCGAGACCGGGCAGGTCGCTCGCGCCGGGCGGCGGCGGATAAGCGCCGGAGCGCTGCGCCACGTCGGGGCGGTTGACGCCTGCGGCCTGGACCTTGACCAGGATTTCGTCGGGACCGGGCTGCGGCAGGCTGCGCGTTTCCGGCACCAGCACCTCGGGACCGCCGGGTTTCGAGATGGCGACCACGGTCATTTGCGCAGGCAGCTTTTCCATGATTTGTCCTTCGAGGAGGGCGAGATCGAACGAGGCCCCTGATTAGCCAGCCCGCCGAGTGCTGGCAACCGCCGGGATCGCGTCGACCGCGTGATGGACAGAGGCATTCCGATGGCAGCTGAAGACGACGACCGGCCGCGCAAGAAGATCAGCCATGAGATCGGGCAGGACCTCTCACTCTTGTCGGTCGAGGAGCTCGGTGAGCGCATCGCCCTGTTGAAGTCCGAGATCACGCGGCTGGAAGACGCCGCGACCAGGAAGCGTGCCTCGCGCGACGCGGCGGACAGTTTTTTCAAGAAGTAGTCGCCACACCCTCGGCGTCGTCCCGGCCTAGTGCGCAATTGCGCACGGGGGGCCGGGACCCAAAACCACAGTCTGTGGTTTGGCGAAGACGCGGAGTTGCCAGTCCTCGCGACAATTTTGCCGGTGGGTATGGGCCCCGGCCTTCGCTGGGGCGACCTACGGAGAGGTGTGTTCCGGTAGCCCGCTCGGCCAATGGCCGACATGGCTAATGAACCCTCAAAAAATTCGTTCGTTTACGGCCGATTAAGCTTTCGGGTTTATGACTACACCTGTCCTCGTTTGGACACCGAGTGGCTCCTGTCCACTCTGTTTGACGCCTCCCTGTTATCAACTTTCAAAGCCGCCGGTCTCCGGCGGCTCTTTTTTTGCGTCTAACCCACGACCAGCCCCGGTTGCATTCCGAGGAACGACCCGCGGAAACCATAACCGCGGTTGCTGCTGGACTCGGCGTCCCGCCCGCGCAATGATTTGTTCATCATAATCCGGCGCCAAAACCGGGTGGGTAAACAGTTGTGTAAGGGGCGTTAACCATGGAACGTTTGCAGGCCGAAGGCGCTCTCGTTCAACTCAGCGAGCGTTTCACCAATTCTGCGGCGTTCGGTGCGCTGTTCCGTGAGGGCATGGATCTGGTCGAGGAGACCGCCGCCTATCTCGACGGCGCCGGCCGCAACGAGGCCAAGGCGCTCGATCGCGCCGTCAGCCTGACCTACGCCACCGAAAGCATGCGCCTCACCACGCGCCTGATGCAGCTCGCCTCCTGGCTGCTGCTGCACCGCGCGGTGAAGGAAGGCGAGATGACGCTGGTCCAGGCCAACCGCGAGAAGACCAAGGTCAAGCTGACCGCCGCCGATCCCGGCCCGTCCGACACGATCGAAAAACTGCCGCAGCAGCTGCAGGATTTGATCCATCGCTCAATGAGCCTGCAGGTGCGCGTGCGCCGGCTCGACACCACCATCCACACGCCGCCGACCGAGCACCTCGCGATCGGCAATCCGCTGGTGCCGCAGCTCAACGCGCTGAAGGCTGCGTTCGAGCGGTAAGCAGTCGCGGTCATTCCGGGGGCGCGAAGCGAACCCGGAATCTCGAGATTCCGGGTCTGGTCCTTCGGACAATCCCGGAATGATAGTCGGAAAAACAAAAACGCCCCTGGTGTCCCAGGGGCGTTTTTCGTTCCGGCCGAAACGGTCCGGATCAATCCTTCTTGAGGAAGCCCGAAAACTTCTTCTGGAAGCGCGAGACGCGGCCGCCGCGATCCATCAGCTGGGCGTTGCCGCCGGTCCAGGCCGGGTGCGACTTCGGGTCGATGTCGAGGTTCAACGTGTCGCCTTCCTTGCCCCAGGTGGAGCGGGTCAGGTACTCGGTTCCGTCGGTCATCACGACCTTAATCGTATGATAATTCGGGTGAATTTCGGCTTTCATGGCAATTCCTCGGCGCCCCGGCGCCTCACTTGAGTGGCTATCGAATGACGGATTTGGGCGGCTCTATACCTCACGAAGGCCCTTAAAACAAGCCGTTGGAGGGCCGGAAGAAGCGCAACACCATCGGGCTATTTCCTAAGGGACATACCGGATTTGCCACTACTCTTGCCCCGGCCTATTGGGTGCGAAGGACAGGGTGACCAAGTTGGCGGGACGGATGGGCCGACGGGTCCAAGGGAGTCCAAGGGACGAGACATGAGCGCAGTGGAACGGCTGGACGATCGGTATCGCGACCAGGGCGAAGCCGGGTCCGAAACGGCGTCGATCGAAGAGGCGCTGATCGAGCAGCCTGCCAAGAGCCGGGCGCGGCTGCGGCCGCTGCTGGCGCTTGCGCCCTATGTG
>JAEWBW010000273.1 GCA_023390955.1 Pseudomonadota bacterium
AAGCGGAACAGCACGAGCCCGGTCGCCTCGTTGAGGAGGCTCTCGCCCTCCAGCAGGGTGCCGAGACGGCGCGGCAGCTTCACGCGCTGCAGCACGGCCCTGGCCGAGACGGCGTCGGGCGGCGAGACGATGGCGCCCAGCGCGACGCAGGCCGCCCATGGCAGGTCCGGCAGGATCAGCTTCGCGACGATCGCGACGACGGCCGTCGTGAACACCACCGCGCCGACTGCAAGAGAGGCGATGCCGCCGAGATGGCGACGGAAGGGTGCCAATGCCGTGAACCAGGCGCCGTCCATCAGGAGCGGCGGCAGAAAGACGACCAGCACCAGTTCCGGATCGAGTTCAACCGTCGGCAGACCCGGGAGGAACGCCAGCGCACCGCCGCCCACCAGAAGCGCAACCGCCGGCGGAAGCCGCAGGCGAAGGGCCACGTACTGCAGAACCAGCACCGCCAGGAACATGCCGACGATCAGTTCGAAGAACTCTAGGGACTGCATGTCCGGCCGAACCGCTTGAGCGAGGATGCCAAGCTCTCCTCAAGGACGAACGCCGCGTCAATCGCGGCGATCCACATTCAGTGGTCATGTGCCGGGAGAGGTTGGGCCTACGGCATCGAACGGCCATGAGGTGCCTGGAAGCGGTTACTCCGCTGTCGGCCAATTCAGCTCACGAGGTATCCAGCTTTCGAGTTAATGACCTAATCCCAGGAGAGCCCCCCATGCCTAGCGTCCGCCTGAAGCCGCTCTCGCGGCAGACCATCGTCGTGACCGGCGCGACCTCCGGCATCGGACTGGCCACCGCGCGCATGGCTGTCGAGCGCGGCGCAGCAGATCCTGGGCGGGTCCAACCGCGTCTCCGCCTTTGCGCGGCTGCCCTTCCCGACCAAGCCGTTGTATAGCGGAAATCCCTGGTTCATGCCGATTATCGGCACGGCCTATCAATGGCGCGACCGGCTGGATGGCTGGAAGCTCACGAAACGAGGTGACTGATGTCCGTTCGCAAGACCCTTCGCGGCCTGCTCGCGCTCGGCGCAGTCAGCTTGCCGCTGGTCGCGCCGAATGCTCAGACCCTCACCATGGCGGTGCAGTCCACCTTCGGCATCGACCCGCACTTCTTCTTCAACGGCCCCAACATGGCAGCCGCGCGACACATCTACGACACGGTCATCAACCGCGACGCCGACAGCAAGCAGGTGCCCGGCATCGTCGAGAGCTGGCGCGCGATCGAGCCCCAAATCTGGGAGTTCAAGCTACGGCCCAACGTCACCTTCCATGACGGATCGCCCTTCACCGCCGAGGACATCGCCTTCTCCATCGCGCGAATCCCGATCGTGCCCGGCAATATCGGCCCCTACACGATCAACCTGCGGACCGTCTCCCGCGTCGAGATTGTCGATCCCCTGACCATCCGGTTGCACACCAGCGAGCCGAACCCGGTGATCCCGGGACAGATGACGAATGTCTTTGTTGTCTCGCGCCGTGCCGCGGCGAATGCGGTGCCGCAGGACTTCAATGCCGGCCGCGCGGCCGTCGGCACGGGTCCCTATCGCATCGTCGGCGGCGTCGCGCCAACCGGCATGCAGCTGTCGCGCTACGATAATTACTGGGGCGAGCCCCCGGTCTGGAGCCAGGTGAATGTCCGTGTGGTCGCGAACGACGCGGCAAGGCTCGCCGGCCTGCTTGCAGGCGACTTCGACCTTATCGAGGACGTGCCGCTCGGCGATGTCGCGCGTTTACGCCGCGAAGGGCAGGTGAACGTCGCCAGCCGACCGACCGACCGCATCATGTATCTCGCGCTGAATGTCGCGCGCGATCCGCTGGATCTGGCGGTGGACGGTAACGGCCGGCCGCTGCCGGTCAATCCGCTCTCCGACGTCCGGGTGCGACGCGCGCTTTCCATGGCGATCGACCGCACCGCGCTGACCGAGCGGATCATGGATGGCATGGCCGTGCCATCCGGCCAGCTCACGCCGGAGGGCTTTGGCGGCTACGATCCGGCGGTGCGTGTTCCGGCCCCGGATGTCGCCGGCGCGCGGCGGCTACTGGCAGAGGCCGGCTATCCCGACGGCTTCGGGCTGACCATTTCCTGCTCCAACGACCGCTATGTGAACGATGCGCGGATCTGCCAGGCGGTCGGCCAGATGCTGGCCCGCATCGGCCTGAAGATGACGGTGGATGTCACGCCAAGCACCGTGTTCTTCCCGCGGATCCGCCCGAACCGCGTGCTGCTGCCGATGCATCTCGTCGGCCGCTCCTTCTCCTCGGGCGATGCTTCCTATGTGCTGTCCACCTCCTTCCACACCCGCGCGGCCGATGGTGTGCTGGGCGGCGCGAACCGCAGCGGCTTCAGTGATGCCGATCTCGACCGCAAGATCCGCGACGTGATGGTGCGCATGGATGACGGCCGCCGCGCCGCGCTGCAGCAGCTGATGCATGAGGCGCAGGACCTGATGGTACAGATTCCCCTCTATGTGCAGATGTCGACGATCGGCACGCGCCGCAGCATCCAGTACACGCCGCGCATGGATGAGCAGGTCGTCGCCATCCACGCCCGTCCGGCGCAGTGAAGCAGGGAGCAGCGACATGACCGGCAGACCGACTCTCTACGGCACGCGCCACGCAGTCTCGGCCGGGCACTATCTCGCCACCGCCGCGGGGCATGCGGTGCTGGAAGCCGGCGGCAACGCGATCGATGCCGGCGTCGCGGCGGGCATCGTTCTTGGCGTAGTGCAGTCCGACATCGTGAATT
>JAEWBW010000197.1 GCA_023390955.1 Pseudomonadota bacterium
GTGTTCCAGAACTACGCGCTGTTTCCGCATCTGACCGTGTTCGGCAATGTCGCGTTCGGGCTCTCCCTGCAAAAGATTCCATCCGCGGACATCGACAAGCGCGTCCGGGAGATGCTTGGGCTCGTCCGCCTTTCCGGTTACGAGGACCGCTATCCCGGCCAGCTCTCGGGCGGGCAGCAGCAGCGTGTGGCCATCGCACGCGCGCTCGTGCTGCATCCGCGGCTGATGCTGTTCGACGAGCCGCTGTCCAATCTCGACGCAAAGCTCCGTGTCGAGATGCGCGCCGAAATCAAGCAGCTGCACACGCGGCTCGGCCTGACGTCGATCTACGTCACCCACGATCAGGCCGAAGCCCTGTCGCTCTCCGACCGCATCGTCGTGCTGCGTGAGGGCGTGCTGATGCAGGTCGGCACGCCGCAGGACATCCATGACCGTCCCAAAAACGTCTTCGTCGCCGACTTCATGGGCTTTCGGAACTTCCTCGACGTGACGCTCGGTTCGGAAGCGGGCGGAACGGTCGATGCGGGCTTCAGGGGGCAAGTCTTGAAGGCGCGGTCGAGGGACGGCTTCCGCCTTGGCGAGCAGGCCGTGCTGGCGATCCGCCCCGAAGACGTGCGTCTCGGCAAGCCCGCCGACGGCGTCAACGCGATGCGCGGCAAGGTCGAGCTGGTCGAATATCTCGGACGCGAGCAGGAGGCCGAGATCTCGCTGGAGGGCGGTGCGCGGCTCTGGGTCCGCTCGCTGGAGAAGCTTATTGCCGGCGAGACGCTGGACCTGGCCTTGCCGGCAGACAAGTTCGTGCTGCTGCGTCGCGAGTGAGGGAGCAGATCGTGGCCCGCATCCGTTCGGACTCCCGCAGCGAGCTGGACCTCGTCGCCATCCTCTGCCTGGCGCCGTCGATGCTCTATGTGCTCGCGATGTTCGTCTACCCGTTCCTGTACGGCATCTATATCAGCCTGCAGCCGAAGAACCGCGCCGCCGGTATATTCTCGAACTATGTCGCCTTCTTCGGCGATGCCTATCAGTACAACACGATCAAGACGACCTTCATGCTGGCATTGCCGACGACGATTGCGGTGGTGCTGGCGGCGCTGTTCCTCGCCTATGGGATGCGGCGCGGCATCTGGTTCGAGCGCACCATCACGACCATTCTTGTGCTGCCGATCTCGCTCGGCGTCGTCTTCCTGTCGGAAGGCATTTTGGGCTTCTACGGCCATAATGGCTGGCTCAACCAGTTGCTGATCGCGGCCGGCCTGATCGAGAATCCGCTGGAGCTGACCCACAATTCCATCGGCGTCACCTTCTCGTTGTTCATGCAGAACTTTCCGTTCTGTTTCCTGATGCTGCTCGGTTACATCTCAGGCATCGATCCGAGTCTGGAGAGTTCGGCCCGGATGCTGGGGGCAGGGCCCTGGACCATCTTCCGCCGCGTCATGTTCCCGTTGATCGCGCCCGGCCTGATCATCGCCTTTGCGCTGGTCTTCGTGATGAGCTTTGCGGTGTTTCCATCAGCGGTGATGGTGGGCCAGCCGGCCGGCTCGACCCGGACGATCTCGATCGCGGCCTATCAGCAGGCGTTCGAGCAGTACGACATGTCCTATGCGTCCGCGATCGCGGTCATCATGGGGCTGTGCCAGCTCGCGGCGCTCATCGTCATCGTGCTGGTGCGCCGCCGGATGACCATCGCGACGACCATGGGCGTCGGCAAACGGTGAGGGGACGTTGATGCGCGGACGGATGTGGAAGCTGGCGATCTACCTGTTCCTGCTCGGGTTCATCATCAACCTGCTCGGGATCGTCAGCCATGTCGTGGTGAGCTCGTTCGCCAAGCGCTGGTTCGGCAAGCCGCTGCCGCCGGCGTTCACCACGGACTGGTTCACCTACGCCTGGCGGGAGTTCGAGCTCTCGCACGTTCTCTTCATCACGCTGTTCATCGCGCTCGCCGTCGTGGTCATCGCGCTCGCGATCGGCTTTCCGGCGGCCTACATCCTGGCGCGGCGGAATTTCAACGCCAAGCCGGTCCTGCTGCTGCTCTACTTCCTGCCGCTGCTGATCCCGCAAATGACCTACGGCATTCCGCTCGCCACGACGCTCTACGGCTTCGGCGTCGGCGGGACCGTGGTCGGCGTCATCCTCGCCGTGCTCGTGCCCATGGTGCCGCTTGCGGTCTTCATCCTGCTGCCGTTCTTCGAGCAGATCAGCCTCAACCTCGAATGGTCGGCGCAGATGCTGGGCGCGAGCCGGCTGCAGATCTTCCGCCGCATCCTGTTGCCGCTGATGCTGCCGGGCATCTTGACGGCGGGCCTGCTGGTACTCGTGAACACGATCTCGAATTTCGAGCTGGCGTTCCTGCTCGCGGGCGGCAGCTCGCAGACCCTCGTCGTCGCGCTCTACTACAACGTCTTCGCCGGCGGCGTCCGCCCAGTCTATTCGATCGACGCCATGGCCGTTATCTACATGTGCACGGTGCTGTCGGTGTTGCTGGTCGCGCTGCGCTTCGTGCGCCCGACGCAGATGGTGTTCCGGCTGGACGGCGGCCGGAAATGAAATCGGCGCCCCGCATGACGGGGCGCCGAAATCAGTTCACCGATGCCGGCTGCCTCAGGGCAGCTTCAGCGAGGTCTCGGCATTGTAGGGCTTGAGCAGCTCGTCGGCGGCCTTCTGCGCTGCGACGAGGGCCTCCTTCGGCTGCTTCTTGCCGTTCAGGACCAGCTGCACTTCGTCTTCGAGGGTCTTGCGCACGGGCACGGTCTTGTAGGTCGCGAACCAGGGCTTGGCGACGTCGAGCTGTTCAACCGCGGTCTTGGCGTCCGGGTTCTTGTTCAGGAACTCGATCATCTCAGGCGTCTTGTAGGCGGCCATGTTGGGCGCGAAGTAGCCGGTGGCGCGGCTCCACCAGCCGCTCTTCTCGGGCGAGGTCATCCACTTGATCAGCTTCCAGGCGGCTTTCTGCTTGTCGGCTTCGAGACCGGCCGGAATAATCAGGGAGGCGCCGCCGATCGGCACGGCGTTGCGAACGTTGCGCGGGATGAACGCGACCTTGTAATTGAACTTGGCGTTGTCGCGCACATAGGTCAGCGAACCCGTCGACAGCATCATCATCGCGGCATTGCCGGAGATGAAGGCGGTCGAGACGGCAGCACCAGGCTGGGCGCCGGGGGCGTGGACCTTGTGCTTGGAGACGAGGTCGTTCCACCAGGTCAGCGCGCCCAGCATCGAGGGCGTATCGTAATAGACCTCGCCGCCGAACTCCTCGTTGTAGTAGCGCCCGCCATTCGTCATGGTGAGCGTTTCCATCATCCAGCCGCAATAGTCGTAGGCGCAGGGAATGGCGAGGCCCCAGCGGGTGACCTTGTCGCCATCGCGCTTGGTGAGCTTCTTGGCCCAGTCGGTCACTTCAGCCCAGGTCTGCGGCGGCTTGCTCGGATCGAGCCCGGCTTCCTTGGCCTGGTCGGCATTGATGTAGAGCAGCGGCGTCGAATTGTGGAAGGGCACGCCATAGACCGAGCGGTTGATCACGGCGTTGCCGTGCAGCGCCGGGAAGAACTGGCCGAGAAACTGGTCCTTGGTGGTGCCGTCCGCGGCGATCAGGCTGTCGAGATTGGTCAGCTCGTTCTCGATCTGCATGTCGAGCAGGAAGTTCGCCGACATGATCACGGCTGACGGCGGCTTGCCGGCCTTGATCGCGGCGCGGGTCTTGATCAGCGTGTCGTCATAGGAGCCGGTGTAGACGGCGGTCGCCTTCACGTCGCCCTGGCTGGCGTTGAACTCCTTGATCATGGTGCCCATGTCGCGGGCGAGCTTGCCGTCGACGGGGACCGGGAAGAACAGATCGATCTCGGTCGGGCCTTCGCCGGCGATAGCCGGAAGAGCGAAGGATGCGGCCAGACTTCCTGCGACGGCGAGGCCAAGCGTGAGCCTGCGGGAGAACAGCATCGAAAAATCTCCTATTTGATGCCTGAGGTGACGCACGAACTGATGAAGCGCTTCTGGAAGATCAGGAACGTAACGAGCAGCGGCGCGATCACCATCAAGGTGCCGGCAGCGATCGTGCCCCAGGCCTGGGTGCCCTCGGCCGTGGCGGTGAAGACGGACAGGCCGACCGTGAGCGGGCGCTTGTCCGGCGAATTGATCACCATCAGCGGCCAGATGAAGTCGTTCCAGTGGCTGGTGACGGAGACGATGGCGAAAGCCGAGAAGCTCGGCAGCGACAGCGGGATGTAGATGTGGCGGATGCGCTGGAACACGCCGGCGCCGTCGATCAGGGCTGCGTCCTCCAGCTCGGCCGGAATGGCCTCGAAGGCCTGCCGCATCAGGAAGGTGCCGAAGGCGGACGCGAAGAACGGCAGCATCACGCCGGTGAGGGTGTCGTAGAGGCCGAGCTTTGCCACCAGCGACAGGTTCGGCACGATCAAGAGCACCGGCACCAGCATCAGCTGCATCAGGAAGAGGTAGAAGATCAGCGTCTTGCCGGCGAATTCGAGCCGCGCAAACGCAAAGCCCGCCATGGTCACGGTGACGAACTGCACCAGCAGAATGCCGATGCAGATGAAAGTGGTGTTCAGCGTGTAGCGCGGGAAGTCGCCGATCTCCCAGGCGTCCTTGATGTTGTCGAGCGTCGGCACGAATGACGGCAGCAGCACCGCCATGGCGTTGATGCCATCCGAGGGCGGCCGCAGCGTCGCCACCACCATCCACAGAAACGGGATCAGCCAGACCAGCACCAGCAGGATCACGAGGCCGAAGCCGAGCTTTGGCGTGATCTCGCCGCGCGTCGCCAGCGGCTGGTCGGCGAACAGCTTCATGCGCCGCCCCCGCGGCTGGCGAGCGAGCGGAACGAGATCGCGGTCAGCCCCATCAGGGCCGCGAGCGAAAGCAGGGTTGCGGCGGAGGCCTTGCCGACGTCGTAATGCTCGACCGCCTGCTGGTAGATGTAGAACAGCACGAGGTTGGTCGAGTTCGCCGGCCCGCCCTTGGTCATGACGAAGACGTGGTCGACCTGCGTCACCGCCTGCAGCACCGCGATCACGGTGACGAACAGGAAGGTGGGCTTGAGCTCGGGCAGGATGATGTGGCGCAACCGCTGCCAGGGACCGGCGCCATCGAGATGCGCGGCCTCCATCACGTCCTCCGGCACGGCCTGCAGGCCCGCGAGGAAAAACAGCATGTAATAGCCGGCGTTCTTCCAGATCGTGATCACCATGATCGCGGACAGCGCGATATCGGGATCGCCGAGCCAGTTCGGCAGCACCGGCAGCAGGCGGCCGACATAGTGATCGAGCAGTCCGACATTGGGCAGGAAGATGAAAAGAAACAGCGCCGAGGCCGCGACCATCGGGATCAGGACGGGGAGGAATAGCGCGGCGCGCAGCGCGCTGGTCACCGCGCTGGTGCGCGCCAGCGCCAGCGCGAACAGCAGCGCCAGCGCGATGCTCGGCACGATGGTGCCGGCCGCATAGATCAAATTGTTGACCACGGCGCCGGTGAAGGCGGGATCGGCCAGCACAGCCGTGATATTGTCGAGGCCGACGAACTTGACCGGTGCCTTCGGCGTCGCGCGCTGGTAGAGCGCGTCGACGAAGACCTGTCCGACCGCGCCATAGGTGAACAGCGCCAGGAACACCAGCGAGGGCGACAGCAGCAGATAGGCCGGCAGCGAGGTCTTCACGCTCCTGCCGATGCGCCCGAGAATGCGAAGGCGCGGCGGCGCCGCCGTCGTGAGGGTGAGCGGCGCGGGCTCGGCCAGGCTCATCTCACGGCGTCGCGAAATTGAGGGCGTAGTCGCGGTCGTTCATCCCCGCCGGCGGGGCGAAGGGGAAGCGCAGGCTGGTGTCGAGGAAGTCGTGGCTGTGCACGACCAAATTCTCCTCGTCGATCAGCACGACGCCATAGGCCGGCGGCTCGTGGCTGGCGAGGTGCGGCGCGCTAGCATCCAGCTCGAACCAGACCTGGTGATTGGTGCCGCGCAGGGTGGAAAAGGGAATCTTGCCGTAGCTGCCGGAGATCGGCCGGTGCACATGGCCGAAGAAGATATGGCGGATGCGCGCGCGATACGGCGCGATCACCTCGGCGAAGTCAGCGCTCTGCTTCAGCGCGATTTCGTCCATGGCGTGGACGCCGACCGGGAAGGGCGGGTGATGCATGAACACGACGAACGGCATGTCCGAAGGTGCTGCCGCCAGCTTCTCGCCGAGCCAGCCGAGACGCTTTGCGCACATCTCGCCGGCATGGCTGGCCTCGTCCAGCGTGTCGAGGAAGACGAACAGGCCATGGGGCGTGGCGCGCGTGCCCTGCACAAAGCCGTTGGCATCGCGCGGCGCGATTCTGAGCCCGTCGAGGCAGGCAACACGCTTGTCGTGGTTGCCGACCATGGCGATCGAGGGGATCTTCAGCCCCGCCATCGCCTCGGCGAAGTTGGCGTAGGCCTCCGGCTCACCCCAATGGGTGAGGTCGCCGGTCACCACAGCGAATTCGGCGTCACTGTGATGCGTGTTGATGTCGGCAATCGCGGCATCCAGCCGGGCGCGGGGATCGAGGCCGTAAAGCTTCTGGCCCGGTCGCGCAAAATGCGTGTCGGTGAGGTGGATGAATTTGAAGGGCATGGCGCGCGCTTGTCATGACTGGAGAACGATCGCCAGCCGTTAGAGCGCGTGTGTTTCAGGAAGATGACAGCGGTTCCCGCGGCGCCAGACGTCCACAGGCAAGCCGTTCAGAGGGACGTTTCGCCGCGGCCCGCGGCGTGCCTCACGTCCCGCAAAACGTCTGCAGCACCATTTGGTCCGGCAGCGGCGGATCGGCGTAGGCGGCAAACTCCGGCTGCGCCTCGAACGGTTTGGCCAGCACCTTCACCAGCTCCTCGAACGGCGCGTAATCGTCATTGTTGACGGCGGCCTGGATCACGGCTTCGACACGGTGGTTGCGCGGGATGAACAGCGGATTGACGGCGTGCATCGCCGCGCGCCGCTCATCCGCGGTCTGCGGCTCCAGTGCCGTGCGCGCGTGCCAGCGAGTTGCCCACTCGTCGAAAGCTGCGGGGTCCATGAACTGGCCGCGGACATCGCTGTCGCCGGCCGCGGCATCGCCCAGCTTGCGGAAGGTGAGGGTGAAATCGGCCTGGTTCTTTGCCATGGCGTCGAGCAGGTCCTGGATCAGCGCCTCGTCGCCGTCACGCTCCGTGAACAAACCGACCTTTTTGCGCAGTCCCGCCTGATAGGCCTGGCCAAAGATCTCCGGGAAGGCGCCCAAAATTTCCTGCGCCTGCGCGATCGCCGTCTCCTGGTCGGGGTCGAACAGCGGCAGCAGGCATTCGGCGAGCCGCGTCAGATTCCACAGCGCGATGCGCGGCTGGTTGGCATAGGCGTAGCGGCCCATCTCGTCGATCGAGGAAAACACCTGCGCGGGATTGTAGGCATCCATGAAGGCGCAGGGGCCGTAATCGATGGTCTCGCCGGAGATCGAGCAATTGTCGGTGTTCATCACGCCATGGATGAAGCCGACCAGCAGCCAGCGCGCGACGAGTTCGGCTTGCCGGCCGACGACGGCGCCAAGCAGCGCGTGATACGGGCGCGCATCGTCGCGCAGATGCGGATAGTGGCGCGCAATCACATGGTCGGCAAGTTGCCGGACTGCCTCGGTGTCGCGGCGGGCGGCGAAGAACTGGAAAGTGCCGACGCGGATGTGGCTCGATGCGACGCGCGTCAGCACGGCGCCCGGCAGCGCGGTCTCGCGCCGGACATGCTCGCCGGTGACGACGGCGGCGAGCGAGCGCGTGGTCGGAATGCCCAGCGCAAACATGGCTTCGCTGACGATGTACTCGCGCAGCACCGGCCCGAGCGCGGCGCGGCCATCGCCGCGGCGGGAGAACGGGGTCGGGCCCGATCCCTTGAGCTGGATGTCGCGGCGCGCCCCGTCCTTGTCGATGACCTCGCCGAGCAGGATGGCGCGGCCGTCGCCGAGCTGGGGCACGAAGTTGCCGAACTGGTGGCCGGCATAGGCCATGGCGATGGGATCGGCCCCCTCAGGCACGCGCTTGCCGGCGAGGATCTCCGCCCCTTCGGGGGTCTCCAGCAGGTCCGGATCGAGCCCGAGCGTAAGCGCTAGCGGCCGGTTCAGCTTGATCAGCCGGGGGGCTGCCACGGGGGTCGGCGCCACCCGGGCGAAAAAGCTGTCCGGCAGCGCGGAATAGGAGTTTTGGAAGGGGAAATGGACCGTCATGTCCATAAGATAGGCGTGGAACGCCTGATGGCAAAGGCTGACGCCCCGATCGGCCAAAATTGGCTCTTTTCGACCCAAAACAGGGCGTTCCCCGAGTTGCCGCACCGGGTCTCGTCGGGTAAACCCTGCCGCAACTTCGGACCGGCCAATTCAGCCGTCCGATTCGATCCTCCGACATTGATTTTGGGACGACCATGCATCGCTACCGGTCACATACATGCGGCGCGCTCCGCGAGAGCAACATCGGCGAGACGGTCCGCCTGTCAGGCTGGGTCCATCGCGTCCGCGACCATGGCGGCGTGCTGTTCATCGACCTGCGCGACCATTACGGCCTGACCCAGTGCGTGGTCGACCCGGACTCGCCGGCGTTTACGCAGGCCGAGAAGCTGCGTTCGGAATTCACGGTGCGGATGGACGGCAAGGCCCGCCGCCGCCCCGAGGGAACCGACAATGACGATCTGCCGACCGGCAAGATCGAGATCTATGTCACGGAGATCGAGGTGCTGGGTCCGGCCGGCGACCTGCCGCTGCCGGTGTTCGGCGATCAGGAATATCCCGAAGACATCCGCCTGAAGTACCGCTTCCTGGATCTGCGTCGCGAGAAACTGCACCAGAACATCATGACGCGCGTCGAGATCATCAAGTCGATGCGCCGGCGCATGGAGGGGCAGGGCTTCTTCGAGTTCAACACGCCGATCCTGACTGCGTCCTCGCCGGAAGGCGCGCGCGACTTCCTGGTCCCGTCGCGCATCCATCCCGGCAAGTTCTATGCGTTGCCGCAGGCGCCGCAGCAGTACAAGCAGCTGCTGATGATGTCCGGTTTCGACCGCTACTTCCAGATCGCGCCCTGCTTCCGCGACGAGGACCCGCGCGCCGACCGTCTGCCGGGCGAGTTCTATCAGCTCGACGTCGAGATGAGTTTTGTCACTCAGGAAGACGTCTTCGCGGCGATGGAGCCTGTGATCACCGGCGTGTTCGAGGAGTTTGCCAAGGGCAAGCCGGTCAGCAAGAACTGGCGGCGGATTCCGTTCGCCGAAGCGCTGCGCAAATACGGCAGCGACAAGCCGGACCTGCGCAATCCCATCGAGATGCAGGACGTCTCGGAGCACTTCCGCGGCTCCGGCTTCAAGGTTTTCGCGCGCATGCTCGAAGACCCCAAGAACCAGGTCTGGGCGATCCCGGCCACCGGCGGCGGCAGCCGCGCCTTCTGCGACCGCATGAATTCGTGGGCGCAGGGCGAAGGCCAGCCCGGCCTCGGCTACATCATGTGGCGCGAGGGCGGCGAGGGGGCTGGTCCCTTGGCCAACAATATCGGGCCGGAGCGCACCGCTGCGATCCGCGCGCAGATCGGTACCAAGGAAGGCGATGCCGCCTTCTTCGTTGCCGGAGATCCCGACAAGTTCTGGAAGTTCTCGGGCCTCGCCCGCAACAAGGTCGGTGAGGAGCTGAACCTCACCGACAAGGAGCGGTTCGAGCTCGCCTGGATCGTTGACTTCCCGATGTACGAGTACAACGAGGACGATAAGAAGGTCGACTTCTCGCACAACCCGTTCTCGATGCCGCAGGGTGGTCTTGAAGCGCTCAAGGGACAGGACCCGCTGACCATCAAGGCGTTCCAGTACGACATCACCTGCAACGGCTACGAGATCGCCTCCGGCGGCATCCGCAACCACGTGCCGGAAGCCATGGTGAAGGCGTTCGAGATCGCTGGCTACGGCGAGCAGGAAGTGGTCGACCGCTTCGGCGGCATGTACCGCGCCTTCCAGTACGGCGCGCCGCCGCATGGCGGCATGGCGGCTGGTGTCGACCGCATCGTGATGCTGCTCTGTGGCACCAACAATCTGCGCGAGATCTCGCTGTTCCCGATGAACCAGCAGGCCATGGACCTGCTGATGGGCGCGCCGTCGGAGCCGTCGACAAAGCAGCTCCGCGAACTGCATGTGCGGGTGAACCTGCCGCAGAAGTAAGCGGCTTCGCCTCTCCCCATGCGGGGCGAGGCTTTCTCCACGTCGTCATTGCGAGCGAAGCGAAGCAATCCAGAGTCCCTCCGCGGGAAGATTCTGGATTGCTTCGCTACGCTCGCCATGACGGAGAATGAATCCCTACAACCCCGTCGACGCCTCGATCCGGAATTGCGCCAGCACCGCCTGCGGGTCGATTTGCATGAGCTGCATCAATTGCATCAGTGGCGCCTTGGCGCGCGGCGTTAGCTTGATGACGAGCGTCTGGCCCGGCGTCTCGACGTAACTTGCGATGGCATCGACCACCGTTCCCACATCAGGATTGCCGGCAGCGATCTTCGCGCCATCCACTCTCACGCTGTCGACGACCGTCCGACGCGCGGCGTCGCGGCTGACGTTTTGCAGCCGTGCACTCCAAGCGGTTACGGAATCGACACCGCCCTTGTCGCGCAGCGAGAACTCGATCACCCCGGCCTCGACCTGGGCGGCCTGGCCGATTAGCTGCATCAAGTCGGTCGCGAACAGGCCCCGCGGCACATTGTTCAGCGTGACGCGCAGTTGCGCCTTGCCGAGGCCGCCGATGTCGAGGTCGACAGGCGCCAGCGTCAGGATTTTGGATGATTCCGCCCAGGCCGCGCCGATATCGAGATCGATCGCGAGTTCGTCGATCCCGGCTGCGATCGCCTGGCGATGGGCCGGATCTTTAGGATCCATTGGGATCACCATCCTGGTGACGACATTGGTTTTGCTCGGGATCGAGTTCACCAGCGCACCCCAATCCAGGCTCAACGTGTCGATCGTGAACTTCTTCCCGGAGGTCTTGTATGGCGCCACCACGCCTTTGATCTCAGCACCGTCGAGCACGGCGAACAGGCCGAAGGCTTGATCGACCGAGGGAGTTCGGACGGGATCGATCGAGCCGGCCATCCAGCGCAGCAGGCTCGCGGCTCTGAACGATTTGAGCGCGAAGCGCTCCATCTTGAACTGCCCGCCATGAACGGTGGGCGCAACAAGCCCCTGCAGCGCCAGTTCGCTCTGATCGTAACTGAGGGCATTAAGCCTGGCCGTCCCTTGCGGCGTCTCGATCGCAAGCTTGCCGATCTCGGTCTTGCCAATGCGGAAGCCTTCGAAGAAATCGGCCAGCTTGCCGATCATGTCGCGGGATTGCGCAAGGGTAGGCGGAGGCGAACCGCTTGCGGGCACCAGCGCCATGATCTCGGCCGGGCGGAATTTCGACGGCTGGATCGCGATGTCGTCGACAATGAAGCCGTCGATTTGCGTACGTACGCCCTGCGGCATCGTCACGGTGTAGGAAGTGGCCGAGATGCGCCGATAGATCCTGTGGAAATTGTCGTCGCTGGATCCCTTCGAATCGAGTGCGGCTGCGATCGCACTGCCGTCGAAATCATGGACGGTCATGCCGGACAGCTCGCCCGTCATCTTGCCGGGCATGCCCGGCCGGGTCACATCGAGCGTGTAAGTAAGGCGATCGGTCTTCGCCGTATCGATCTTGCCCCGGTTGATGTTCTGGACCGTCAGCCCCGAATAGACGAACTCTCCGCCGCCAGGGTTTCCTGCGCCAGCATCGGTATTGACCGTGATGGTCGGCGCCACGATCGAGGACGCCGTGATCGTTTCATATTGCGCGAGTATCACGCGGTACATGTCGAGCAGGTCGCCGGACGCCGGTGCGCCGACGGCACGGGTCGAACCGGAAAAGTCGCGAACGGTGATCTGCGGGATCTTGTAGTTGGCCTTCACCTTGACCGGCTCGTTGTAGGTCAAGGCGGCCTCGACGCCTGCTACCTCGATGCCGTCAGCCGAGAAGCGGCTCTCGTCGGCCTGGCGTACACCGACTGCCGTGACCTTCGCGATCTTGATCTGGCCAAGCGAGATGGGCTCGACAGTGATGTCCTCGATCGTCAGCGTCCGGGTCGCGAGCTCGAAGCCGATCTTGCCACGGCTGGCCTTGCCGCCTCCGCTGCGGATCTGCTCGAACACTGCCTCGACCTCGGCCGTCGCGCGGTGCTGGACATAGAGGTTGAAGCCGAGCCATCCGCCGCCCGCCAGGCCCAAAAGAACGATCAGAACGATGAGACCGATCAGGAGGCGACGCATGCAGGAAAGCTCCAGTTGCCAGTTCCGGGCAGAACAACCTGCCATATTCGCAATGCAGCGTGCGGTCCAGAGAAAGCTATGGTTTTCAAAGATTTGACAACGCTGTCTGTTGATGGTCGCGCAATCGGATGTTGCCACCAAGGCGCCGGGCGTGCTTCATCCCGTTTCCACAGCCCGGAATACGCCGCAAGGTTTGAGCCCGGGTGAGGATTGAGGTTTTGAGACCGAAAACGTAAGGCGAGACACGCATGTCGTCCTATTCCGATGATCTCCACCAGGCGGCACTGGCCTATCACCGACTGCCGCGACCCGGGAAGCTCGAGATCCAGGCGACCAAGCCGCTCGCCAACCAGCGCGACCTCGCGCTTGCTTATTCGCCCGGCGTCGCCGCGGCCTGCACCGAGATCGCCAAGAATCCGTCCGAGGCCGCATCGCTCACGACGCGCGCCAATCTCGTCGCCGTGGTCTCGAACGGTACCGCCGTGCTCGGGCTCGGCAATATCGGTCCGCTGGCGTCGAAGCCCGTCATGGAGGGCAAGGCGGTCCTGTTCAAGAAATTCGCCGGCATCGACGTATTCGACATCGAGATCGCCGCCGACACGATCTCGCGCGTGGTCGAGACGGTGGCCGCGCTGGAGCCGACCTTCGGCGGCATCAATCTCGAGGACATCCGCGGGCCGGAATGCTTCGAGATCGAGGCGCAGCTGAAGGAGCGCATGAAGATCCCGGTCTTCCATGACGACCAGCACGGCACCGCGATCATTGTCGCCGCCGCCATCACCAACGGCCTGCGGCTGAACGGCAAGAAGCTGTCGGATGTGAAGATCGTGGCGTCGGGGGCAGGGGCCGCGGCAATCGCGACCCTCAATCTGCTGGTGTCGATGGGCGCGCAGCGCAAGAACATCTGGGTCTGTGACATCGACGGCCTCGTGCACGAGGGCCGCAACACCTCGATGGATCGCTGGAAGGCGGTCTATGCCCAGAAGACCGACAAGCGGACGCTCGGCGACGTTATCGGCGGCGCCGACATCTTCATCGGATTGTCGGCCCCGGGCGTGCTCAAGCCCGAGATGGCGCAGGCGATGGGCGAAAAGCCGCTAATCATGGCGCTCGCCAACCCGACCCCGGAGATCATGCCGGAGGAGGCCCGCAAGGCGCGCCCCGACGCCATGATCTGCACCGGACGCTCCGACTATCCGAACCAGGTCAACAACGTCCTCTGCTTCCCCTTTATCTTCCGCGGCGCGCTCGACGTCGGCGCCACCGCCATCAACGAGGAGATGAAGCACGCCGCGGTCGAGGCCATTGCGCAGCTCGCGCGCGAGGCGCCGTCGGATGCGGTGGCGCAGGGCTTTGACACCGGCGAGACGCAAGGTTTTGGCCCGGGATCGTTGATCCCGAGTCCCTTCGATCCCCGGTTGATCCTGCGCATCGCGCCGGCGGTGGCGAAGGCTGCGATGGAGTCGGGCGTTGCGACGCGTCCCATCACCAATTTCGACGAATACACCGCGCTGCTCGAGCGCTTCGCCTTCCGCTCCGGCCTCGTGATGAAGCCGATGTTCGCCAAGGCCAAGACCCAGCCGGTGCGCGTGATCTACGCCGAGGGCGAGGACGAGCGCGTGTTGCGCGCCACGCAGGTGGTGCTGGAGGAGAAGCTGGCGCGGCC
>JAEWBW010000298.1 GCA_023390955.1 Pseudomonadota bacterium
TCGCCGAGCCGGAGGCCGCTTCCGCGAACATGTCGACCACGACGAAGTCGCCCATGACGGCAGCCGAGGCGTAGCCGAGATCGCCGGCATAGCCGTTGTCGCGGCAGCGCTTCATGCAGTCACGGAACGGCGTGATCTTCGGATCCGAGGTCCAGACCGGGTTCTCATTGTAGGCCGGGAGCGGCGGCGAGACGTAGCCGTTGGAGGCGACTTCCCACGCGTCGTAGTTCTCCTTGTCCCACATGTACTTGATGTATTCCTTGACCGCCTTCGGATACTTCGAGTGCTTGTAGCCGTAGGCGACCAGCACGTTCTGCTGCTCGGTCGGCACGCCCACGGGGCCGATCGGCATCGGCGCGTGGTTGGTGTCCTTGGCGATCTCCTGCTGCTTCGGATCGGGCGAGTTCTTGCCGACCGTCCAGATCGAGATGCCGTTCAGGGTCAGGCTGAGTTCGCCGTTGAGGTAGGCCTTGTTGTTGTTGCTGTCGTTCCACGACAGCACGCCCGGGATGAAGGTCTCGTAGAGCTGCTTGACGTATTCGAGCGCGGCGATCGTCTCCGGCGAGTCGATCACGACCTCGTTCTTGTCGTTGACGACCTTGCCGCCATGCGACCACAGCGCCCACTGGCACCAGCCATTGGCGTCGCCCGTGGCATGGCCGAGTGCGAAGCCCGGCGGCGTGCCGTTCTTCTTCAGGGCCTGGCACAGCTTCAGGAAGCCCGCGGTATCCTTGGGGAATTCGTCGAAGCCCGCGGCCTTCACATGGCTCATGCGGTAGTTGAGGCAGCCGCCGGTCGCGCCCTGCGGAATCGCGATCCAGCTGTTACCCTTCTTGCCGTAGCGTTCGGCAACGGGATACCAACCGCCATACTGCGCGCCGAGATAGTCGGCGACGTCGGTCATGTCGATCAGCTTCTCGGGGAATTTGAAGGGGTCGTCGAGCGTGCCGATGATCAGGTCAGGGCCGGCGCCGACATTGGCGGCAACCGCGGCCTTCGGGCGGATGTCTTCCCAGGACTCGGCCTCGAGCTTCACCTTGATGCCGGTCTTCTCGGAGAATTTCTTGGTCTGCTCGGCGAACTTGTCGAACTCGGCCTGGATGAATTGCTTCCAGCGCAGCACGCGGATCGAAGCATTCGGCTCCGGCGTGTTGTTCCAGGTCGCAGCGCGGACCGGAACGATGCCCGGGCCGGCCAGCAAGGCCGCGCCGCCGACGCCGGCCTTGAGCAGATCACGCCTGTTGAAATCACTCATCAGTTTCCTCCCTTGATTTTAATTTATGATCGAGCCGGCGTTTTGATTTGTGTTTGTGCCGGCTCGACTTTGAGCGCCGCTACATGCGTTTGCCTGTCGCGTCGTCGAACAGATGAACCAGCGCCGGATCCGGCTTCAGCCGCACCTTGTCGCCCGGGTTGAACTGGTGGCGCTCGCGGAAGACCGCGACCACCTGCTCGCCGCCGAGCTTGGCGAACACCTGGGTCTCAGAACCGGTCGGCTCGACCACGACGATCTCGGCCTCGGCGCCGTCATCGGCGATGGTAAAGTGCTCGGGACGGACGCCGTAGACCGCGGGACGGCCGTCGGAGGCCGCCGGCGCCGACTTGAGCGGCAGCTTGACGCCGTTCGGTCCTTCGAAGGTCGCAACGCCGTTGACGCGCACGTGACCCTTGAGGAAGTTCATCGACGGCGAGCCGATGAAGCCGGCCACGAACTGGTTGTCGGGCTTGTCGTAGAGCTCGAGCGGGGTGCCCATCTGCTCGACGATGCCGTCATGCATGACGACGATCTTGTCGGCCATGGTCATGGCCTCGATCTGGTCGTGGGTGACGTAGACGGTGGTGGTCTTCAGCCGCTGGTGCAGCTCCTTGATCTCGGTGCGCATGGCGACGCGCAGCTTGGCGTCGAGGTTCGACAGCGGCTCGTCGAACAGGAACACCTGCGGATCGCGCACGATGGCGCGGCCCATGGCGACGCGCTGGCGCTGGCCGCCGGACAGCTGGCGCGGATAGCGCTCGAGCAGCGGCGTCAGGGCGAGGATCTCGGCGGCGCGCTTGACGCGCTTGCTGATCTCGTCCGAGCCGGCGTTACGCAGCTTCAGCGAGAAGCCCATGTTCTCGGCGACGGTCATGTGCGGATAGAGCGCGTAGTTCTGGAACACCATCGCAATGTCCCGCTCCTTGGGCTGGACATTGTTGACGACGCGATCACCGATCGAGATCGTGCCCGAGGTGATGTTCTCGAGACCGGCGAGCATGCGCAGGAGGGTCGACTTGCCGCAGCCGGAGGGGCCGACCAGGACCACGAACTGGCCGTCCTCGATCGGGACCGTCACACCGTGCAGAACTTCAAAATTACCGAACGATTTCCGCACGTCGCGGATTTGCACAGACGACATCTAGCTCCCTCCTCAAGGCACGCAACGCATGTGCGCCGCCACCGTCTTGTTTTTCTCAGACTTCACCGATCGAAGCCCGATTTGTCAGGGCGCATTGTCGGCAGTTTGTGCGGCTTTGGCAATTTGTCTTTGGTTAGTCTGGTCTGGTAGCGCTGTCAACTTTCCTTTCGTTAGCAAAAGGGCTGTGCTATGAGCAATTAATGGGAAGAACGCGCACCAAGTCAGGCAAAATACGGCTGGCGGAAGTGGCCGAGCTCGCCGGTGTGAGCCCGATCACGGCATCTCGTTTCTTCCGCAATCCCGAGGCGCTCTCGACCGCGAAACGCGCGCGGGTTGAGAGTGCGGCGCGCGAGCTCGGCTATGTGCCCAATCTCGCAGCACGCGCCCTCGCCTCTCAACGCACCGAAGTGATCGGTGTCCTGATCCCGTCGCTGACCAACAACGTCTTCTCCGACGTGCTGCGCGGCATCTATGACGCCTCCGAAGGCAATCGCTACTCGATCCAGCTGTCCAACACCCGCTACAGCATTCTCCAGGAAGAGAAATTGCTGCGTCTGTTTCTTGCGCAGAAGCCGGCCGGGCTGATCGTGACCGGGATCGACCAGACCGCGGAATCGCGGGCGATGCTGGAGGCCGCAGACTGCCCGATCGTGCAGATCATGGAGCTCGGCCCCAGTCCCGTCGACATGATGATCGGCTTTTCGCACTATGAAGCAGCCCGCGCGGCGGTGTCGCACCTGTTCGATCAGGGCTGCCGCAAGATCGGCTTCGTCGGCGCACGGATGGACCCGCGGGTGCAGCGCCGGCTTGACGGCTATGTCGCGGCGATGAAGGACGCGGGCCTGTTCGATCAGAGATTGATCGTGACGACGGCGACACCGACCTCGGTGACGCTCGGCGGCGCGCTGTTCGCCGACCTGCTCGCGCGCGAGCCCGATATCGACGCGGTGTTCTGCGCCAATGACGACCTCGCGCTCGGCGTTCTCTTCGAATGCCGGCGGCGCGAGATCGCAGTCCCCGAGCAGATCGCGATCATCGGCTTCAACGACCTCGAATTCATGGCCTCGTCCGTGCCGACGCTGACGAGCGTGCGGACCAACCGCTACGAGATGGGCAGCGCTGCTGCCACGATGCTGATCGAGGCGATCGAGGGGAAGCGTCCCGAGAAGCCCGTGCTCGATCTCGGCTTCACGGTGATCGAGCGGCAAAGCTCGCTGGCGCAGCGCGCCGACAGCCAGCCGGCGCTGGCCGGAATGGTCGCAGGACGCACAAAATGATAGCGTTACCAACCACCCGTGGTGTATCGAAATTGTGAGGAAACGTTCGCCCGCAAGCGGCCGCTACTGCAAGTTCGTGCCGCCGGGCATCGCACCATCCGACCATCCCAGCCGTTGGCCCGTGCGAGTGCATCTGAGGAGAGACCCATGACAAAAAAGCCAACCAACGGGCACGCGCCCGCCTCCAACGGCAGCCGCCGCCATCTGCGTTCGCAGGAATGGTTCAACAACCCGCATAACCCGGGCATGACCGCGCTCTATATGGAGCGCTACCTCAATTACGGCCTGACCCGCGCCGAGCTGCAATCGGGCAAGCCGATCATCGGCATCGCCCAGACCGGCAATGACCTCTCCCCGTGCAACCGCCACCATATCGAGCTTGCGCACCGCGTCCGCGAGGGCATCCGCGAAGCCGGCGGCATCGCGATGGAGTTTCCGACCCATCCGATCCAGGAGACCGGCAAGCGCCCGACCGCGGCGCTCGATCGCAACCTTGCCTATCTCGGCCTGGTCGAGATCCTCTACGGCTATCCGCTCGACGGCGTGGTGCTGACCACCGGTTGCGACAAGACGACGCCGGCCTGCATGATGGCGGCTGCGACCGTCAACCTGCCCGCGATCGTGCTCTCGGGCGGCCCGATGCTGAACGGCTGGCATGCCGGCGAGCGCACCGGCTCCGGCACCATCGTCTGGAAGTCGCGCGAGCGGCTCGCCGCGGGCGAGATCGACTATGAAGAGTTCATGGAGATCGTGG
>JAEWBW010000435.1 GCA_023390955.1 Pseudomonadota bacterium
CGGCGACATTGGCGCGGTTGCCGCCTTGTCCGATGCCCTGCCGCACGCCGTCACGGCCGCCGGCCGGCCGGCGATCGCCGCCGCCAAACTTCTGCTGCAGGTTCGCATTGTTGTAGCGCGCGCCCCCGCGATGCGCGGGATTGTGCTGCCAGTGTTCGACGCGGGCGCCGCGGTTGATGTTGATGGCGCCGCCGCCCCAGTTGATGCGGCTGCCGCCCCAATAACCGCCGCCGCCCCAATAGCCGGATCGCCAGCGGCCAAGGGCATAGCCGGCGCCAAAGGCAAGGCCGGTGGCGATGACGCCGGCCGCAATATAGCCCGGGTATCCCCAGTAATAGGGGTATGGCGGATAATCCGCGTACCCCCAATCCCCGAACATCACCGCCGGGTCGTAGTAGGGGACGTAGAGTGTGTCCTGCGACGCCGGTTCGATGTAGATCAACTGCCTGTTCTGTTCCTGGCGTACCGTCACGACCTGCTGGCTGGTGGTCGCGAGCTTCTGGCGGTCGTGCGCTTTCGACCGCAGCCGCTGCACCGCGTCCATGACGTCTTGCTGCTGCGCAAGGAAGGCTTCGCCAAGCTTCTGCGTCCATTCGAGCTGGTCGTTCATCATCTGCAGCACCGACGGCGCGGCCACCAGCGCCTTCACGCTGGGATCCCATTGCTCCTTCTCGGCAGCGGCCTTGAGCTGGTCGCTGGTCAACTTTTCTTTCTCCTTCACCCACCTTGCGGCATGCACGACTTCGAGTGGGTAGGTTGCGGCCATCAGGACATTGGCGAGCAGCGTGTCGGGATAGAGCGCGACCGGCGCCACCAGTCCGTCGAGCTCGGCCGGCTTGAGCGGAGCGGGAGCTGCGGCCGGGTCAGGCGGTGGTGTCGCAGGCGCTGCGGATGGCGGGGGTGGCGGTGTTGCCGGTGCTGCGGCCGCGGGAGGTTGCGCAGGCTGGTCGCTGGTCTGCGCCTGTGCGGACGTCGTGAGGAGCAGCGCGCCAAGGATGAAGCAGATCGCGTTGAATGAACGCATGGTCTCGTGCCTCCCGGATAATGTTCGCACAGCCTGCCGCCGGTGAGTGGCGTCCATCGTTGATCTGCGTCAAGGGTATCGGTTCCATAACGTCACCTGAAGCTGGCAGTTCCGCTGTGCAGCGGACACAGATCTCATGCACAGACGCCACGGAGCTGCGGGCTCCCGGTCTTCCCTGCGCCCTCCCACTATGGGAGGGTGAGGCGACGAGGCAAAGCCCGGCGAACGGATAGGACTTTTTGCGATGCTGCTCGCGTGTGGCGATGCATTGATTGATTTCGTGCCGACGCGGGACAAGGACGGCCGCGAAGCCGTGCTTCCCGTCGTCGGCGGCTCCTGCCTCAATGTCGCGATTGGCCTCGCGCGGCTCGGTGCGTCCACCGGCTTCGTCGGCGGCATCTCCAGCGACATGTTCGGTCAGATGATCGCAAGCCACGCGGAAGCCTCCAGTGTCGTGCTCGGCTATGCCACACGGAGCGATCAGCAGGCCACGCTCGCCTTCGCGCGGATCGTCGACGGCGAGACCAGCTACGCCTTCTATGACAACGGTACCGCGTCGCAGAATTGGACATACCGGCGCGGATCCATTCCGTTCGAGAGTATCGAAGTCGTTCATGTCGGATCGACCACGCTGGTCAACGACAAGGGTGCCGCGGAAACCCTGGCGCTGATCGCGGACGCGACGGCGTCGTCGACGATCGCGTTCGATCCGAACTGCCGGCCCAATCTGGTCGGGGACAAGCCGACCTATCTCGCGCGCATGGCGGAAGTCGCAGCCAGCGCCGACCTCATCAAGATGTCGGACGTCGACTTTTCGTATCTCTTTGGCGACGAACCATATCAGGCGAGGGCGGGCAAGCTGCTGGAGCAGGGCGCAAGCCTCGTGGTGATCACCCGCGGCAAGGACGGCGCGATCGCCTGGCACAGGACCGCTGGGCAGGTCGAAGTGACAGCGCCGAAAGTAAGCGTTGTCGACACCATCGGCGCCGGCGACAGTTTTCAGGCCGCGCTGCTGTTCGCGCTGCACAAGCAGGGACGGCTGCGCAGGCCGCAGCTCGCAGCCCTCGGCACCGACGAGCTACGCCGCGCGCTTTCCTTTGCAGCGGACTGCGCCGGGCTGACCTGCACGCGCCCGGGTGCCGATCCGCCGTGGGCGCGGGAGATGTCCTGGAACTGGTAGCCGGTGCTTGCACCGATGTCGCATGAGACTGCCGCCATGCGCCGGGAGAAATGGACAGCGCCTGACCGCGCTGGCAAGTTCGCGCCACCTTGATTTGCGAGCCTCTCCATGAGCGACGATCTCTGTCTTCTATCCGCCGTTGAGCTGCGCGCGCGCATCAGCCGCAAGGAGGTATCGCCGGTCGAAATTGTCAGTGCCGTGCTGGCGCGCGCCGAAAAACTCCAGCCCGAGCTCAACTGCTTCATCACGCTGTGCGGCGACGAGGCGCTGGCGGAGGCAAAGGACGCCGAGCGCCGGATGATGGCAGGCGAGCCGCTTGGGCTGCTCGGCGGCATTCCCGTCACGGTCAAGGACATCGTGAACACGAGGGGTGTCCGCACCACCTTTGGCGCCGTTCCCTACAAGGACAATGTGCCGACCGAGGATGCGGTGGCTGTGGCGCGGCTGCGCGCGCATGGCGCGATCCTGATCGGCAAGACCACGACGCCGGAGTTCGGCAGCAAGTGCCTGACGGATTCGCCGCTGTTCGGTCGCACCCGCAATGCCTGGAGTGCGCAGCGCTCGTCCGGCGGCTCGAGCGGCGGTGCGGCCGTCGCGGTCGCAAGCGGCATCGCGCCCCTGGCGATCGCCACCGATGGCGGCGGCTCGACCCGGATTCCTGCCGCCTGCAACGGCGTCGTCGGCCTGAAGCAGAGCAATGGCGTGATCGCGCACAGCCAGGCCCAGGATGCCTTCGGCAACCAGACCTATGTCACGCCGACCACGCGCGATGTCGCCGACACCGCGCTGATGATGCAGGCGATGGCTGGCGAGGACGCCTGCGATCCCTGGTCGATCGGCCTGCCGGTGCCTGACTTCATCGGCACGGCCAGGCCTGAAGGCAATCTGCGCGGGCTAAAAATCCTGTACTGCCTGTCGC
>JAEWBW010000490.1 GCA_023390955.1 Pseudomonadota bacterium
ATTTCCGGCGGCATGGTCGCGGTGAAGAACAGGGTCTGCCGCGTGAAGGGGACGAGCTTGCAGATGCGCTCGATGTCGGGAATGAAGCCCATGTCCAGCATGCGGTCGGCTTCGTCGATGACGAGCAACTCCACGCCGGTGAGCAGCAGGCCGCCGCGCTCGGTGTGGTCGAGCAGGCGGCCCGGGGTCGCGATCAGCACGTCGACGCCGCGCGTCAGCTTGGCGTCCTGGTCGCCGAACGAGACGCCGCCGATCAGCAGGGCCACGTTGAGCTTCTGGCCGGCGCCGTAGCGGTCGAAGTTTTCCTTCACCTGCGCCGCGAGCTCGCGGGTCGGCTCCAGGATCAGCGTGCGCGGCATGCGCGCGCGGGCGCGACCCTTTTCGAGGATGGTGAGCATCGGCAGCACGAAGGCTGCGGTCTTGCCGGTGCCGGTCTGGGCAATGCCAAGGACGTCCTTGCGTGAAAGGACGTGGGGGATCGCCTGTTCCTGGATGGGGGTGGGGGTGGTGTAACCGGTGGCCGCAACTGCGGCGAGGACTTTTTCGGATAGTCCGAGATTTGAAAAGGACATTGAGCCTCTGGTCGAAACCGCCGTTCGGAATCGAGGGTAATTAAGGCTGTCGCGTTCCACCCCGAAACGGCGCGCTCTCAAAGAAGCTGGGGGTGCTGACACACGCGAACAAAGCGCAAGGCTCAGGAATCGCTCTTCGATGCTGAGCCGCGTCGCTCCGGAACATAGGCGGGAATCGGCCAAAGTCAATGGAGCAGGCGCGGGAAGACCCTAAAAAACCTAGTGTTTTGCTCAAATTACGGATGGATTTGAGGTTTTCCAGCGCCCGGGCAGGCGGGTCAATGTTCTCGCTTGGTTTCGATCCGGGCATCCATCCCGGCACCGGTCGCCGCCTTGGCCCGGAAATCGCCGGGCGCCATGCCATGGGCCGCCTGGAACACCCGGTAATAGGTCGCGAGGCTCTCGAAGCCGCAGGCGGCGGCGACGTCGGCGATCAGCCGCTCGGGCGCCTCGCGCAGCAACTGGCGGCTCTGCTTGAGGCGTTGCTCGGTCACGGTCTGGGAGAAGCTCCGCTCCGCCATCTCGAACAGCATGTGCATGTGGCGAACCGAAACGCCGAGACGGTCGGCGATCATCGTCGGCGACAGGTTCGGATCCCGGAGCTCCTGAGCGATCAGGCGCTGCGCCACCGACAGGCGGCCCACGCGCAGAGCGTGCTGCCCCCGGCGGCTGCCGGGCCTCAGGATGCCGCGCTCGATCAGCGCCAGCTGTGCCAGAGCCTCGACCAGTGGCGCCGTCCGTGCCGTATCATGCTCGCTGCCGTCTTCGCTGAGATCGGCAAAGCAGGACGCGAGCAGGCCCGACAGCGCGTGGTCGTTGAACTGTTTTGGCGCGAGGTCGCGGACACGCTTGTCCTCGGCGGACAAGGCGTCGACCGGAATCTTCAGGATGCGCAGCTGAAATCCAGCGGCGCCGAGCGGCGCGGTGCGATAGGGCAGGTCGGTATGGCTGGTGGCAAAGGCGCCATTGGCGATCGCGAAATCGTTGCCGCGCATGCCGCCGAACCAGCCGCCGCCGCCGAGCTGCTGATAGATGCAGATGCTGTCGCCGGGCGCCCGGGAAATATCCGCCAGGCTGCGCTCGACCTGGTAGGGCGCGGCGCGCAGCTCGACGAGGCCGGCCGCACCGAACCGGCGCAGCGACATCTCGCCGAAGAAGGCAGGGCGCTGGTCGCGCACGAGCTCGGCGGTGACGCCGAACAATCCCTTGGCGCGGACCTCGCGCCAATGGTCGAAACGGACCTGCGGTTCGACCTCGTCGGTGCACCAATACACTGAAGACCCTCGGCAGACAGGCACGGCCAAATATACCGCTCACACAGAGCAGATTCCGGTGAAATTTGCCACCATCCAGCGCGCGGGGCCAGTCCGCTGGACCACGGACACCGAGGGTTGAACCCCGGCTGGGGCTGAGCCGACTATGAGACAACGGCAGGGAACCTAGCCTGATGGTGCTCCCGTCAAGCCGTCCGGCAACGGGGATCAGCGATGACGTCTCGGCTTTTCGGAAATCTGGCAGCGCGGCTCGTGATGCTTCTCGGCCTCGGCGCCGGCATGGTTGCATTCGCGGCACCTGCGGAGGCGGCGAAGCGCGTCGCGCTCGTGGTCGGCAACAACGACTACAGGAATGTCCCGAAACTGCTGAAAGCCGTCAACGATGCGCGCACCATGGGCGACACGCTGAAGCAGCTCGGCTTCCAGGTGATGGTCGCGGAGAACCAGAACCGCCAGCAATTTTCCGAGACGCTGCTCGCCTTCGACCGTGTGATCGAGCCGGGCGACACCGCGTTCTTCTTCTATGCAGGCCACGGTTTCGAGATTGCCGGCCAGAACTATCTGCTGCCGACCGACGTGCCGGCGGCGACCGAAGGCCAGGAGGAACTGGTGCGTGACGCCTCGATCCTCGCCGACCGGGTCGTCGAGCGTCTGCAGAACAGGAAGGCGCGCACTGCGATCCTGGTGTTCGACGCTTGCCGCAACAATCCGTTCGAGCGCAGGGGCACCCGCGCGGTCGCCGGCGGCGGCGGGCTTGCGCCGATGCAACTGCCCGAAGGCGTGTTCTCGGTGTTCTCGGCCGGTCCCCGCCAGACCGCGCTCGATCGTCTCTCCAACGACGACGCCAATCCCAATTCGGTGTTCACGCGCACCTTCGCCAAGGAGCTGCTGCAGCCCGGCGAGAACCTCGTGCAGGTCGCCCAGCGCACGCGCCGCCTCGTCAGCGAGATGGCCGACACGGTGAAGCACAGGCAGGTGCCGGTCTATTTCGACCAGATGGTCGACGACGTCTTCCTCGGCGGCATCGCGAAGGACGCGACCGCCGAGGCGCGCCGCGCCGAGCCGCCGCTGCAGAAGGTGGCGGCGCTGCCGCCGGTGTCGGTGCCGCAGCTGCCGAAGGAGGAAGCCACCAACGCGCCGATCGCAAGCTTCTCGCGCCACAACAGCGGCTGGAGCGTGACGTTCTCGTTCGCCGATCCGACGCTGGGGATTTCCTGGCGCATCGCAGGCAAGGGCGATTTCCGCGAGACCGGTTTCATCGACACGCTCGACCCGCGCACCCGCAAGCGGATGCCGAACCCGTCGATCGAACTGCCGCCCGACGCTGCGGCAGGCACCATCGAGGTGCGTTATGTCGACCAGGGCGGCGACATGCAGGGCCCGTTCCCGATCAAGTTCGACCCCGAGGCCGCGCTGCTCCGCGACCAGCGCAAGATCCTCGACATGACGGCGACCAGCTGGCTGTCGTTCCGCGAATTCAACGGGCTGCTCGTCTACTACACGCACCTCGTGTCGTACCGCTGCGCCATCCGCGAGGTTCGCATCGGCGTCGATAGCGCTGTGCCGAACCAGGTGCTGAAGATGCCGGCCTGCGATATGCGCGACCCCACCGCAGTGAGCGCTGGCATGCCGCTCTACATGAAGCTCGCGCCTTCGACCCAGGTCGTCTCGGTGGAGCTGACTTATCGCGATGGCAGCGTGTCCGAGATCAAGAGCTTTCGCACCGCGAACCGCAGCCAGAATTGAGGCTTGCCAGCCGATGGCGGGCCCAATGCCGGGACCGTCGAATTTGCCGGGCCGGCTTTTCGCTACGTCGCGCCAGCAAAGCCGGGAGCCGACGCGTTCGAACTGGAAGTCACCGGCTCGGATCGTGGCATCCGCGGAACGTCGATTGTCCAGGCTCTAAACGCCGGGATCGGCTCTTTCCTCGTCCCGGCTTCGGCGCATACGCAGATAGACCAGCGCGAGATTGATCGCCAGCCAAACTGCCACGCCTGCAAGCAGCCATGCCACGCTGAGCGTTCCTCCTGTGGCCCTTTCTAGGATCGTATTGCGCACAACAACCAGAGAGCGAGTATATTCCCGCGGAGGGGGCGCGACAAAACTTCGCGGTCGACCCAAATCGGCGATACAGTTGCCCGGCACCGTCCACGCGCCAGGCCATCATGACATCTGACCAACCACCGATCCGTTCCAAAAAGGTCCGCTGCTGCGTCGTCGGCGGCGGGCCGGCAGGCATGATGCTCGGCTATCTCCTTGGCCGCGCCGGGGTCGAGGTCGTGGTGCTGGAGAAGCACGCGGACTTCTTTCGCGACTTCCGAGGCGACACCGTGCATCCCTCGACCCTGCAGGTCATGGACGAACTCGGCCTGATCGACGGGTTCCTGAAGCTGCCGCACCAACGCCTGCAGAAGATGGACGGGATGTTCGGCGGCACGCCGGTGCGGATCGCGGATCTCAGCCGATTGGACACGAAGTACCCGTTCATCGCCTTCATGCCGCAATGGGACTTTCTGAATTTTCTACGCGAGGCGGGCCAGCGTTTCGCCTCGCTCGAGGTGATGATGAACACCGAGGCGGTCGACCTGATCCGCAATGGCGAGACCATCGCGGGTGTGCGTGCGAAGACGCCTGAAGGCCTGATCGACGTTGAGGCCGATCTCACCATCGCCTGCGACGGCCGCCACTCGACAGTGCGCGAGCGTGCCGGCCTGGCGGTGGACGAGATCGGCGCGCCCATGGACGTGCTGTGGTTTCGCGTCGGCCGAAAGCCAACCGAGACCGAAGACCTGTTCGCGCGGATCGACCCGGGCCGGATGATGATCACCTTCGATCGCGGCGATTACTGGCAATGCGCCTATGTCATCGCCAAGGGGCAGTACGAAGCAGTGAAGGCGAGGGGATTGCAGGCGCTGCTCGACGATATCGTGCGCATGGCGCCGGTGCTGAAGTCCGGAATCTCGGACGTGAAGAGCTTTGACGACGTCAAGCTTCTCACCGTCGCCATCAACCGCCTGCCGCGCTGGACGCGACCGGGGCTGCTCTGCATAGGCGATGCCGCGCATGCGATGTCGCCGGTCGGCGGTGTCGGCGTTAATCTGGCGGTGCAGGATGCGGTCGCGACCGCGAACCTGCTGGCGCGGACCTTGCTGAGCGAACGGCCGTCCGAAGAGTTGCTCGATGCCGTGCGGCGGCGCCGCGAGTTTCCGGTGAAGATGACACAGGCGATGCAGGTGATCGTGCAGAACAACATCATCAGCGGCGCGCTGAAGAGCGGCGATGCGCCACTCAGGGTGCCATTGATCGTGCGGCTGATCACGGCGGTGCCGTGGCTGCAGAAAATTCCGGCGCGCCTGATCGGGATCGGCGTTCGGCCCGAGCACGTCCGTTCGCCGATTGCGTCGTCATCGCCGATCGCGCGCGTGTCGTAGATTGCAGCGCGTGCCGTGCTGCGATTTGGTAGGGATAATGCCGCGTTAAATCGCGGCTTACGCGTTGCGCGCGTGCAACAGCGCAAACGGAATGCAGATGCGTGCATTTCGAATCCCGCAGTTAACTTTCTTGATTCAAATTTGAGTAAGAACTGCGTGTGAGCGTACACCCATCAAAGACACGGGGTGTACCATGCGTTCCAAGTTGATTGCCGCCTTCACCTGCACCACTGCACTCGTTGCCGCCGGTGCTGCTTCTGCCGCCGATCTCGCCGCGCGGCCTTACGCGAAGGCGCCTGCCTATATCGAGCCGCTGTTCAACTGGACCGGTTTCTATGTCGGCGGCCACATTGGTGGTGCCTGGACCAATCAGCAGTGGATCAACTCCGCGAACACGACCGCGTTCGGCGATCTCGCGCCGGGGCAGGGTTTCCGTCAGCGCGGCTCCGGCCTCATGGGCGGCGCGCAGATCGGCTATAACTGGCAGGCCAGCAACTACGTGTTCGGTCTCGAAGGCACCATCTCCGGCCTCGACAATCGCGGCACCGCCGTGAATACCGTGTTCGGCGCCGCTGACGACGTGTTCTCCTGGCGCACGAATGTGCTCGCGACCGTGGTCGCCCGTGCCGGCTTCACCGTCCAGAACAATTTGCTCTACATCAAGGGCGGTTACGCTGGTGCGAACAATCGCCTGTCGGTGTCCGACACCGTTCCGAACCCGGCGACGGGCTCGGGCGGCGCGACCCACTGGGCCAGCGGCTGGACCGTCGGCGCCGGCTGGGAATACGGCATCACCCGCAACTGGATCATCGGCGTCGAGTACAATTACGCCGCCTTCCAGAACCAGAGCTACCAGCTCGCTGGTACCGCCGCGGGCACCTACACGTTCGACGCCAAGCCGCGCGACATTCAGTGGGCGGTGGTTCGCGCAAGCTACAAGTTCGACGCGCCGGTCATCGCGCGCTACTGAGATAAAAGAAGGCGTCAAACAAAAAGCCAAAGCCCCGGGCGTTGCCCGGGGCTTTTTTTCGTGCGGCGTGAGGCCTGCTCACGCCATGATCGAGAAGCCACCGTCGACCGGGATCGCTGTGCCCGTGACGAAGTTCGAGGCGGGCGAGGCGAGGAAGGTGGCGATGCCGGCGAAGTCGTCGATGTCGCCCCAGCGCTTGGCGGGCGTGCGCGCCAGCACACGCTCGTGGAGGCCGGCGACTTCGCTGCGTGCGCCGCGGGTGAGATCGGTGTCGATCCAGCCCGGCAGGATGGCGTTGACCTGGATGTTGTCGGGCGCCCAGGCGTTGGCGCAGGCGCGCGTGTACTGCACGATGCCGCCCTTGCTGGCGGCATAGGCGGTGGCGAAGCTCGCGCCGAAGATCGACATCATCGAGCCGATGTTGATCACCTTGCCGTTGCCGGACGCCTTGAGCGCCGGATAGGCGAGCTTCGAGCACAGGAAGGCGCTGGTGAGGTTGGTATCGATCACCTTGTGCCATTCGTCGAGCTCGAGCTCGTGCGGGGGCTTGCGAATGCTCATGCCGGCGTTGTTGATCAGGATGTCGATGCGACCGAACTCCTTGGTCACGCGCGCGATCATGGCCTCGATCGCCGCCTTGTCGGCGACATCGGTCGTGACCGCGATCGCCTTGACGCCGCGCTGCTTGAGATCGTCGACGGCCGCCCTGGATTTCGTTTCGTTGCGTCCGACCACTGCGATGTCGGCGCCGGCGTCGGCGAGCCCGCGGGCCATGCCGAGCCCGATGCCGCCATTGCCTCCCGTGACGATCGCGACCTTGCCGCGGAGATCGAACTTGCTGGATGTCATGCTTTGCTTCCTTCGTTTCTTCTATTGGTTGCTCTGCCAGATCAGGACCAGTCCGAACCCGGCCATGGCCGCGCCATAGCCAGCCCATTGCAGCTGGTTGACCATGAAGCTCGATCGCGGCCAGGCGACGGTGCCCGTTCCCTGTCCGATCCAGAGCAGGCCCACGGCGAGTGCAAACAGGCCCGCGATCAGCAGAAATCTGCGCATGCGTCCTCCCCAAGTACCGCCCTGACCTGCTTCCGTCGCGGTCGCGCAATCGTGGATATGCGCGATCGTGAAAGCTTGGCTTCACAGTAGCGGGTGCTGGGTCGGATACAATGGCCGCAAGCGGCAATGTGCGCATGCGGGCCCGACAGGCGAGGGCCGCCGTCCGTCAACTGTCCAACGAAAAAAGCCCCGGCGATGCCGGGGCTTTTGACGTCGATGACCTTTAGGTCAGATCAGTACTTCGCGACGACCGGACCGGTCCAGTTGAAGCGGTAGACCAGCGAGGTCGAGATCGTCTGGTTCCAGTTGTTGGCACGAACGCTGTGGATCGTCGGAACGTTGGTGCCGTCGATCAGGATCGGCTGGGTCTTGGCGTCGTAGAAGGCCGAGCGATATTCGGTCTTCATGAACCAGCCGGGCGACTGGATGCCGAAGATGTTCAGGTTGTTCTCGACGCCGCCACCGACGAACCAGCCGTTGCGGTTGTAACCGTCGAGGTGAACACCAGCGGGAGCGCCGGCGAGGGTGGTGAAGCTCGTGCTGCCGAAGTGAGCGCCCGAGTAACCGCCGTTGACGTAGGAGAGAACGTTCGGAGCAACCAGCCAGCCGAGGCGCACACCGGCGGCCCAGGAGTCTTCCAGCTTCTGCTTGCCGGTGATGCCGAACAGCGGATCCTGAACGGTGCCGCGGATGCTGCCGAACTGGCCGTCAGCGAAGATACCGGCAACCCAGGTGCCGCTGAACTGCCAGTCGTAACCGATACCGACGGTGCCGAACCAGCCCGAGCCACCCTGGCGCTGCGCAATCGTCAGCGGGGTGCCGGTCGCGGTGTCGAGGATGCTCTGGTCGGAAGCCGAGAGACCGCCGCCGGCGCCACCGAAGGCGTAGAAGCCGGTCCAGTTCGCGACGGGCGCAGCCATCGGGGCCTTCGCGTAGGGGCGGGCAGCGAGGTCAGCAGCGGAGGCCGAGCCGGTCATTGCCGCGATGGCGGTCAGAGCGAGTGCAATCTTCTTCATCTTAAATCCCCAACCTTGGTTCGGCGCGAGCGCTTCGTTCGATTGATCTGATGCCCGGACTATAGACGTTTCCGAATGAAATGCTGTTGCAGCGCAGGCACAGTCGCCGGAAAACACCAGCCTACGGCGATTTGGAAAGGTGTCGTGCGATTTTGAAAAATACAGCAAATACAATTAGTTACGGCGGTGTCCGACTTCTGATTTTGGTAACTTTTCGTTAGGAGGTCGGGCGCGGCCAAAATGGAGGCAGGCCGTGCTTCGCCCGTGGCGGCGACTGAGTCGTTGGCCGAGTCGCCGATTCCTGTCGCCGGAGGCGAAAACCCGTCGCCGGAAACAAAAAAGCCCCGGCCTGACAGCCGGGGCTTTTGCCTGAGGATGTCGATTCAGACGTCGAGCAAGTCGTCGTTGGCAAATTCGGCCTTGTCGGAGATGAAGGCAAAGCGTGCTTCGGCCTTGGTGCCCATGAGTCGCTCGACCGAATCCGCCGTGGTGTCACGGTCGTCGGCGAGCAGCACGACGCGGAGCATGGTCCGCTTGGACGGATCCATGGTGGTCTCCTTAAGCTGCGCCGGCATCATCTCGCCGAGGCCTTTGAAGCGGCTCACCTCGACCTTGGCGTTGGCGTTGAACTCGCTCTTGATCAGCGCTTCCTTGTGGGCGTCGTCGCGTGCGTAGACCGATTTCTGGCCGTGGGTCAGCTTGTAGAGCGGCGGCACCGCCAGATAGAGATGGCCCTCGTCGATCAGCCGCGGCATCTGCCGGTAGAAGAAGGTGATGAGCAGCGAGGCGATGTGGGCGCCGTCGACATCGGCGTCCGTCATGATGACGATGCGCTGATAGCGCAGGTCCTCTTCGCGATAATGCGCGAGCGTGCCGCAGCCGATCGCCTGAATGAGGTCCGAGAGCTGGGCGTTTGCCGTCAGCTTGTCCTTGCCGGCGGAAGCGACGTTGAGGATCTTGCCGCGCAACGGCAGCACGGCCTGGGTCTTGCGGTCGCGCGCCTGCTTGGCGCTGCCGCCGGCCGAGTCGCCCTCGACGATGAAGAGCTCCGAGCCTTCGGTGCCGGCGTCGGTGCAGTCGGCGAGCTTGCCGGGGAGGCGAAGCTTCTTGCCGGCGGTCTTGCGCGCGGTTTCTTTCTCTTGCCGCCGGCGGACGCGCTCCTCGGCGCGGTCGATCACGAAGTCGAGCAGCCTGTTGGCCTGGTTCGGATTGCCGGACAGCCAGTGGTCGAACGGATCCTTGATCGCCTGTTCGACGATGCGCTGCGCTTCCGCCGTGGCGAGACGGTCCTTGGTCTGGCCCTGGAATTCAGGCTCGCGCACGAACACGCTGAGCATCACGGCTGCCCCCACCATCACGTCTTCTGATGTGACGGACGCCGCGCGCTTGCCCTGGCCGACGCGCTCGGCATGGTCCTTCAGGCCGCGCAGCAATGCGCTGCGCAAGCCCGATTCATGCGTGCCGCCGTCGGGCGTCGGCACGGTGTTGGTGTAGGAGGAAAGGAAGCCGTCGGCATCGGCGGTCCACGCCACCGCCCATTCGCAGGCGCCGTGGGAGCCGTTGCGTCCCGACTGGCCCGAGAAGATGTCGGGATGCACCAGCGTGTCGGCGTGGATCGCCGCCGCCAGATAATCCTTGAGGCCGCCAGGGAAGTGGAACGTCGCTTCCGCCGGCACATCCTCGACGCCCTTCAGCAATTCGGGCGTGCAATTCCAGCGGATTTCGACGCCGCCGAACAGATAGGCCTTCGAGCGCGTCATCTTGAACAGGCGCTGCGGCTTGAATGCGGCCTTGGCGCCAAAGATCTCGGTGTCGGGCTTGAAGCGAATGCGGGTGCCGCGGCGGTTGTTGACCTTGCCAAGGTCCTCGAGCTTGCCCTTGGGATGGCCGCGCTCGAACGTCATGCGATGCAGCTTCTGGCCGCGCGCCACTTCCACCTCGAGGAGCGAGGAGAGGGCGTTCACGACGGAAACGCCGACGCCGTGCAGGCCGCCCGAGGTCTCGTAGACCTTGGAGTCGAATTTGCCGCCGGAGTGCAGCGTGCACATGATGACTTCGAGCGCCGACTTCTTGGGAAACTTCGGATGCGGATCCACCGGGATGCCGCGGCCGTTGTCGGTGACGGTCAGGAAGCCGTCCTCGGTGAGCTCGACGCCGATGAAGGTCGCGTGCCCCGCCAGCGCCTCGTCCATCGAGTTGTCGATGACTTCCGCGAAGAGGTGATGCAGCGCCTTCTCATCGGTGCCGCCGATATACATGCCCGGCCGGCGCCGCACCGGTTCCAGGCCTTCGAGCACCTCGATATCGGCCGCGGTGTAGTCGGCCTCGCCGCCGGTTCCGCGCGGCGCGGCCTTGGCCGGGGCGCGCTTCGCGTCGGACTTGGTCTCGGCACCGCCGAACAGATCTTTGTCTTTTGTCTTCAACTGCTTGGACATATGTTCTGATGTGCTTCAAGGGCCGCAAAGGCGACGAATCGGTTAGGGCGACTATGCCACGGCTGGCTTGAAAAGGTCACCGCAGGGCTTGGTCGGGCGATGGGGTTGGGAGCCAATCCCGGCGATTTTACGCCGCAGGCCGGCCATTTCCCTGCAATTTGACGCGGGGGTCCGCGAGCTGTGGAGCTTTGTGACTTGATGTCACGCAAGACCCTGGCTTACCAGTCCTTTCATTGAACGGGACCCGGTATCGGGCGGGGAAGGCACTTTTCGGCATGGAGCAATGGGCGCACGCAATGGTCGAGTTCGTGCGCGCGCACCAGACCTGGGCCGCACCCATCGTGTTCCTGCTGGCATTCGGTGAATCGCTCGCCTTCATCTCGCTGCTGGTCCCGGCCTGGGGCGCGCTGGTGGCGATCGGCGCGCTGATCGGCGCCAGTGGCATCAGCATCTATCCGGTGTGGATCGCAGGCGCGATCGGCGCCGCGCTCGGCGACTGGGTCTCGTACTGGTTCGGCTTCCGCTACAAGGAGCGGGTGGCGCAGATGTGGCCGCTGTCGCGCTACCCGGAACTGGTGCCCAAGGGCGAAGCCTTCGTACGTAAATGGGGGGTGCCCAGCATCTTCATCGGCCGCTTCTTCGGACCCTTGCGCGCCTCGGTGCCGCTTGCCGCCGGCATTTTCGAGATGCCGTATTGGAGTTTCCAGGTCGCCAATTTCACCTCGGCGCTGGTCTGGGCAGCAGCACTGCTGATGTTCGGCGACATCCTTGCCGCGATCATGGAATGGATCTGGCGCGTGGTGTGACCGGGCAGCGAGGCCGCCCGGTCCATCGCTATACAATGCCTAGAGCGACGCGTTCCAGATCGACGGGATCCAGCGATAGCCCGAGCCATCCTTCTCGACGCGAACGAGACCGGGGAAGGAGTGGTGGTAAGCTTGGATCGGCATCTTCTCGACGATCGCCATGTCGTAAAGCTTGCGCCTTGTCGCCTGCGCGAGCGGTTTGTCGACATCTGAGGCAATGTTCCACTCGGGATGCTTGACGAACAGGAACGCAGCTCCGGCGGTGATGTCGACCTGCACCAGCACTTTCTCGGCGCCCGAGGCTACGATGAAGGAGGTGTGGCCGGGCGTGTGTCCCGGGCTCGCAATCGCGGTGATGCCCGGCGCGACCTCCTTGCCTGCCTCGTATTGCGTGACCTTGCGGCCGAAGGCATCGAACACGCGGCGGATGTTCTTGAAGTTGTTTTCGAGGATGGGATTGCCCGTCCCCTTGCTCATCTCGCCGTCGTCCATCCAGAATTTCCATTCTGCCGCCGGCACCATGATCTCGGCGTTGGGGAAGGCCGGCTTGTTCTCGGCGGCCAGCAGGCCGTTGATGTGATCGCCGTGGAAGTGGGAGATGATGACGGTGTCGACCGCCGCGCGATCGATACCGGAGGCCGCAAGGTTCGTCTGGAACTGACCGACCTTGCCCTTGGTCTGCGTGAATTGATCGGGGCCGAGCCCGGTATCGATCACGACGAGTTTCGATCCAGTGTTGACGGCTACGGGATTGAAGGTGTGCGTGACCTTGTCGATCGGTAGGTGATGCTCGGCAAAGATCTTGTTGATCTCGTCCTTGCTGGCGCCGGCCGCGTAGGTGTCGGCAAGGTTGACGGTGCTGACGCCGTCACAAACCACCGTGACCTGGTGGGAGCCAACATTGTACCGGTAGAAGCTCGCGTTCTGGGTCTGGGCGAGGGGCGCGGCGGCGCTCGCGGGAGTTGCCTTCACGAAGGGCAGAAGCGCCGAGGCGACGGCGCCGGCCAGCGTTGCACGACGGGTGATTTCGGTCATGGCGATGTCCTCAGGCTGGGTTGCGAAAGGCACGGGCCGGCGGCTTCGCGTCGCCGGTCATTGTCGGGAACCCCCTTCGCTAGGAGAAATTCCGTTGCAGCCTGATGACATCTATGCGGCATGCTGGCGTCACGCTGTGCGGCATCCTGCACGTCCATTCGAATTGGACTTGACCCTGGAACCCGCCGGCCTTATAGCCCCGCGCCATGATCAACGCCGCGACCATCCTGTTCGCCCGTCGCCGCCGCCGCAGCTTAGCGGTTTGGGCGGTCGATCGCGTTTGAGATCATCGTCTTTGCCGCTGGATCCGATCCGCGGCATTCTCTCTCCTGTCAGCGCGATGTGATCCGGCGGCTCCCCCCAGGAGGCCCAGCAGGAGACCACGATGTACACGCCACCCTTTTTCAAGCAGGACCGCACCGCGAGCCTGAAATTCGCCGACGAACGTGGTTTCGGCACCATGTGCGCCTTCGACGGCAGGAAGCCGATCGCCTCGGCGCTGCCGTTCTATCTGACCTATGCCGATGACGGCACGCCGCACGCCGCCTTCCACGTTGCCCGTCACAATCCGCTGGTAAAGCTGGCGGATGGAACGACGTCCTGGCTGCTCGCGGTCAACGGCCCCGATGCCTATGTATCGCCGGACTGGTACGTCTCGCCGGATCAGGTTCCGACC
>JAEWBW010000513.1 GCA_023390955.1 Pseudomonadota bacterium
TCACCCGCATCACCGGCCAGACCCCGCCGATGTCGCACAACGCGGTCAGCAGCGCAGCCTCGGCCTTCATGCGGCGGAGCAGCCGCATCACCTCGGCTTCATCCTGGGCCGCCAGCACGGGGGCCCGGCTCTCCGCGATCAGGGAGGTCAGCTGCGCGTCAGGGTCGCTGGTCAGCAGCCGGATCAGCCGCGCAGGATCGGCCCGCACCAGCTCGAACAGATAGGGCGAGAAGTCCGCGATCCCGGCCAGGATCGGGCGCACGAAGGAATGACTAAAAAGCGATTCGATTGCAGCGGCTTGCTGCGGCTCGAGCTCGGAGAGCCAGCTCTGAAGACGTTGGTCTGCAGTTGCGGAAGCGGCAATATGGGGCCCTTCCACGCAGCGCGCGGCAAGGCTGGTCCCATGCTTGTCCGCGTTTCCCGGCGCGGAGATGGTCATGCGACCTTCTGTGGCACATCCTGCGCTGAGGGAGCAACCCTGTCGCCAACGCCTGCACGCGCCGGCAGCACCAGCGTGGCGACGAGGCCGGGATGCGCGTCGCCGAGCTTAAGCTCGCCACCGTGCAGTGTCGCAACCGCCGAGGCGAGACTGAGACCAAGGCCGGAGCCCGGGAGCGTTCGGCTGGCCTCCAGCCGCACGAACCGCTCCACCGCATGCTTGCGATCGCCTTCCGGAATTCCGGGCCCGCGATCGGTGACGCTGAGCAGCACCCGGTCACCGTCGCGCCGGGCCTCGATCAGGATCTGCCGGCTGTCCATGCTGACCACGGTTCCCGCGGGAGCCTGGTCAGGCTTGCCGTATTTGATCGCGTTCTCGACCAGATTGGCGAGCGCCTGGCTGATCAGTTCGCGGTTGCCGTGCACGGAGGCCGGCTCCGCCTTCACCTTCAGCGTCATGCCGTCATCTTCGGCGAGCGGCTCATAGAGCTCGTGAATGCCGTTGGCGACGTCGGCGACGTCGAAGTCGTCCATGTTGCCGCGGGCCTGCCCGGATTCCGCGCGCGCGATCATCAGCAGCGCGTTGAAGGTGCGGATCAGGCCGTCGGATTCCTCGATGGTCCGTTCCAGCGCGACGCGGTACTCGCCCTCGCTGGCCGATTTCGCCAGGGCTTCCTCGGCACGGTTGCGCAGCCGCGTCAGTGGCGTCTTGAGATCATGCGCGATGTTGTCCGAGACTTCCTTCAAGCCCGCCATCAACGCTTCGATGCGCTCCAGCATGGCGTTGAGATTTTCCGCGAGACGGTCGAGCTCGTCGCCGCTGCGCCCCACCGGCAATCGCCCGCTGAGATCGCCGGTCATGATCCGCTGCGCCGTGCCGGTCATCGCATCGATGCGCCTCAGCACCCTGCGCGCGACGAACACGCCGCCGCCGAGACCCAGCACCACGACGATCAGGATCGACCATTGCGCCGCCTTGGCGACGATGCCGAACAGCCGCCGCCGCTCCGCGAGGTCTCGGCCGATCAGCAGGCGGAATCCGTTCTCGAGCTCGGTGACGCGCACCAGCGCGCGGTGGTCCCGGGCGTCGGAATCCTCTATCCGGCGGTAGGCGGTCTCGACCCAGCCCTGCCTTGCCATCACGCCTGGCGCGAGCGAGCCGACATTGCCGGCGATCGACTGTCCTGTCGGCGTGGTGACTAGGTAGAGGTTGGCGCCGGGCCGCAGCGCGCGATACTCGATCGTGCGGACGAGACCGAGCAGGCCACGGAGGCCGTAGATCTCGTTGATCTCCGACGTCTCGGCGTTGACGGTCTGGGTGATTTCCTCGGTGATCAGCCGCCGCGTATTCCAGGCGAAATAGGCGAGCAGCGACGCCGCGAACAGCGCGAACAGGAACAGATAGACCAGCGTCAGCCGAAACGCCGTGGTTCGGATCAGCTTACCGAATGCCGTCACGGATCATGTACCCCGCGCCGCGGATGGTGTGCAGCAGCGGCCGGTCGAACCCCTTGTCGATCTTGCAGCGCAGCCGCGAGATGTGCACGTCGATCACGTTGGTTTGCGGATCGAAATGATAATCCCAGACGTTCTCCAGCAACATGGTGCGCGTCACCACCTGCCCCGCATGCTTCATCAGATATTCGAGCAGCCGGAATTCGCGCGGCTGCAGCGTCAGCTCGTCCTTGCCGCGGGCGACGCGGTGGGACAACCGGTCGAGCTCGAGGTCGCCGACGCGGTAGACGGTGTCTTCGGCCGGCGCCCCGCGCCGGCGCGACAGCACCTCGACGCGGGCGAGCAGCTCGGCGAATGAATAGGGCTTTGGCAGATAGTCGTCGCCGCCGGCGCGCAGGCCCTTGATGCGGTCATCGACCTGGCCGAGCGCCGAAAGAATCAGGACGGGGGTAGCGTCGCCTTCTTCGCGCAACGCGCCAATGAGCGACAGCCCGTCGCGCTTGGGAAGCATGCGGTCGACCACCAGCACGTCGTAATCGCCGTTCTCGGCCATGGAGAGGCCCTCCTCGCCGTCACCGGCGTGGTCGGCAATGTGGCCGACTTCGCGAAACGCCTTGACGAGATAGTCGGCGGATTCGCGGTCGTCTTCGATAATGAGGAGGCGCATCGTGCGTTCGGCGGCGGTCAAGGGGATCAACCTTTTCAACATGGCGCGAGCGGCAGTCGCATGCAAGCCGAGCTGGGAATTGTCCGGCGGAGAAAAAGGCGGGCGGTGAAGCTGGGGGACCTCACCGCCCTTAGGACCTTCCGACGGAGGGGGGCGTTTTCCACCGGAAGGCAGACATCGGGAACGGATGTTGCTCCATTCCCTGGAAGGGGCCGGCGGCGGGGGCGACGAATGCCGCCGGCTCCTTCATCTCGTCAGTCCAGATGCTCAGCCCTTGGCGAGGGGCACCGCGACGAAGCGCGACTGGCCGCCGCTCTTCACGCGCATCAGGACGCTGTTCTTGCTCTCGGTCCGCGCCGTATTGATCGCTTCGCGGACGTCGCCGGCGGTCGCCACGGTCTTGCCGCCGACTTCGAGGATCACATCACCCTCCTTGAAGCCGCGCTCGGCCGCTGCGCTCTTCGGATCGACCTGCGTAACGACGACGCCATCCTTGCCGGCGCCGGCCACGGAGTTCGCGGGGGCAACCGTCATGCCGAGCTTCGGCACGTCGACACCACGGTTCGGAGCCTTGTTGCCGTCATCGATGTCGGCCTTGGCCTCGACCGTGTTCGGCAACTGGCCGAGCGTCAGCGTCACGACCTTGTCCTGGCCCTTGTGCAGCACGTTGAGCTTCACATTGGCGCCGGGGGCCATGCCGCCGATGGTGCGGGCAAGCTCCTTGGCATCCTTGACCGGCTCGCCATTGACGGCGGTGATCACGTCGCTGGACTCGATGCCGGCCTTCGCGGCCGGACCGTTGGCCTGCGGCTCCGCCACCAGCGCGCCTTCGGCCTTCTTCATGCCAAGGCTGTCGGCGATGTCAGGCGTCACCGGCTGGATCTGCACGCCGATCCAACCGCGCGTCACCGTGCCCTTGTCCTTGAGCTGGGCAACGACCGTCTTGACGGTCTCCGACGGGATCGCGAACGCGATGCCGACCGAGCCACCCGATGGCGAGTAGATCGCGGTGTTGACGCCGATCACGGCGCCTTCGGTGTTGAACGT
>JAEWBW010000550.1 GCA_023390955.1 Pseudomonadota bacterium
CACCAGACCCTCTCGGATGGCGACGGCGATGGCAAACAACTCCACACCGACGATCGGCAGATAATAGGTCTGCACCAGGATCTGGAAGACAGTTCGCCCTTCGGGAGCCCAAGTCAGAAGGAGTAGCACGAACGGCGCGAAGCCAATCGCGACCGGCAAGAAATAGCGCTCTGTCCAACCCCCCATTGGTCGGCAGGATAGCAACGGTCCGAATCTGCGCAATGGGTGATGCTCCAGCTTTGCGCTAAGCTGGCCGCGCGCGCGATTGCGCAAGTATTCGTCATACGGCTGGAGGGCAGAAGAGTGGCCTACTCAACCGAGCAAGAAGAATTCTGGGCCGGCAGTTTCGGAAGGGAGTACATCGGACGGAATGATAGTCCCGAGCAGCTGGCGGCTTACACGAAAATGTGGTCCGACGTTCTTGTAAGGACCGGGAAGATTGGCTCGGCGATTGAGCTCGGACCCAATGTGGGTGTGAACCTGAGAGCTCTCCAAAGATTGATGCCTGGCATCGATCTTCGCGGGGTCGAGATTAATCCCTACGCTGCAGCCCAACTGCGCAGAATCATCGGCAATCAGAACGTGCACCGAGGTTCAATCCTAGACTGGATGCCGGACGCTCCGTCTGACCTGTCGTTCACGTCCGGCGTGCTCATCCATATTGCACCCGAGAGACTGAACGATGTCTACGACCGGCTATACGCCGCATCTTCCAGGTTCGTCGCGGTTATCGAGTATTACAACCCGGCCCCGGTGGCGGTCACCTATCGAGGGCACAAAGAACGACTGTTCAAGCGTGACTTTGCGGGGGAATTGTTAGAGCGGTTTCCCGATCTCAAGCTTGTCGACTATGCATTCATGTATCGGCGCGACCCGGTTTTTCCCCGGGATGACGCCACTTGGTTCCTTATGGAGAAGTCGAGCTGATCCAACACGCACCAAGCAATTGGCTACGGCGCCGAGAAGGCGTCGAAGGTCACTGACGGATTGGGCCGATGACGGGCGGGCAGTAGATCATACTGGCAACTTGCACCGATCCGAGAAACGGCGAATTCAAGTTGCAGAATGATACGCTCGCCAGATTGTACCCGTTGGCCCTTGTGAAAGCCGATCGTGTCTGCCGCGATCAGGTCGCCGGCTTTGCCAGTCACCGGCCAGATGCAGCCTGGATAGGTCTTAGCGATATAGTCGTCCTCGCGCCGACCTTGGCTCCAGCTTTCCTTGGCCTCATGGGTGCCGCGCACAAAGGTGAAAGGTCCGTTTTCGGGTCCGACGTCCGTCAGATAGATGAAAAATTTGACGAAGGCCGGCCAGTCGTAGTCGTAATGAAAGAGTTGCGCTGCCTCGCTGAGCTCAGCTGCCGACGCTTCCAGATCGTGTAGCGATCGCCAGGCGGCGACTTGGGTGAAGATGGGGGTGCAGCCGAGATAGGCCGCCGCAAGGTCATGTAGGAAGGGATCCACGATCAGAGCGCGAATATCTGCGCTCTCCAGCAGATCTTCGGGTCGATAGTCCGTCCTTACACTGGTCCGCGGAATGCCCTCACAGCGATGGAGAAATGTCCTGAAGTCCGCGCATTGCTTCGGCGTCAGATAGCCCTCGGCAACAGCGATACCATTTGTTCTAAGTTCGGCCAGCATTCGCTGTCCGAGAACATCAAGTTTTGGATTCGCAGGCCGTGCAAGGCGAAACATGCCGCGAAGAACATTGCGACTCCTGCCGCCGGTCCAAGAGCAAAGACGGCGAAGCATCGCGAAAGTGTTGCGCCGGCTTTGGTGTGCTTCGGAATTGAGTCGGCCAAGCAGGTCGGTGGGCAACGTCCAGAAGACTGATATGTAGTCGATAGCTGCCATTTACGTCTCACGCCCCCAAGCGTTCTTGCTAACCCCGGACTAATTCATTCACGAGCAGGGCTAGCACGGAGGCAATCAGGGCCAAATACAAGGCCAACCCAGCCGCCGCCCAAGGCGGCCCAAGGAGACCGTCGTCGTAGTCTAGGACGCGCTGCCACAATCCTCGTCTCAAGCATCATGCCTTTTCAAAGTAGAAGTACCTGTCCGACGCACGATGATCTGCGATTGGTCGCATGAGCGAGGCGACACAGCCCACCGAATCCGTTCTCTCCGTGCATAGTCGAATTGCATCTAAGAACATCTAAACCATTCTTGCCTAGTGTCGGGCGAACGAACATGTTTCCGTTCGCCTTTCGGCCTGAAGGTGCAACAATGGACGCATCTGGGAGAGGGTCTCTGATGCTCAGCGAAGCCAATCCACATCAGCCTCGGCGCCCGTCGTGACAATCCTGCGTCCTGATCGATCAGCCTTCGCTCTGTTCGGGCCGGCGCGGCTCTCGCGTGCGCAGTCAGCCCACCTAGATAGCTGGCGCGGTTGGTCGGCCATCGCCGTCTTTGCTGATCACTCCATTCACATACTGGGAAGTCGACAGTCTCCCATATGGCAAGCAGTGGGCGGCGGCGCAGTTATGATCTTCTTTGTTCTGAGCGGCTTCTTCATCCACAAGTCGCTCGTTCGCAGCGTGTCTGAACGGCGCTTGTCTGATTTCGTAGTGTCCCGGGTTAATCGTATCGTGCCGCCCTTCGCGTTTGCCATCGCGTTAACGGTCGCATTATGGGCAATCGCGCCGATGGCATTCGGAGGCGATCGATCCTTAGATTCTCCCATACGATCCGAGTTTTCGATAAGCGGGATCTGGGTAACTGCCGTTTTCCTCAACGGCTTATTTGGACCAACCGTGTCGGCGAATGGCCCGCTTTGGTCGCTCAGCTACGAAATCTGGTATTATACGCTCGCGCTGCTTTTTGCATTGATCGTACTCGGGAAGAGAGGTGGCTGGGTCTTTATTCCCGCCCTTTTGATCCTGTCCTTCTACGAGCCTCGCTTCCTCATCTTAGGTTTCGTGTGGATGTTTGGCTTTGTCGTTTCAATCCTTCACTCGAACAAAAGACTTCCCGATCTCTCACATTGGCCGTTCTTGATCCTCGCGATCATCGCGCTTGTCTTGTACATTCAGATCGGCCCTTCCCAAGAGAGCCCGTTCTACGTTTTTGAAATCGCACTGGGTGCGTGGTTCTCCGTCTACCTTACTGAAATTGTACAACGAGAGCCCGGATCCTTCGCCCCGTTCACCGCAAACTTCAGCTACAGTCTCTACGTAACCCACTTCCCCCTCCTGTTATTCATGCGAGGGGCCCAAGTGCAGTGGTGGGTGGCAGTTCCGACAATCGCCGCTGCCTTCATTTGCATTGGACCTTGGATTGAGCGGCTGCGAGTCGTTCCAAGCGCTCGAAGTCGGCAATCAACCAGTTCCGCCGTGAAAGCCTAGCTCACCAAGTCCCAGGCTAGGGGCTCGCCACGCTTTAAGGCGCGCGAAGCATGGCGGCCCAGCACTTCGGGCATGTGCTTCGGCGGTAGTCCATGCCCGGGCCGAATCGAGCGTACGTTCTCGTTGGTCAGTTCCTCCCCCGCGGCGACGTCGCGGACGACGTAGAGGGAACGTCGGAACTCCACTGAACCGCGCTCGCTGCCTTGCAGGTCGTAGGTGGGTTGGCCCAACGCCCGCCAAGCCCGCTTGCAATCCTTAACCAGCGTCTTGAACTCGTCGGGCTCGAGGCTGAATGCCGAGTCCGGGCCTCCGTCCTCGCGCCGTATCGTGAAATGCTTCTCAACGACGCATCCACCTAGTGCGATCGAGGCAACGGCGACCGCTGACCCGAAGGTATGATCCGAGAGACCCGTGACGACGCCGAATCGCTCCGCCAAATCCGGTACGGTCCGTACGTTCGATTGCTCATCGGGCGCAGGGTACGAACTGATGCAATGCAACAGCACGAGCTCGTCGCAGCCGTTTTCGCGGGCCGTCGTGACGGCGTCTTCGATCTCCCGCAAGTTCGCCATTCCTGTCGAAATGATCATCGGCTTCCGCTTTGACGCGACATAGGCGACGAGCGGGAGGTCGATGACTTCGAACGAAGCGATCTTGTACGCCGGCGCCCCAAGCTCCTCGAGCAGATCAACTGCGCTATGATCGAAAGGGCTGGAAAACAGAGTGACGCCGAGTTCGCTCGCTCGACGGAATAGATGCTCGTGCCATTCGAAGGGCGTCTGCGCTTCGCCGTAGAGGTCGTAGAGGTTCCGGCCGTCCCACAGCCCACCTTCTATGCGAAATCCCGGCCCGTCGTGATCGATGGTGATCGTGTCGGGCGTGTATGACTGGATCTTGATCGCGTCGGCACCCGTTTGTGCGGCTGCCTCAAGCAGGCGCAGCGCCCCGGCCAGGGTGCCGTCGTGGTTGCCCGACAGTTCGCAAATCACATAAGGTTCGTGCGACCGTCCGATGAACCGGCCGGCAATGCTGACATCCTTCGCGATCACGCGTTGCTTTCCCTAAGCTCGGCGGAGGACAGTGGTTCTCGTCTGCCCGACCGAATGATCTGCAACGCGGAATCGTAACCGCAATTCATCAACAGATCGACGATGCTCATATGACTAACGAAGTCGTCCCGCCGTTGCGGGTAGGTTGGATGATCGAAATGATGATAGCGAAGAACGACACCGGATTCACTAAAGGCGCCTCCTTCGCGGACCCGCTCGATATACGCGGCGCTGCCCGGCGCGGACAGGTAGGTATCGACGCCGAGTGCCTTGCAGATCGAGACGAGTCTGTCGTCCTTTCGCCCGTCGACCCCGTGCAGCTCGGAAGAACTCCTCAGGGGCGTTGTAATCCCGATGCGCCTTGCGGTGAACGCGATGAACGCCTTGTTCAACGCACCTATCGTGGCCTGTGGAGCAGACAATAGGTCCTGCAGATCGGCAAATACCTCCTCGAAATGCGAGGCCTTCGCATAAGCGTGACGGATGGTCGCCAGGTGCGTTTTCGCCCAGTCCTGGCC
>JAEWBW010000564.1 GCA_023390955.1 Pseudomonadota bacterium
GGTACAGCCTATGGATATCCGCGAGCTCCGCTACTTCACCGCCGTCTACCGCGAGCGCCACCTGACGGCTGCCGCGCGCGCCTGCTTCGTCTCGCAGCCCTCGATCTCCACCGCGATCACCCATCTCGAGGCCGAGCTCGGCACCACGCTCTTCATCCGGCACAAGAAGGGCGTGGCGCCGACCGCCTCGGCCGAGCAGTTTCATGTCCTGGCCCGCCGCATCATCGACGAGGCCGATGCGGCGCGAAGCCTGTTCCGCAAGCCGAGCACCAAGACCACGCTGACGCTAGGCTTGATGCGTACGCTCGACGTGCCCCGCACGATCGCGCTGCTGAAGCCGCTCACCGGCAATCCCGCCTTGTCGCTGCGCCTCGTCGGCAGCGACGAGCGCGCGGATGCGCGGATCATCGCGAAAACCATGCTGCGCGCCGACGAGCATTTCGTCGCGCTGTGGACCGAGCGTTACGTCGCCGCCCTGCCCTCGTCGCATCCGCTGACGCTGAAGGACAAGCTCCGTGTCGCCGACTTCGCCGGCGTACCCCTGATCGACCGCGGCCATTGCGAGCAGAGCTCGTTCTACATGCGCCCGTCGCCGAAACGACAGCCCGCAGCGGTCGCGCAATCCGAGGAGTGGGCCATGGCGCTGGTCGCGGCCGGCGTCGGTGTCGCCATCGTCCCGGAAGGCGTCGTGCGCGGCAATCCCGACATCGCCATCAGGGAGATCGAGGTCAAGGTGACCCGTGAGGTCGGCCTCGCCTACAGCGCATCCACGCCGCTGTCGGATGCGCTCAAGGAATTCGTCGCCAGGCTCAGTGCGCAACGGCGCAAGCCCGCGCGCAGGCGCAGCCCGCGCTGAACGCGCCTGCCTAACCCAACAGACCCTGCAAGCCGGCATAGATCGAGCCGACGGCGGTGGCGGCCACGCCGGCCAGCGGGCCGACGGTCTGCATGAGGTCCTGGATCAGCCGGGCGCGGCGGCGCAGTTGCTCCTCGCCGACATGCTGGCCGAGCAGGCGCGCCACGCGGAAGGCGAACGCGTTGGGCTTGCCGCCCTGGCTCAGCACGCGCGGCAGGACCTGGAAGATCACCACGCTGAGAATATTGCCGGAGACAAAGGCGAGCATGATGCTGGCGCCATATTCGAACACTTCACGCCATTCGATCCACGCCGACGGCAGGATCGGCACGCGATCGTGGATGCCGGTGACCGTCAGCATCAACTGGATGCTGAGGCTCGCAAGCAGCAGCGCCAGCACGAATGAGGAGAGCGCCTGCACCCGGTGCAGCGGATAGGCCACGAAGCCGAACAGCAGCGGGATCACGATCGAGGCGATCCGGAGCGGGATCGGAGAGACGTTGAAGGTGATGGTCACGAGGACATGCGCGATCACCAGCAGCGCCGCCGGAATCGCCACATAAAGGATCGCGTGCGTCGCGAGATAGCGCCCGGGATTCTTGTAGCGCTCGAGCCGGACGTTGACCCGGTCGAGATCGCGCCGGAGCTTTTCGAGGTCGGAGACGATCTCGTCGATCTCGAGCATGGTCGGCCGCACGGCGCGCAGGTCACGCGAGCAGTGCTTGCACGCGATGGCCTCGTCCTTGATCGTCTCGGCGCAGAACGGACACTCCATCGTCAGGGCAACTTCCTGCGCCGCATGATGAAGGCCTCGACCTCGTCGCGGGCGCGCTGCAGCTCCTCGCGCAGCTCGTCCCGCTTGCGCAGGAGATCGTCCCGCTCGGCGATCAGCGTCGCGGGGACGGCGACGTCACGCCCGCAGGCCGCGCACACCAGCGCGCCGTCCGCAATGCGGGACTGGCAGTAGGGACAACTCACGTCAGGCACACCTCACTCCCCGGACCTTACTTTGCGCACCTTATTTGGGCGCAACCTTCAGCGTGAAGATCGCCGTCCCGGGCCGGCCGTCGCTGTCCTTGATGTCGACACGGACCTGATATTCGCCCGGCGGCAGCTCGGCGTCCTGCATGTTGATGCCATCGGCCTGGACGAACGGCTTGATCCGGGACGTCAGGTCGACATTCGGCGAGCGCAGGAAGAACATCTTGACCGATTCCGGGTCGATCTTGGCGCCGCCGAACGACTCGAACTTCAACTGCAGGCGCAAGGGTGATTTGACGCCGTCGCCGGGCGAGACGAACTCCACCTTCGGGCCGCGCAGGATGCCGCGCCTGTCGGCCGCGACGGCGCCTTTCGGCGGCGGCAGGTTGGCTTCCTCTTCCGTGATCAATTGCGTCGCGCGCGACGGAGCCGAAAATGAAAGACCTGCCGCGACGACGATTGCTGCAAAAAGTCCAGACAAAATATTCCGAGTCATTATCAGTTCCACCTTCCATAACCTGCCGTCAACGCACGCCACCATCGCCGATGATCGTGTAGGGCGCCCAGAACAGCGGATGGGCATAGGCAAATTCGGTCTTGCCCTCGCCGTTCAGATAGCCGGGCCCGTCGATGAGGGCCATCATCGCCTGCCGCAGCGCTTCGCTGCGCGACAGCTTTGGATCATCAGCCTGCCGCTTGAACAGATCGGTCACGAGCTGCCGGGCCGATTGCGAATGCACCGACCAGTTCGTCACCAGAAGCGCACGCGTGCCCGCATAGAAGAATGCGCGGCCGAGCCCCGAGGCTGCCTCGGCGCCCGCACCGGCGCCTGCGCCGGTGTTGCACGCCGACAGGATGACCCAGTCGGCATCGAGCTTGAGGCTGAGGATCTCCTCCATGGTCAGGAGCCCGTCGCCGCCCTCGCCCGTCACCTTCGGCGACGACAGCGCCAGCGCCGGCTGTGTCAGACCGTTGAGCTCGCCGGGGACGAGACCGTGGGTGGCGAACGCCAGGATCCGGAAACCGGAGAGATCCATCTTCTTGACGGCGCCTTCGGTGGCGTCCTTGCCGAGGAACAACACTTTTGAAGGATCCGCCTGCAGGGCGAGCGCGATCGATTTCAGCTCGTCCGCGGTGTCGGGCAATCGCGGCAGCAGGCCAAGCTCGGCGCTGTCGACCCCATCGAGCTTGGGGCTGTTGCGGCGCTTCAGCGGCCCGCCGCGCGTGACGTTGCCGCCGGCATCGGCCACCTGGACTTTCGCCTCGCTCTCGGCTTCGACCTGCTGATCGCTGTTGAAATAGGGATCGCCGAACGCCACGAGGTCGCCACGGCCGGATTTGCCGGGCGGCAATTGCCGCAACGTGCGCAGCGCAGCCGCCGACGGCACCGTCGACACGGCATGGGTGCGCGCCAGCCACGGCACGTTGCGATAGCCGACGAACAGCGGATCCTCGTCCGGAGCCACGTCCGCGTTCGGCGCAGTCGGCAGCAGCGAGAGCGGCAACAGGCCAAGCGCGCCGTTGGTCACCACGATCAGGTTCTTCGCAGGCTTCCACCCGGCCTCGACCGGCTTCAGCAACAGCTCGTACAGCTCATAGCTGAGCTTGAGGTCGAACGGCGGAATGTCCGAGATCATCGCCGCCTGCGGCTCGAGCGCCTCGCGCAGCTTGCGGATCTTGCTCTCGACGTCACCGATCTTGGCATTGACGGCGGCGAAGGCCACCGGCCCGGACTTCGGCACGGCCCAAACGAAGCTGCCGTTCTGGCCGAAATAGAACGACAGCATCGCCTCACCCTCCGCCAACGTGGCGCGGATCTCGCCAACGCTCGGCGGCTTCGGCGACACCAGATCGGCGTAGCTCGGAAACTTCTGCTTGATCTCCTGGCGCGCCTTGTCGCGCTCGCTGCGCTGCGCCGCGATCGACGCCTGGATCTGCTGAACGCCCTTCTCGTCGCGCTCCGACGAAGGAAGCGCGAGCACGTTATTGAGCGTGCCGAGCTGGGCGTTGACCTGCTTGGTCAGGTCCTGCTCCTTGCGCACGAGCTCGGCGAGCGCCGGATCCTTCGCCGCGGCACGCGCGCTGGAGGCGGCAAGCGCCTGCTGCACGGAGCGGCCGCGAATGGCATCGGCCAGGCTGAAGGTCTCTTCGCCGACGCTGCTGCCGGTCCCCTCGGCGCGCGCGAGCAGCGACAGATAGCTCTCGACGATCGTCTGCAGCCGCTGGCTGCGCGCGGCCACCACGCTGGTGTTCTCGTCATCGGCGTTCTCGTTCGCGTTCGCCATCATGACCGGGATGGCGGCCTTGAACTCCCGGATCGCGTCGGCATCGCGCTTTGCGCGCATCAGGCCGACGGCAAGGGTGCCGCGCGCCGAGGCGGTATCGAAATGGCTCTCGCCGACCCGCCCGATCTGCTTCTTCACGAGCTGCTCGGCCGCGGCAATTCCGGCATCGAGCTGGTCGGAATTGTAGAGCGCCATGATGCGCGAGGGGTTCAGCTCGAACAGCTGGCGACGCTGCGGCTCCCAATTGGCGGTCGCCTTGTCGATCCTCGTGAAGATCTCGTTCGCCTCGGCATTCTTGCGCTGCAGGCTCAGAATGCTGGCCTGTTGCGACAGCAGCGCCACCGTCGACTGCGCGTCGTCAGGCACGCCCACCTTCTTTGCGATCTCGATGGCGACGCGGCTCAGTTGCTCGGCTTCATCGTAGCGACCCTGGTCGACCAGAATGCTGGCAAGGCCGCTGACGTAACGCGTGGTCACCGGATTGTACTTGCCGGTATCCTTCAGGCGCGCCAACAGCGCCCGGCGCGCATCGACTTCGGCTTCGGCCAGCCTGCCCTGCCTTGCCTTCATACGCGCTTGGTTCAACACGGTGCTGTCGATGGCCTGCAGCAGAAGGGTCTCGGCCGGCGGATTGTCCGCCTCCATGACGCCCTTGTGGCCGGCGTGCTTGCGCACTTCCGCAGTTCGATAAGCAGTCTCGGCCTGGGCAAATTGCCCGCGCGCCTCGAAGATCATCGCGCGGGACAGCTCAATCTCGCCCTCCCAGCTCTGGCCGAACCTGGCATAGGAGTTTCGCCAATTCGGGTGCCCGCTGGTGCGCGCTTCCTGGATCGCGGCGAGACTGCGGCGCAGATAGGCCTCCGCCTGCGTGATGTCGCCCATCTGGATAAGGATGGCCGACACCGCACGATTCGAGTTGAAGACGTATCCTTTCGCGCCGGGCACGCTGGCCGCCTCGCGCAGGAGCCGCTGCACGACCTCCAACGCCCGCTTGGGATCGCCCGCAGCAGCATATTGCTGGGACTGGAGCTGCATCATGCGCCCCATCATGTTGGCGTTGACGGCGCCGCGCCCGGTCTCCACGGCTTTGTTGGCATCAGCAGTGGCATCGGCGAGCCGACCAAGCTGGGCGCGTGCATTGGCGCGATCGAAATAGAACTGCGCGAGATCCTGGCGGGACTCCTTGCCTGTCGGCACGGCGTCCGCGTCCGCCTTCAGCTCGGCGATCATCTTCTCGTCGGGCTTCTCGCCGTCGAGGATCGCGGTGATGTCGGAAATGCTGCGCGGTGGCGCGATGAAATCCTTCGGCAGCGCCGTGCCGGGATCGAGCTTCGGCGCGACCTCCTTCGGCAGTTCGACGGCCACGTTGGCGCGGCCGTTGGCTGCGTTGAGAGCTGCCCCCACGCAGGCTCTCACTTGGGGGGTCGCCTTGGCGCGGCAAGCTTCCAGATTGGCGCCGCCGGCGCGCCCTCCTGCGCCCTGCATGCAGGCCTGAACGATCGGCCTGCCCACGGTCATGCGGCACTTCTCGAGTGCGGCCTCCTGCGTCAGCGCGGCGGCGGAGCCTGTCGCTCCCAGCAGGATGACGAACGTCAGCAGCTTGCCGATCAGAGTGGAATTCAAACGGGCTTCAAATGGTGTCCTGGAATCCGAGCTCATCCCAAAAGACCTTCGTGAAAAATGATTTGGTGCAACTCGATAATCCTATCGATATAGCTCGACAGAAACCAGCGTCAATCAATGCGGTCAGGGGGCTATGCGCAACGAGGTTAGCGGCTGCAGCAACGGGTTCCCGAGTTCTCCGCAGCGGTGGAACATGCGCGCACTCATCGCTCTGGTTGCATTGCTCATATTGGGCTGGAGCAACGGCCGGGTCGCAGCGCAGGACGAGACCGACTGGAAACCAGCGGTCTGGAGCGCCGACGCAATCTACCGTGGCGCGACGTTCGCGCCTGATCTCACCTTCCCCGACGCGGCCGAGAGCATCGACCATTTTGCCGCACCACGCATGGCGCTGCTCAAGCCGGCCGGCGTCGGCCCGTTCCCGGCCATCGTGCTGATGCACCAATGCGCCGGACTGAACCCTGCCGTCGCAGCGTGGCCGCGCAGAGCCGTTGCGCGCGGCTATGTCGTGCTGCTGGTCGACAGCCTTGGTCCGCGTGACGTCAGGAGCGTCTGCTTCGGTCCGAAGAACGGCGTCAATCCTTTCCGCGGCGCGAGGGACGCGCTGCAAGCCGCGGAACATCTACGCCGGCTAGCCTATGTCGACGCGGATCGGGTGGCGCTGGTCGGCTTCTCCTGGGGCGCCATGGTCGGATTGATGGCGGCAAGTCCGCACTATGTCAGCGCCTTCAAGGTCGACAGGGGATTTGCGGCGGTCGCCAGCTTCTATCCGGGCTGCTTCCGCCTCACGCCGCCGAATGGACGACCGCCCTTCGACCTCCTCAATTCGGATATCGATCATCCGCTTCTCGTCCTGATGGGCGATGCGGACACCGAGACGCCGGCGTCTGACTGCATCGACAAGCTGGAACTGCTGAAGCGCAGCGGGCGCCCGGTGGAATGGCATCTCTACCAGGGCACGACGCATTGCTGGGATTGCCGGCAGCTCGACGGCTTCAGCAAGGTCGATGTGCGCGGCAATCACGTCAGCTATCGCTTCAGCAAGGACGCGACGGAGGATTCAGAGCGCAGGCTGTTTGCGTTCCTGGATCGCGCGATGGCGAAGGGTTCGCGATAGATCAGCCGCGAACGCGGACCGGGCGCTGGTACAGCGGCTGGGCCGAAACCGGCGGATTGGCGGTCTGGGCGGCGAGCTCGCCGATCAGGCGGTCGGCGTCGGATGCCATGCCGTCCGGTGCCTGGATCACCAGACGCTCCAGCGCCCAGCGATAGGCCGACACGCGCCGCTCGAGGCATTGCTGCACCCACTGCACGATCAGCGAGTTCTCCTGCATGCGCGCGACGGCGTCGTCCTTCTCCCTCGGCGACAATTCAGAGACCATCGCCATGCTGGCGGTGCGCTTCTTGTCGAGGTCGATGACGCGGATCGCGCTGGCGAAGAACGGCTCGAAGCGGGTGATGTCGTCGCGCACGTCCTCGATCAGCTGCGCATAGCGCGAGGAGAACGAGCGATGCGGCTCGTCGATCAGGGTGCGTCCGTAAGTGGTGCGGTCGAACACGACGTTCTGGCGCCAGGGCGACGGCAGCGACTTGTAGTCGCCGAACACGCTGCGCCATGCGGGGCGCGACCGCGGCGGCTCGACCAGGGGATAAGCGAGATCGCGGAGCTGACGCTCCGGGTCGGTCAACTGGAATTGCGACGCCTTCAGGCCGACGCTTCCCGTGGCCTCGGCACCCATCCAACGATGCATGTCGTCGCTGCGCATGTCGGCGCGGGTGCGGCCGAAATCACCGCCGCTGCAGCCACCCAGGCTCGCGCCTAACAGCGTGAGCAGGAGGGCCGATGCGAGACACCGGAGCTGGCGATGCGGATCCGGCATTGCATGTACCGGAGTTAGCGGCGCCGACGACGGCGTCCCGGCGCGGTGCCCTGCTCCGGACCGCGGCCGCCGCTGGTCTCGTCGGTCTCGCGCTCGATACGGATCACGGGAAGGATCAGGATCGTCCCCGTCTCGTTGCGCGGAACCTGGTCTCCCGGCGAGCTCTGCCGGCGACCGGCCGGAAATTCAATGATGGTCCCCATGTCCGCTCTCGTTCAATCGCCGCGCGCTCCGAACCGGTGCCGCAACATGCAATCATTAAGATCAGTTCATGGTTAACGGGATGTAAACGCCTTGCCTGGCCCGTAGCCTCACGGGTCCCACGGCTGCGTCCCGTTGCGGCACGACAACACCTTAAATGGCTTGAAATTGTCCCGGGAACTTCACGGGTCGTTTTCCTTAACGAGCCTTTAAAACAACTCGCGCTACGCTCGCGACAACGATTTTTCCGAGTTGCGTACCGTCTCATGACCACCAAGTCGCTGTTCCCCGGATTCGACGGGCTGATGACCCTCTCGCGCCGCGAAGGCGTCGACATCCGCCCGACGCTGCTGCGCGTGCTGACTGACCTTTATGTGCAGCAGAAGAGCCACAGCGCCGACGAAGAACGGCAGTTCGTCGAGCTGGTCTCGCGGCTGATCGACCAGGTCGACGATGCGACGCGAGCCGCGGTCAAGGCGCGGCTTGCGATCTACCCGGCAACACCATCAGCCATCATGCAGCAGCTCGGGCTGACGCCGGCCCATGAAGGCCGCCGCATTCCGCTCGCGCGCGAAATCCCCGCCCCGCCCGCGCCGCCTGCCCCGGTCCGCGCACCGACCGAGGCCGAGCAGCGGATGTCCGCCAACATGGCGATGCAGCCGAAGGACGCGGCCGAAATCCACGACATGTTCTTCCGCGCCAGCCCCTCCGAGCGCGCGCTGATCCTGCACAATCTGGCGCAGACGCCGCTGAAGGCCGCGCCGCGCATTCCGACCGTGCGCGCCAAGCGCGCGATCCAGATCCTGGAGATGGCGGCCTATTCCAACGACGTCGAGAATTTTACGCTGGAGCTCGGCGACGCCCTGATCCTGCCCTCGCGCGTCGCCGCGCAAATCGTGGATGATCCCGGCGGCGAAGCACTCGCGGTCGCCGCGCGCGCGCTCGACATGCCGAGCCCGAACTTCCAGCGCGTCCTGCTGTTCTTCAAGCCGGAGATCGGCTCGTCCGTGAACGAGGTGTACCGGCTGTCGCGGCTCTATGATCGCCTCAGCGATCGCTCCGCGCTGGTGATGCTTGCCGCCTGGCGCGGCTCGACGCTCGCCGTCACCCGCGCCAAATACCAGTCCGCGCTCTACGACGGCGAACGCCAGCGCGCGCGCACGGGAACGGGACAGCGGCCGATCGTACAGCCCGGCACGAGCCCGGCGGTGCGGCGCGGCTCGGGCGGCTCCGAGCGCTAGGCGTCAAGCCTTCGCCAATTCGAGAAAGTGCCGGCCCGCGCGGTCCTCGGTCTCGACGATCCAGGCGTCGGGATCGAAGCGGATCTCCTTGGTGAGACGCTCTTCCACCGCAGCTTCTGACAAAGGCTGCGGCGCAACGGGCACGAAGAAGCGATCGACCGGGCGGCCATCGTCATAGACGGTCTGCGGCGCCGGCACATAGAGCATCGCATTGCCGTCGAGCAACGACACCTTGACGAACACCGCGCCCGCCTCCTCGGCCCCGCGCCGGCGCACCGCGCCGAACACGCCTTCGGTCTGGCAGCGGCGCAGATAGGCCGAGACCCAAATGTTGGATTTCAAACGCATGCGGGGACTCTATCGTTTGGCGCGCACTTGGTACAGCCACCGTCATTGCGAGCGCAGCGAAGCAATCCAGAATGTCTCTGCGGAGACACTCTGGATTGCTTCGTCGCGGAGCCTGTCATCCGGCCCGCCGAAGGCGGGACCGGGTGGCTCCTCGCAATAACGACGGTAAAGGTGTGGGTGCTACTCGACGGGATGCCCGATCGCAGCCGCAAGCTCGCGCAGCAGGCGGTCGGACACGACGCCCGTGACCTGCATCTTGTGCTCGCGCTCGAACTTCTGGATCGCGGCCTGGGTCTCGGGGCCGATCGTGCCCGTCACCTTCAGATTGCCGTAGCCATACTCCGACAGCGCACGCTGAACGGAAGCCACGCGGCGCGCGGCCGGATTTTGGGTCGGGATCGCGGCCGGCGGCCGGGCAATCGCACTCGCTGCCGGCGGCGGCGATGTCGTCGCCTTGACGAGATTGGTCAGGGGATCGGCGGACCGTGATGTCGATGCAGTCGGCTCCGCCGGACGTTCGGGCACCCTCTCCTGCGCGCGCGGCTCGGCGGCGCGGAACTCCATCGGCTTCGGCTCGAGCGGCAAGGTATCGGCCGCGAGCGGACGCGGACGCGGCAGCGGGTTCGACAGCGCAACCGCTGAAGGTGCCGGCAGATGGATCACGGTGCCGAACATCGGCGCCGGATGGCGGCCGGTCTGCAGGAACAGCGCGTTGGCGACGATGGCCGAGACGGCGGCAACCGCGATCAGGCCTGCCAGCGTGTCCTTTGGACTGTGCAGCAGCACGCGCATCGCAAAACCGCGCTCGGCCTCGACCTCGATTGCAGCCGCTTTGGCGCCACGGCGGCGGCGCGGAGCTGCGTCGTCATCCTTTGCAGATTTTCTAGGCACTCTTCTTCACCAAGGCAGGTTGGTCCGAAACTTCGTGGCGTGGCGCAGGCGTCAGCGTCGTGATCTTGCTCTCGGCCGGCTTGATCTCCGCCGGCTTCGCGGCAGACACCGTGCAGACGAGCGGCAATTTGACCATGACGGCCGTGCCCTCGCCGAGCTTGCTTTGTACCGTCAACTCGCCGCGATGCAAGGAGACAAGGCTCTTCACGATCGAAAGTCCGAGGCCCGTGCCCTCGTGCCGGCGCTGATAGGTCTGGCCGGCCTGGAAGAACGGCGCGCCGATGCGCTTGAGATCGTCCGGCGCGATGCCAACTCCGGTGTCGCTGACGCGCAGCGCGAGATGCGAGGCCGACACAGAGGCCGCGACCGTGACCTGGCCGCCGCGCTCGGTGAACTTGATCGCGTTGGAGACGAGGTTGAGCACGATCTGCTTGAAGGCACGCGGATCGCCGGTCATCTCGGGCAGATCCTGCGGCGCATCGGTGACGAGGTCGATGCCGTTCTCGCGCGCCTTCAGCGCCAGCAGATTGCAGCAATGGGTGAGCGCTGCGCGCGGCGCGAACGGCTCGGGCGAAATCTCGAAATTGCCGGACTCCATCTTCGACATGTCGAGGATGCCGTTGACGACCGACAGAAGATGCTGGCCGGAATCGTTGATGAGCTGCGCGTATTCCTTGCGGCGCGCAGCGTCCAGCATCAGGCTCTGCTCCTGCGCGATCATCTCCGAGAAGCCGATGATGGCGTTGAGCGGCGTGCGCAGCTCGTGGCTCATGGTGGCAAGGAAGCGCGTCTTGGCCGCGTCGGCGGCTTCGGCCGCGCTGCGGGCCTGGTCGAGCGCCTGCTCCTGGACCTTGCGGTCGGTGATGTCGCGCATCACGGCGACGACATCGGCCTCGTTCGACATGTCGGAGCGCGCCTCGTGCTCGAGCGGACGGCAGCGCATCTCGACCCAGATGAAATCGACCGGACCGCGCTCGGCAGCGCTCTCGCGCCGCAGCCGGAATTCGACGCTGCGGACGTCGCCGCGCGCTGCATCGGACAATGCAGTGAGATAGGCCGGCCGGTCGGCGACATGAACGCGGTCGAACAGGCCGTGGCCCTGCAGCCGCGCGGCCGGGATGCCGATCATGGCTTCGGCGGCGGGCGAAATGAACTGCACCGCGCCGTTGCGCTGGTGCCGCGAGATGACGTCGCTCATGTTGCGCGCCAGCAGACGATAGCGCTCTTCCTCGCGCGACAGCAGCGAGACGCCGGTGCGCGCAAGCGATTCCGCGCCAAACGCAAGACCCGCCGCATAGAGCGTTGCGGATGCGACACCGAACGCCATGAACATGCCGCGCTCAAAGCTATCGGCATGACCGAGCGGCGCCCAGCCGAAGTACGTAAACAGGATCAGCAGCGCCGCGCAGGACAGCGCCAGCGCGGAGGCAAAGGCGGCGACGCGGCGCGAGGCCGACAGCGCGGCTTCCAGCGGAACAACGACGAGCCACACCGCAGCAAAGGATTCGATGCCGCCGGTCGTCAGCGCTACGGCCATGATCAGGCCGGCGAGCGCGAGCGAAGACAGCACATGGGCGCTCTCGTAGCGGCCGGTGCGTGACAGGAACCAGGACAGCAGGATCGGCGCGACCAGCCACGCGAAGGCTGCGACCTCGATCGCGCTCGGCGCGCCGCGCAGGACAAGATAGATCGGGAATGCAGCAAAGGCGGCCAGGCTTCCGAGCAGCCTCGGCGCCATGAAGGCACGATGGCGCGCCCGCGTCAGCGCGTCGTAACGCGCGGAGGGATGCAGCAGCGCATCGAGACAATCGCGGATGATACTCAAAACTGTCACGGGTCTCGCGCTTCGGCTCTTTCGTCGAAAAGACGCGCCGGAACGCCTCCTTGTCGTTGAGCCAACGTGTCAGAGCGACATTAAACGAACCCTAAGGCGTTCGCGTCCGCGCCCGAACACCGCGCGATCGCGGGCATTTTCGGACGATTTGAGCTTTCCATCCGTGCGGATGGTGAACGCGAAGTTTCCGCCACTGCAACCCTATGGTTTCGGATTGGTGGACGGCTTCGGGGCGGCTGTTCCGGCCACCCTGGCAACGGAAAATTTACGAGCGCGCCTGATCGCGCGATTCTTTTGCAAATCCTCGGCAAATTTTCAGCCAATTAAGCTCAAGGCAATCACTTGCGGTTTATCGAGAGTTGCTAGGTCCGACTCCGCGCGGGCTTCCCGCGGCAAGGATCGAAATACAGGTCGCAAGATGCGCTTTCTGCTCCGCATCACATTCTGGCTCGGACTGGTGCTGGTGCTCCTGCCGCGAGACAAGACGCCCGACTCGGACAAGCTGCCGCAGATCGGCGCTGCCGACGCGCTTCAGGCTGCAACAGCGGCCGTCTCCGACATGACCCAGTTCTGCAAGCGGCAGCCCGCTGCGTGCGAGGTCGGCGGCCAGGCCGCCACCATCATCGGCCAGCGGGCCCAGGACGGCGCGCGCAAGGTCTACCAGATCATCAACGACAAGAAAGAGCAGATCACCAACGACAAGAACGAGAAGAGCGACAAGAAGGCGCCCGACCACACCGGCTCGATCGCGATGGCCGGCGAAGGCGATCCCGACGCGACCGCGATGGTGCGCGACACGCTCAGCCAGGACGACATGGCGCTGGAATGGCGCGGGCCGGAAACGCCGAATTAGGCCTCCATATCCGGCCGTCTGCCTATCGATTTCGACCCGTCACGCCCCTATATTGGCCCGAACAGGGAATATGGGCCAATATGACTGGTATCGACGACATCAGGGACAATTTCGAGCTGCTGGACGACTGGGACGACCGCTACCGGTACGTCATCGAGCTCGGCCGTACCCTGGAACCCATGCCCGAGGCCGAGCATTCGGCCGAGAACAAGGTGCAGGGCTGCGTCAGCCAGGTCTGGCTGCAGAAGTTCGTCGATCGTGACGGCAGCACGCCGGTCCTGAAGTACCGCGGCGACAGCGATGCGCATATCGTCCGCGGCCTGGTCGCGATCGTGCTTTCGCTCTATTCGGGCCACACGCCGAAGGAGATCCTTGCGACCGACGCGCTGTCGGTGTTCGAGGAATTCGGCTTTCGCGAGCATCTGTCGCCGCAGCGTTCCAACGGCCTGCGCGCGATGGTCGAGCGCATCAAGACCGACGCGAAGGAGGCGCTCGCGGAAGCCTCCTAGAGATCCTCATGATGAGGAGCGTGTCACGCGCTGCCATCCTTCGAGACGCCCGCGCTGCGGGCTCCTCAGGATGAGGGCGGAGTGGGCCGCAAGCTAGGCAGCCCTATTTCTTCCGCTGCTGCTGTCCGAGGCCCATCTTCTTGGCGAGCTGCGAGCGCGCCACGGCATAGTTCGGCGCGACCATGGGATAGTCCGCCGGCAGGCCCCATTTCTCGCGGTATTGCTCCGGCGTCATGTTGTACTGCGTGCGCAGATGGCGCTTCAGCGACTTGAAGCGTTTGCCGTCCTCGAGGCAGACGAGATAATCGGGCGCGATCGACTTCTTCAGCGACACTGCAGGCTTTGCCGGCTCGAGCGGCGCCGTCTCGGCGCGGCCCGTCGAGACCCGCACGAGCGCGCCGTGCACCTGGCTGATCAGGTTCGGGATCTCGCCGGCCGGCGTCGGATTGTTGCTGACATAGGCGGAGACGATATTCGCCGTCAGCTCGATGAAATTCTTGGCCCCCGCGTCCGACATCGCCTTGTTAGCCCCGCTGGTCGAGATGCGAGCGCAGCTCGTCGATCGATGCGAAGCGCATCATGCCCTCGGGCATCTGCGCCTCGATCGAGCCGTCGGAATAGAGCGAATAGGCCATGCCGTCGACGATGCCGGATTTCAGCACGGTCACGGCCGGCTGCGCGGCTGGCGGTGGTGGCGGCGCAGGTGGAGCCGGCGGCGGCACGGGCGCGGGAGGTGGGACCGGAGGCAAATCCGCAGCAGGCGGCATGCGCGCCGGTGGCGGCGGTGGCGGTGATGAAGGCGGTGACGGCGGCGCCGGACGACGCGGCAGCACGGTTTCCGCCGGCCGCACGCGGTCCGGCTTGGGCCAGGCATCATCGAAGTTGGCTGCGGGCGGCGCGGGAGGCGCGGACACCGGCATATCCGGCGGCGTTCCCTCGGCCTTGCCCTGCGCACGCTCGCGTTCCTTGCGCGACGTCGACTCGAACAACAGGTTGCGCCGGCGCGGCGCATCGGCAGCAGGCTCCGGCGCGTCGGGCACCGGCGGTGCATCGGCGCGCGGGCCGCGCGCGGCTGCTTCATCCTGCCAGGGCGGCGGCGATCCAGCCGGCGGCAAAGGCGGATCGAGCTTCATGGCGTCGGTGGCGGCCGGCTCGGGCATCGTCATGCCGGCGGTCGGAATGCCCGGCAGCACCGGCCTCACCCGGACGTCGGACGATCCGGTCTGTCCCGCCAGCCGGCGGGCGATGGCCTGGAGTTCCGTCACGACCACGTACAACGCCGCCAGTAACATACCGGTGCAGACGCCGATGACCCCGACAAGTATGAAGGTGCTGCCGACACTGAACTCCCGGATCGGGATGCCATAAACGATCGCCAGGAGACCGGCCAAGAAGGCGACAACCCCCGCGATCAACACTGCCAGCGCCATCGAACTCACTCGCCCCCGGCCACGCATCACGCGCGACACCGCCTACGCCACGATACCGTCATATAGCTTACCCCGCCAACGGGCTTTTGCCGGGGCCGTTCCGAAAATAACGAAATCAGAGACTTATTCACATTCCCTTCAGCATGGTTTCGCTAGGTCTCGTCAATGCATCCGCTTCGAATTTGTGCGTTGCATCAGGAATTTAGCCATAATGCGCAATTACTTGGAAATGGAACTGCGCTATAGGAACTCTGGGGGAAAGGACCGTGCGCATCAGCCGGCCTTAGAGGGGATTCCGGGTCACCGATAGCCATGACATCCATCACCACTTCGGCGATCGATACGCCCGCGCGGCGCTCGATCGAACGGACTTGCGATGATCTCGCCATGCTGGTGCTGGCCGCAGTGGCGGTCATCGCCGGCCTGACGTTCCATGACTACGGCCTCGGCTGGGACGATTACACCCACGCCGAATATGCCGACCTGCTGCTGCGCATGCTCGGGTCCGGTTTCTCGGACACGTCAGCGCTCTCCTTCGCAAATCTCTACATGTATGGCGGCGGCTTCGATCTGGTCGCGGCATTGCTGCACAAGATTCTTCCGCTCGAACTGTTCGAGACGCGCAGGCTGCTCGGCGCGATCGTCGGCGTGATCGGGCTTGCAGTGACATGGCGGCTCGGCCGCCGCATCGGCGGGCCGCTTGCCGGTCTCGCCGCGCTGTTGCTGCTGGCGCTCTGCCCGACCTTCTACGGGCACATGTTCATGAACCCGAAGGATGCACCCTTCGCGGTGGCGATGATCGTCCTGATGCTCGGCCTGGTGCGGCTCGCCGACGAGTATCCGAGCCCCTCGCCGCGCACCATCCTGATCGTCGGCCTCGGCGCCGGCCTCTCGATCGGATCGCGCATCCTCGGCGGTCTCGCGCTGGTCTATGCGATGATCGGCTTCATCCCGCTGCTGCTGGCGGAGTATCACAGCCAGGGCGCCCGCGAGGCCGTGCGCCGCTTCGCGCATGTGGTCTACGTGCTGCTGCCCGGACTCGTGCTCGGCTATCTCATCATGGGCCTGATCTGGCCGTGGTCGATCATGAAGCCCGGCAACCCCTTCGAGGCGCTGACCTACTTCTCGCACTTCTTCGAAAAACCCTGGAAGGAAATGTTCGACGGCGCGCTGGTGTCCGTGCCCGACATGCCCTGGAACTATTTGCCGACGCTGTTCGCGCTGCAGCTTCCCGAGGTGCTGCTGGCGCTGATGGGCGGCGCCGTGGTCTTCACTTTCGCGATCCTGCCGCGCAAGGACGTCACGGCGCGTCGCAAGACCGTCCTTCTGATGCTGACACTCGCAGCGACGCTGCCGCTCGTCATCGCGATGGTGAAGCGGCCCGCGCTCTACAACGGCATTCGGCACTTCATTTTCGTGATCCCGCCGATGGCGGTGCTGGGCGGCGTCGCCTTCGCATGGATCATGGAGCGCCTGCGCGCCAATCACCGTAGCTGGCAGCCGGTGGTGCTCGCGGCCTTCTGCTTCGGGCTCGCGCTGCCGCTCGCCGAGATGATCCGGCTGCACCCCTATCAATACACCCACTTCAACTACATCGCCGGTACCGTGCGCGGCGCCGACGATCGCTTCATGCTGGACTATTGGGGCCTCGCGCTGAAGCAGGCTTCCGACGGGCTGCGCGAGCAGCTGGTCGAGCGACAGGAAGTGCCACCGGCCAGCCGCAAGTGGAAGGTCGCGGTGTGCGGCCCGCAGCGTCCTGCACAGGTCGCGCTCGGTCCGGACTTCACCATCGGATGGGACAGCAACGCGGCCGACTTCGCCATGACGCTCGGCGAGTTCTACTGCAAGGGCCTCACCGCCCCCGTGATGGTCGAGATCAAGCGCGATGACGTCGTGTTCGCGCGCGTCTACGACATCCGCGGCCGCAGCATTTCCAGCCTGCTCGCGATCCCCGCGCCGTAAAATTCTTCTCCTGAACCGCCGGCTCCATGCGGGCTACGCTGGACTGCCGCGCTTGCGGCGCCTTGCCGCCGGCCATACCCGAGACTAGGCTCGCTCTCCACAACAACATTGCGGAGAGACCGGTCATGTCGCCAGCCGAAGCGCGCCTCAGGGAAGTGCCGTCGAACATGACGGAGGCGGAGTGGCAGCAGCGGGTCGATCTCGCCGCCTGCTATCGTCTCGTCGCGCTCTATGGCTGGGACGATCTGGTCGATACCCACATCTCGGCCCGCGTGCCCGGGCCCGACCACCACTTCCTCATCAATCCCTACGGTCTGATGTTCGACGAGATCACGGCGTCGAGCCTGGTCAAGGTCGATTTGCACGGCAACCAGCTCACCGAGAGCGAGTACAGCATCAACCCCGCCGGCTTCACCATCCATTCGGCGATCCACGAGGCGCGCGAGGACGCGATCTGCGTGCTGCATCTCCACACGCTTGATGGCACCGCGGTGTCGAGCGCCGCGGAAGGCCTGCTGCCGCTGAACCAGACGGCGCAGCTCGTCACCCACGATCTCGCCTATCACGACTATGAGGGCATCGCGCTCGACCACGACGAGCGGCCGCGCCTGCAAAAGGACCTCGGCGATCACTGCCACATGCTCCTGCGCAACCACGGCACGCTGACGGTCGGCCGCTCGGTCGCATCCGCCTTCGAGCGCATGTATCACCTCGAGCGCGCCTGCTCGATGCAGGTCCGCACCCGCGCGCTGGGCACGCCGGTCTATCCGGTCGACGACGTCGCGATCGACAAGAACACCGAGCTGCTGTCGAACCGCGACCGCGCCGAGCTGCGTTCCACGCACCTCGTCTGGCCGCCGCTGCTGCGCAAGCTCGACCGCGTCAATCCGGGCTACCGGACTTGAGATTTTCGGGCGTTTGAGGTAGGCTTTTCGTCGAACTACCTCTGCACGTTCTGGAATGAAACGCCGTCCAATCAAGGGCGGCGTTTTTATTTGGGCTGTCGTCTTCCCCGTCATTGCGAGGAGCCCTTGCGACGAAGCAATCCAGGCTGCCTCCGCAGAGATATTCTGGATTGCTTCGCTTCGCTCGCAATGACGAGGATAATTTCTTCTTATGGCCGTGACCGCTACGCGGTCACTTCACCTCGGCCAGCGCGGCGAGGATACGGGCCCAGGAACGAATGCCCTTCTGGAAACTCCTGAGGTCGTACTTCTCGTTCGGCGAGTGGATGTTGTCGTCGTCGAGCCCGAAGCCGATCAGCAGCGAGTCGAGGCCCAGCGTAGCCTTGAAGTCGGCGACGATCGGAATGGAGGCGCCTGAGCCCATCAGCACGGCCTCCTTGCCCCACTCCTCCGTCAGCGCCGTCCTGGCCGCCGCGAGCGGCTTCATGTTCCAGTCGAGCGCAACCGCGGGCGCAGCGGAGTGATCGCCGAACTCGACCTTGCAGTCGCCGGGAATGCGCGCGGTCACGTAATCGCGGAACGCCTTGCGGATCTTCTGCGGGTCCTGGCCCTGGACGAGGCGGAACGACACCTTGGCCGAGGCGTGCGACGGGATCACCGTCTTGGAGCCCTCGCCGATATAGCCGCCCCAGATGCCGTTGACGTCGCAGGTCGGGCGCGAGGACGCCTGCTCGATCAGGAGCCGGCCCTTCTCGCCCGCCGGGATCGACAGGCCGATCGGCTTGAGGAAGAAGTCCGGCGTCATGTTGAGCTGCTTCCACTGCTCCAGGATGTCAGCCGGCAAATCCTTCACGCCGTCATAGAAGCCGGGAATGGTGATGCGGTTGTCATCGTCGAACAGGCCGCCGAGGATTTTCGTCAGCACCCGGATCGGGTTCATGGCGCTGCCGCCGAACACACCGGAATGCAGATCGCGGTTGGCGGCGGTGATCTTCAGCTCTTCATAGAGCAGGCCGCGCAGCGAGGTCGTGATCGCCGGCGTGTTGCGGTCCCACATGCCGGTGTCGCAGACCAGGACATAGTCGGCCTTGAACTCGTCCTTGTTGGCCTCGATGAACGGCACGAAATTCTTCGAGCCGACCTCCTCCTCGCCCTCGATCAGGAAGGTGATGTCGATCGGCAGCGAACCCGTCACCTTCTTCCAGGCGCGGCATGCCTCGACGAAGGTCATCACCTGGCCTTTGTCGTCCTCGGCGCCGCGCGCGACGATGATTTTGCGGCCGTCGGCGTGGGCGGTCACCACGGGCTCGAACGGCGGACGGTGCCAGAG
>JAEWBW010000616.1 GCA_023390955.1 Pseudomonadota bacterium
TCAGCCCCTTGACGTGAGCCTCGTAGATGATCGTGTCTTCCCAGGGGATGTTGGGACGGATCTCGCGGCGGCCCCAGTTGAAGGTCTCGTCGACCACCACGGCCTTGGGCATGCCGCGCGCGTTGTCGCGCCGATCGAACGACAGGTCCTCGCGCGGTGATCCGGTGCGGTAGGCGAAATGCGCGTCGCTCCAGACCAGCCGCCCGGCGAGCCGCTTGGCGTAGGGTTCGAGCAGCAGCTTGTTGCAATTGAAGCGGTGGCCGTGCTCGGGGGCGTAGGGGCCGTGCACGCGGTAGCCGTAGAGCTGGCCCGGCGAGACGTCGTTGAGATAGCCGTGCCAGACGTCCTCGGTGCGCTCAGGCAACTCGATGCGTTCGAGTTCGCGCCGCCCTTGTGCGTCGAACAGGCACAGCTCCACCTTCTGCGCATTGGCGGAGAACAGCGCGAAATTGGTGCCGCGCCCGTCCCAGCTTGCACCGAGGCGAGCGGGCGATCCAGCAGTCAGGCGCATCGGTCAGCTTTCCGGAACGAGGAAGATCGCGGCGAGGGGCGGAATGGTGAGGCGGAGCTCGGACGTCTTGCCGTCAACCGTCTGGACCTCGCCGATGTTCCCGACATTGCTGCCGCCATAATGGGCGGAGTCCGAATTGAACACCTCTTTCCATTTGCCGGCAATGGGCACGGGGACGCGGTAGTTGCGATAGACGTTGGGCGAGAAGTTGGCGATGACGAGACACCGCGCGTGCTCGTCAAAGCCCTTGCGCAGCCACGCGAACACGTTGCGGTTGGCATCGTCGGTGATCAGCCATTCGAAGCCGGCCTGGTCGCAATCCATCTGGTGCAGCGCCGGCACCGCGCGATAGAGCCGGTTGAGGTCGCGGATCAGCGCCTGGATACCCGAATGATTTTTGTATTCGAGCAGGTGCCAGTCGAGTGACTGGTCGTGATTCCATTCGCGGCTCTGTGCGATCTCCGCGCCCATGAACAGCAGCTTCTTGCCGGGATGACCGAACATGAAGCTGTAATAGGCGCGCAAATTGGCAAAGCGCTGCCATTCGTCGCCGGGCATACGGCCGAGGATCGAGCGCTTCCCATGCACGACCTCGTCATGCGACAGCGGCAGGATGAAGTTTTCCGAGAAGGCGTAGTGCAGGCCGAACAGGATGTCGCCGTGATGATGCTTGCGGTGGATCGGATCCTTGCTGATGTAGTTCAGCGTGTCGTGCATCCAGCCCATGTTCCACTTGTAGCCGAAGCCGAGCCCGCCATATTCGACCGGGCGCGAGACCTGCGGCCAGGCGGTGGATTCCTCCGCCGCCGTGGTGGCCTGCGGGAAGCGCGCATAGAGCTCGGTGTTGAAGCGGCGCAGGAACGCGACGGCCTCGAGATTCTCGCGGCCGCCATGCTGGTTCGGGATCCAGGCGCCCGGCGGCCGGCTGTAGTCGAGATAGAGCATGGAGGCCACCGCATCGACGCGCAGCCCGTCGATGGCGTAGCGCTCGAGCCAGAACAGCGCGTTCGAGACCAGGAAATTGGTCACTTCGGTGCGGCCGTAATTGTAGATCAGCGTGCCCCAGTCGAGATGGCGGCCCTGCAGCGGATTGGCGTGCTCGTAGAGCGCGGTGCCGTCGAAATGGCCGAGCCCGTGCGGATCATCCGGGAAATGTCCGGGCACCCAGTCGAGCAGCACGCCGATGCCCTCGCGGTGACAGGCATCGACCAGTGCGGCGAAATCTTCAGGGCTCCCGAAGCGGCTGGTCGGGGCATAGAGCCCGGTCGGCTGATAGCCCCATGAGCCGTCGAACGGATGCTCGTTGACGGGCAGGAATTCGAGATGGGTGAAGCCCATGTCGCGCGCATAGGCCGGCAGCTGCTCGGCAAGCTCGCGATAGGTCAGCCACTCATTGTTGCCCTTGCACCGCCAGGAGCCGAGATGGACCTCGTAGATCGACATCGGCGCCGACAGCGCGTTGATGCCGTCGGGGGCGGGCCGCGGTCGCGGCAGATGCGCCTCGTCGAACACGATGGAGGCGGTCTTCGGGCGTATCTCTGCCGCGAAGGCGAACGGATCGGACTTCAGCGGCAGCTGATGGCCGTGCGGGCCGACGATGTCGAATTTGTAGTGATCGCCCGACTTGGCGTGCGGGATGAACAATTCCCAATAGCCTGCACCGCGCACGCGCATCGGATGGCGCCGCGCGTCCCAGAAATTGAAATCGCCCACCACGCTGACGCGTTTCGCATTGGGTGCCAGCACGACGAAGCCGATGCCGTCGACGCCCTCGAGCGTCATCGGATGCGCGCCGAGCTTGTCATAGAGGCGCTGATGCGTGCCTTCGCCGAGCAGATAGAGATCGAAATCGGTCAGGATCGGCGGGAAGCGATAGGCGTCCTCGAACTCGACGACGGAATCGCCGAACTTCGCTCGCAGCTGATAGTGTTTCGAGCCGTTGGGCAGCGGGCCCGCGAACAGGCCGGAATCGTGGATACGATCGAGCCGCGCGACCTCGCCATGCTCGCCGATCGCCTCGACATTGGAGGCGTCGGGCAGGAAGGCGCGCACCACGCTCTTGCCGCCTTCGGGGTGCAGCCCGAGATAATGGAAGGGATCGGAATGGCGTCCCTCGATGATCGCATAGGCTTCGGCCGACAGTTTTTGTGCGCGCTTGTCAGGCATGAGCGACCTCCGCACTTGAGAGAATGCGAAGCAGCCCGGCCAGCGGTGCACTGAGCCCCTCCGGCCGGCGGGACAGCTCGTACTCCACCTCGTCGAACGCTTGCTCGAGCAGGAAGAAGTTGACCAGGCCGTCGGCCGCCTGCGGGGCCTGCGGCCAGAGCCGGCGGTCGGTCATGGCTTCGCGGTAGGCGGTCAGGAAGGTGGCCGTGGCGTGCTCGCGCCACTCGCCGAGTGCGGCCGTGAGCCGCGCCTGCTCCTCGGGCGCACCCTTCGGCGCCCGGTTCAGCGCAGCCGTCACCGCCAGCTCGATCGAGCGGACGAAACCTGCGACGTCGCGCGCGGCCGGAGCCCTGCGGCGCCGTTCGGCCAGCGAAAGACGAGGATCTCCGTCGAAATCGATGATGAAGATGTCGTCCTTCACAATCAGAACTTGCCCCAGGCGGAAATCGCCATGCTGACGGATGTTTGACCCGCCAGTTCCCGAAGGCAAGAGCGGAGTGAGTATGCCGGGAAGGGCAGGGCGCCGCTCCAGGATCTGATCAACGACCGGGCGATCAGCCTCGCGCAGCCCATTACGGCTATCCGCCAGCCGCTCGAACACGCGGTCGGCGCGCTTTTGCAGGTCCGCTTTCCAGCGCGAGACTTGCTCGGGACCGATCGGTTCGGGGGCGAAATCGGCGTCGTCAGACTTGGCCAGCGCGACATGCAGTTCGGCGAGACGGCGGCCGGCCTGCGACATGTAGTGCAGATAGGGGGCCTGGTCCTGGGTGTCGCGGAGCGACCCGTCCTCGGTCAGCACGCGCTGCTCGTCGATATAGCGGTCGAGATAACCGGCCGCGACGGTCCAGCCGTCGCCCTGGTTCTCGACGCAGGCATGCATGACGCCGACGGCGCTGCGCTGGTTACCCTCGACCAGCTCGGCGCTGCCGAGCAGCGCCGGCGTGTTGGCGAAGTTCGCCACCTCGGTGAGGTAACGCCCGATCTCGATCTCCGGCTGGATGCCGGCCTCGATCCGGCGATAGATCTTGGTGACGTAGAGGTTGTCGACCAGCGCCGTGCTGTTCGATTGCTCGACGGCCCGGATCTGCTCGGGCTCCTTGATGGGATAGGCATCGAAGCGGTTGGTCGGTTTGAACTCGAGCCGCAGATTGTTCTCCTCCACGACCAGCGACTGGCTGAGGTTGCGCAGGAACAGGCCGATGAAGATCTGTTCGGTCGCGACGTCGAGCAGCGTGCCCTCGCGCGCACCCTGGCGGACGGCGGCGAGCGCCTTCGGATTGAAGCGTTCGCGGTCGAAGCGGACCCACTCGATCTGCATCGGCATCAGATAGCGCGACGTCTTGCCCTGCTGTTCAGCCTCGAACACCGCGATCCACGGCCGGTTGTCGCCGATGTCGCAGAACGGCACCGCTGCCGTCAGCGAGGGCTGGATCTGCTTCGGCGTGCGCTCGGGATACCAGCGCGTGCGCGCCAGGAAGCCCGGCAGCACGTCGCGCTCGAAGATGCCGCGCTCGCGCGCGAGCGACACCCAGGTCGAGTTGACCGGCACCACCAGCGTCTCGAATTCCGGCACCGCGCGCGGCATCGCCGGCTCGGATTTGTCGCGCTCCTGCAGCTGGAACCAGTAGAAGCCATACGGCCCGAGCGTGATCATGTAGGGCAGCTCGCCGATCGCCGGGAATGACGTGCGCCCCAGCATTTCCAGCGGGATGCGGTCTTTCCACGGGGACAGGTCGAGCTCGGTCGCCTGCGCCGCGCGCGACAGATTGGCGACGCAGAGGATGACCTCGTCACGGTACTGCCGGACATAGGCGATCACGGCGCGGTTGGCCGGGCGGATGAAGGTCATGGTGCCGCGGCCGAACGCCAGCGTCGACTTGCGCACCGAGATCAGCCGCTTGGTCGCGTTGAGCAGCGAAGACAGGCTGCGTGACTGCGCCTCGACGTTGACGGACTCGTAGCCGTAGACGGGGTCCATGATCAGCGGCGCGTAGA
>JAEWBW010000620.1 GCA_023390955.1 Pseudomonadota bacterium
GAGCCTCGCCGTGTTCGAGCGCTTCTGCAGCGGACCGCAGGTGGCGGTTGGTTCCTCCATGGGCGGCTGGATGGCGCAGCTGCTCGCGCGCGAAATCAGGAAGCGCGGCGGCAAGCTTGCCGGCCTCGTGCTGATCGCGCCGGCGCCCGATTTCACCGAAGAGCTGATGTGGAAGAATTTTCCGGCGAATGTGAAAAAGGAAATCGAGACCAATGGTGTGTGGATGCGGCCATCTGAGTATGGCGACGGCTCGCCCTATCCGATCACGCGGAACCTGATCGAGGAAGGCCGCAACCATCTGCTGCTCGGCGCCGCCATCGACGTCGGCTGCCCCGTCCATATCTTGCAGGGCGCCAGGGATCCCGACGTGCCGTGGCAGCACGCCTTCGCGCTGACGCACCGCTTGCCCGCCGATGACACCGTGCTGACCCTGATCCAGGACGGCGACCACCGCCTGTCACGCCCGCAAGACATCGCGCGCCTGCTTGCCGCGGTTGCCGAGATGCGGTGAACTGCACTTTCTTCCTTCTCCCCTTGCGGGAGAAGGTGGCATAGGCGGCCTTAGGCCGCCGTTCTTAAAGAACGCCGAAGCAAGGCTTCGGCTAGGGCGCCGGATGAGGGGTCTCTATCCACATACGCATGTGAGCGTGTGGAAACACACCCCTCACCCGTCTCAATCGCGCTTCGCGCGATTGATCCACCCTCTCCCGCAAGGGGAGAGGGGAAGAAGTGCGTCGGGGAGGAAGTACGATGACTGCCGCCACCACCATGCTGCGCGCCTTCTGCGACGCCGTCGAACAGCGCAACGGAAAAGCCTTCGCAAATCTCTTCACCGAGGATGGCGTCTATCACGACGTGTTCTACGGCGCGTTCGCAGGCCGCGAGAAGATCGCGGAGATGATCGACGACTGGTTCTACCGCACGGCCACCGATTTTCGCTGGGACATGCACGATCCCGTCTCCGACGGCACCACGCTCTATGCGCGCTACACTTTCAGCTATCGTTCCACGCTGCCGGAAGCGAAGGGGGCGCGCGCGATGTTCGAGGGCGTCGTCATCATGCGGCTACGCGACGGCAAGATCGTCAGCTATCACGAGGTCGCCAACACCGCGCCTGCCTTTGTCGATCTGAACTTTGCGCCGGAGCGCATCGCAAAAATCGTCGCCAAGCAAGGCGCCGCGCTGAAGGCGCGGCCGGAGATGAAGCGGCATCTGGCCTAGCCGTCATTCCGGGGCGCGCGTAGCGCGAACCCGGAATCTCGAGGTTCTGGGTTCAGCCCTGCGGGCTGCCCCGGAACGACGGGAGCCAATCTACGGCGGCGGTGGGCTCGCCATCGGCTTGCGCTGCGCAAGTGCTGCCACCGTCGCAGTGCCGATCGGGCCCTGCTCGTCATAGAGCCAGCACTCGCCGATCGCGACGCCGTCGGTGGCCTGATGGTTCATCACGTCAAAACCAATCCAGTTGGTCACCGGCAGCCGGTGCAGATAGATCGTGACGTCGCTGTTGATGTAGCCGAGGCCCTTGTCGCCGGCGTTGGCGAACGGGCTCGCGAAATCGGCGCCGACAGCGACATGCACGAACGGCGTCATCGGCACGCCGGCAACGAGCTCGCGCACCTCGCTCATCCAGAGACGGCGCGGGCCGAGCGAGCCCATGTGGCCGACGATCGGGCGCGTCGTCCATTTGCCGTTCATGCCGAGCCGCGGATCGGTCGGCGCCGGAATCTCGGCGGGCTTCGGTACATCCCAGTTCGGCGGCGACCAGACATTGCCGTCGGGATTTGCGTCCTGCGCAGCAGCTGGCAGGAGGCGCGCGCCATGCTGACGCCGCCGGAGACAAACTCCGCTTCGACCACGCGGATGCGCAGGCCGTCACGCACCAGCCGCGTCGTCACCTGGATGGGCTTGTCGATGGTCGGCAGCCGAAACATGTCGACGGTGAGCCGCGCCGGCACGAATTCCGGGCTGGAATGGTTTTCCTCGATAGCAAAGCCAAGCAGGCCGACGATGACGCGTCCGTGCAGTGATTTCGGGTCCCATGGACCGTTGGCGGCTTCCGTCGGATGGAATGTATCGCCGTCGCGCGTGAAGAAAGGTATGTTTGTCATGATGCGCGACCTTGAAGGAAGCGGTGGGGAAATCAAGTGTGCTCGGCCTCATGATGAGGAGGCGCGAAGCGCACACCGCCACACACTCCGCTGTCATCGCCCGACTTGATCGGGCGATCCAGTACTCCGAGGCAGCAGTGATGGAGTCGAGAGGCCGCGGCGTACTGGATGCCCCGCCTTCGCGGGCATGACACCGAGGGTTAGGAAGCGGCACGCCACTCCTCGCGCACGCCCTCGTCGCTCTCCGTCGCGATCGTGCGCGACCTCATCTCTTCAAAATCCTCGCGCGCCATCAGTTGTCCCAGCGCCCACACAGCGGCGCCGCGCACCAGCGGGCTTGCATCATCAAGCGATCGGCGCGCCTCGTCGACCAGGGCCGCATCGCCGGAGTTGCCGATCGCAATCAGCACATTGCGCAGAAAGCGGTCGCGGCCGATGCGCTTGACCGGTGACTTCGTGAACAGCGCGCGAAAGGCCGCATCGTCGAGCCGCGACAACTCCGCGAGCGTCGGCGCGCGCAGCGCCTCGCGCGCGGCGAGCTTTGCTTCGCGCCCTTCCTGCGCAAACTTGTTCCAGGGACAGGCGGCGAGGCAATCGTCGCAGCCATAGATGCGGTTGCCGATGCCTTTGCGAAACTCCTGCGGGATCGGTCCCTTGTTTTCGATGGTGAGATAAGAGATGCAGCGCCGCGCATCGAGCTTGTACGGCGCGGGGAAGGCAGACGTCGGACAAATGTCGAGACAGGCCTGGCACGAGCCGCAATGGTCGACCTCCGCGCCGTCGCGCGGCAGCTCCAGCGTGGTGTAGATCGCTCCGAGGAACAGCCATGAGCCGAACTCGCGCGAGACCAGATTGGTGTGCTTGCCCTGCCAGCCCAGATGCGCCGCTTGCGCCAGAGGCTTCTCCATCACCGCGGCGGTGTCGACGAACACCTTCACTTCGGACGGCACGGCGGCGACCAGCCAGCGCGCCAGCGCCTTCAGCCGCTTCTTGATCAGATCGTGATAGTCGTCGCCTTGCGCATAGACCGAGATCGCCGCCCGCGAACGCTCCTGCAGGATCGCGAGCGGATCCTGGTCGGGGCCGTAATTGACGCCCAGCATGATGACGGAGCGCACGTCGCTCCACAGTCCGCGCGGATCGACGCGGCGCTCGGGGCTTGCCGCCAGCCAATCCATGTCGCCATGGCCGCCGCCGGCGATGAATTCGAGAAAGTATTTTCCGGCCGCTTCGATCGAGCCCGGCGCGGTGACGCCGAGACAATCGAAACCGAGCGCGCGAGCTTCGCGCTCCAATGCCTCGCGCAGCCGCTCTGTGTTTGTGGGAGACGTATGCAATGACGTCGTCATGGCCGGGCATAGCCGTCCGAAGGACGGCGTCGCTTCCGCTCGCCTACGCCCGGCCATCCACGTTCTTGCGCAGTATCCATGAAAACAGAAAGTCCGTGGATGCCCGGGACAAGCCCGGGCATGACGGGATCCATCAGAAATCCAGGTCCACGTAGGTCCGCGACGCCGGCACGCCGGCCAGCCATTCGCTCAGCAGCGGGCGGAACGACGGACGGGATTTCACCCGCGCGTACCACGCCTTTGCCGCCTCGTCCTCGCTCCATGGCACGTCGCCCAGATAGTCGATCGCCGAGAGATGCGCTGCGGCGGCGAGGTCCGCATAGGTCGGCCGGTCGCCGGCGAGGAAGTTTCGCGTCTGCGCCAGCCAGCCGATATAGGCCAGATGATAGCGCACATTTGCCCTGGCGGCGCGCATCACGTCGGGCGCGGGCGGGCCGCCGCCATTCTCCTCGCTCATGAAGCGCTTGTAGATGCGTTCGGTGACGAGGGGATGGGACACCTCCTCGAAGAACTTCTCGTTGAACCAAGCCATCAGCCGGCGCACCTCGACGCGCTCGGCCAGCGTCTCCGGCATCAACCGCTTGGCGCCCATCGCGGCGCCACAGGCCTCGTCGACATATTCGGCGATGACGGCGGCGCCTGGAATCGGCGGCTGCCCGTCCTCTTCCTCGACCAGCACCGGCGTGGTGCCGGCCGGATTGAGCGTCAGAAAAGCTTCACGCCGATCCCAGCTGCGTTCTTCGACCAGCTTCAGGTCAAGCCCATACTCGCCGAAAATCAGGCGGACGAAGCGCGAATGCGGGCAGAACGAATGATGATAGAGCGTGAACATGCAGCCTTTGACTATTGGGTGGTGCTTAAGAATCCATCAATGTTTGGTCGGCGCCACACTAGTCCTCCAAAACCCCGGCACAAGGCGTGATTTCGCATTTGGCGATTGCGGCAAAGGGACGAATAGGCGAGAAGTGACCCGCTTTTCCAGCCGAATTGGATCGTAAATATGTCAGACGCGATACGGGCCGTGATCCTCGGTATCATCGAGGGCGTGACGGAGTTCCTCCCCGTTTCCTCGACCGGCCACATGCTGCTCGCGGAGCGATTCTTTCATCTCGGCGAGGGCGCGTTCTGGGATTCCTTCACCGTCCTGATCCAGCTCGGCGCCATCCTCGCCATCGTCTGTCTCTACTTCAAGAAATTGTGGGATGTCGCGATCGGTATGTTTACGGGCGATTCCGATGCGCGCCGCTTCGTCATCGGCGTCCTGATCGCCTTCCTGCCTGCCGTCGTCGTCGGCCTCGTGGCCGGCAAATACATCAAGCTCCTGCTGTTCAATCCGTGGGTGGTCTGCTTCACGCTGATCGTCGGCGGCGCCATCCTGCTCTGGGTCGACCAGCTCGATCTCAAGCCGCGCGAGCACGACGCAACGCGGTTTCCGCTGCTGACCTATCTCCTGATCGGCATTGCACAGTGCATCGCCATGATCCCCGGCGTGTCGCGCTCGGGCGCGAGCATCGTCGCGGCGATGTTCCTCGGTGCGGACAAGCGCGCGGCGGCGGAGTTCTCGTTCTTCCTCGCGATCCCGACCATGATCGGTGCGTTCGCCTACGATTTCTACAAGAACCGCGCCGAGATGACGACCGATCACATGGGCATCATCGCGATCGGCTTCGTGGTGTCGTTCATCACCGCGATCATCGTGGTGAAGACCTTCCTTGAATACGTCACCCGCCACGGCTTCGTGCTGTTCGCCTGGTGGCGTGTCATCATCGGTACGCTCGGCCTGATCGCGCTGGCGCTGGGACGGTAATTCCGGCGCGATTTGCCGGTTCGTTTCAACGTAATGTAAGTTTTTGGCGTTACGCAGTTTCCTTGAAAGCCGGGGCGAAAGCCTCGCGGAGGAGCTGGACATGGCGCGCATCAGCGGCTGGGGGCGCTATCCGGTCGTCGACACCGACCTCGTGACGCCGCGATCGTTTCCGGCTGTCGCCGAGGCTGTCGCCGCGTCCGGCACTGTTGCCCGCGGCAACGGGCGCGCCTATGGCGATGCCGCCATCGGCGCCAGCCGCACCATCGCGATGACCGCGTTCGACCGCGTCAGGTCGTTCGACCCGTCAACCGGCCGGCTGCGCCTCGAGGCCGGCGTGCTGCTCTCCGATCTGATCGACACTTTCGGGCCGCGCGGCTTCCTGCCTTACGTCGTGCCGGGCACGCGCTTCGTCACGGTCGGCGGCGCCATCGCCGCCGATGTCCACGGCAAGAACCATCACGGCGAAGGCGGCTTCGGTCGCTATGTCGACGCCATCCTGCTTCGTACCGGTGCGGGTGAGACGATCGAAACCTCGCGCGAGCAGAATCCGGACGCGTTTTCCGCGACCATCGGCGGCATGGGCCTCACCGGCGTGATCCTGGAGGTGACGATCCGGCTGCGGCCGGTCGAGACCGGGTGGATCCGCGAGCGCGTGATCGTCGCGTCCGATCTCGATGCCGCGATGCGCGCGCTCGATGCCGGCGATGCCGCGACCTATTCGGTGGCGTGGATCGATTGTGCGGCGAGCGGACCGGCGCTCGGTCGCTCGCTGATCTATCTCGGTGAGCACGCCGGCGCGGCCGAGCTTGAAAGCGGCACCGAGACGTTTCTGCGCGGGAGCGATCCCAGGCTCGCCGTGCCCGTCGACCTCCCGTCGATGACGCTGAACCGCCTGAGCATCCGCGCCTTCAACGAACTCTATTACCGCATGGGCGCGCGGCGCGCCGGCGGCAGCCAGCTGGTCTCGCTCTTTCCCTATTTCTTTCCGCTCGACAGCATCGGCGACTGGAATCGCATCTATGGCCGTCGCGGCTTCCTGCAGCATCAATGCGTGATCCCGGAAGGCCGCGCGCGCGACGTGCTCGGCGATATCCTTGCGCGCGTCGCAAAGCGTGGCGATGCTTCGTTCCTGGCCGTGCTGAAGAAGCTCGGCGACGGCGACGGCATGATGTCGTTCCCGATGAAGGGCTACACGCTGGCGCTGGATTTTCCCGTGCGGGGAGACATCCTGAATTTCCTCGACGAGATCGATCGCCTCGTGGTCGCCGCCGGCGGTCGTCTCTATCTCGCCAAGGATGCGCGCCAGTCGCGCGCCACGTTCGAGGCAGGCTACCCGAATCTGAAGCGCTTCAACGCGATCCGGGCTTCGCTCGATCCGGCCGGAAAGCTTCGCTCAAAACTCTCCCAACGCCTGTTCGATGAGGTGCAGCCGTGACGACCCGAAAAATCGCGCTGGTGCTTGGCGGCAGCTCCGACATCGGACGCGCCACCGCGCGCAGCTTCGCCA
>JAEWBW010000683.1 GCA_023390955.1 Pseudomonadota bacterium
CTGGCTTCAGGCCGGGCCGATGATGCTGGTGTTTCTTGCCTTCTTCCTCATCCCGCTGGTGTTCGTCGTCATCGTGTCCTTCTGGGACTACAACGAATACCAGCTGCTTCCCGCGTTCTCGGGGCGCGGCTACACCGACACGTTCGAAGGCTGCATCGACAAGCTCCCCGAGCTCTGCACCATCGGCAAGACCTATCTGAAGACGCTCAAACTCTGCTTCCTGGTCTGGGCCATTACGCTGTTCATCGGCTTCTGGGTCGCCTATTTCCTCGCCTTCCATGTCAAGTCGAAGACCTGGCAGATGGGGTTGTCGCTGCTCTGCACGATCCCGTTCTGGACCTCCAACGTGATCCGCATGATCGCCTGGATCCCGCTGCTCGGGCGCAACGGCCTCGTGAATTCAGGGCTGGTCAAATCCGGCCTGATCAACCATCCGCTGGAATGGCTGCTGTTTTCCGAATTCTCGGTGGTGCTGGCGCTGGTCCACCTCTTCACCTTCTTCATGGTGGTGCCGATCTTCAATTCGATGGTGCGCATCGACAAATCGCTGATCGAGGCTGCCTATGACGCCGGCGCGTCGGGCTTCCAGACGCTCGTCAACGTCATCATTCCGCTGTCGAAACCCGGCATCGTGATCGGCTCGATCTTCGTCATCACCATCGTGATGGGCGATTTCATCACCATCGGCGTGATGGGCGGCCAGCAGATCGCCGCCGCCGGCAAGATCATCGAGACGCGGGTGAACGCATTGCAATTCCCGGCCGCGGCCGCCAATGCCGTGATCCTGCTCGTCATAACCTTCCTGATCATCAGCATGATGTCGCGCATCGTCGACATCAAGAAGGAGCTGTGATGAAGGAAGGACGCCCTCGCTCATTCTATGTGCTCGCGATCTTCTTCGCGGCCTATGTGCTGTTTCTCTATGGCCCGATGTTCGCGATCTACATCCTGTCGTTCCAGGGACCGTCGGGCGGGCTCACCTTCCCGATGAACGGCGTATCGACCTTCTGGATCGCAAAGCTGTTCCAGGGCACCGGTATCGTCGATCTCGGCGCGGCCTTCCGCCGCTCGCTGCTGCTCGGCATCATCGTGATGATTGTCACCATCGTGTTGTCGGTCGCAGCCGGCATGGCCTTTCGCCGGAAGTTCAGGGCGCAAAGCATCCTGTTCTACTCGGCGATCGCGAGCCTCATCGTGCCCTCGATCATCACCTCGCTCGGCATCTCGCTGGAATTCCGCATCATCGACGATGTGATCAAACACTGGAACGAGAACTTCGAGACCTCGATGGGCCTGCTCACCTCCGGGCTCGGCGCGCATCTGACCTGGACGCTGCCATTCGGCCTGCTCATCATGTTCGCGATCTTCAACCGCTTCGATCCCCGGCTCGAGGAAGCCGCGCGCGATCTCGGCGCTACGCCCTGGCAGACCTTTCGCTACGTCGTGCTGCCGATCATCCTGCCGTCCGTGATCGGCATCGGCCTGTTCGGCTTCACGCTGTCCTGGGATGAACTCGCACGCTCGAGCCAGGCAATCGGCGGCGTGAACACCCTGCCGCTGGACCTCCAGGGCCTCACCACGACAGTCACCAACCCCGACATCTATGCGCTCGGCACTGTCATCTCCGCAGTCTCGTTCGCGGTGATCACGCTTGCGCTCGGCACCATTCACATGTTGAACAAGCGGCAGGCGGCCAAGGGCTCGGACGCCGGCAAGGGACTTGTCTGATCTGATGCGTCTGCACATCGTCAATCCCAACACCACCGCGTCGATGACGGCGAAGATCGCTGCCGCCGCGCGCGCGACCGCGCTTTCCGACACCGTCGTCGATGCGCGCCAGCCGACGATGGGCCCGGTCTCGATCGAGGGATTTTACGACGAGGCCTTCGCGGTGCCCGGAATGCTCGGCTGCATCCGCAAGGCCGACCGCGACGGTGCGGACGCACACGTCATCGCCTGCTTCGACGACACCGGCCTCGATGCCGCCCGCGCCATCGCGCAGGCGCCGGTGATCGGCATCGGTGAAGCCGCCTTCCACGTTGCAAGCCTGATCGCCGCGCGCTTCGCCGTGGTCACCACGCTTGGCGTCTCCATCGTACCGATCGAGCACAATCTGAAGAAGTACGGCCTGTTCGAGCGCTGCGCCCGCGTCCGCGCCGCCGAGGTGCCGGTGCTGGCGCTGGAAGCGCGCAACGACGAGGCCTGCGCAAAGATCTCCGGCGAGATCATTGCCGCGATCCGCGACGATCGCGCCGACGCCATCGTGCTCGGCTGCGCCGGCATGGCCGATCTTGCCGCCGAGCTGGCTGCCCTGCACGGGCTCCCCGTCGTCGACGGCGTCGCCGCCGCCGTGACATTGGCCGAGGGGCTGGTCCGGCTGGGGCTGAAGACCTCCCGCCTCGGGCCCTACGCGGTGCCGCGGCCGAAGCCCTACTCCGGGCCGTTTTCGCCATTCCAGCCCTGAAACGGCAGGCTTAAATCCCGCCGAACCCCGGTTCTTTGCACCCTATTTCGGGCTTGAGCCTCTTTTTCGACCCATTTCTTGATGAAACGTAACGTTTTCGGGACATCCCGGCGCCCGTCTCGGCTGCCGGTCTTCGCCACTCCAGGTTCTTTTTTGGGCTTTGTCAGTGATGATCGATCTCGCATCTGCGGATACGCGACCTAATGCCTTCGCCCGCATCGGCGCACAGCCGATCGCGCTGACCGCGGTGGCCCTGCTCCTCCTCATCGCCGGCGTCACCTCGATTGCGGTCTGGCGCGCCTATACCGGCGCCAACCCGGAGGCGGAGCGCGTGGTCGCCTCCCGCCAGCTCCAGGCTCGCACGGCGCAGGCCTCGGAGCAGTTGGTCGAGAAGACCAAGGGCCTGGAGGCCACCCAGCAGGAATCGATCGACCAGCTTCAGGTCGTGCAGGACCAGCTCCAGACCGTCCGGCGGCTGCTGGCGTTCCAGCAGGCCGACACCAAGCGCCTGTCCGAGCAGGTCTCGAGCCTGACCGAGTCGATCGAAGGCCTGCGCAAGTCCTTCGCCAGCGCCCAGGCGACCGAGGCCGAACCGCCGGCGGTTACCCGCCGCAAGCCGGCCCGCCGGGCCCATGCCAGTGTGCGCAAACGCAACAAATCGCGTAGCTGACGGTCGAAAGCGGTCAAAAGAGCAGGTAACGGCCAGGTAACTGGCTGGATTGTGAATCTTTCGCTGCTTGTGAACTGGATCACATTCCCCCGTATGATTCCGCGTCATGCTCGCGGTTACCGGATGGCGTGAGCCGATTTCAATATCCGGGGCTGGCAAGGTCGTTGACGGTATATTGCGTCAACGGCCTTGTTTTTTCCTGGATCCGTTCAGCCCGTCAGTCTGCAAGCCGCCATCCGCGGGCTCATTATTCGCAGACTTGTACCGGCCGGATCTGCCAGCCCCACTGCGTCATGACGCGCTGCCGCACGATGTAGCAGCCGCCGTAGCCGGCGTCCGAATAGGCGTAGGGATCGTCGTAGTAATAGGGGTCATAGCCGGCGTAATAGGGCCAGCCGGCCCCGAGGCCGACGCCAACGGCAACGCCCGGCCAGAAGCCGCGCCGGAAATGGCCGTGATGCCCGTGGCCATGCCACGCGCCGCCGGCCGCCGGACCGATCGCGCGAAAACCCGCGCCGCCCATCGCAGCCGTCCGGAAGCCGCCGCCGCCAATGGCCGCGGCACGAAAACCTCCGCCGCCGAAACCGCCACCGCGAAAGCCACCGCCTCCGTGGAAGCCCCCACCACCATGGAAGCCGCCCCCGCCGTGTCCACCGCCGCCGAAGCCACCGCGCGCCTGCGCGTCGGGTGCAGCCAGTCCAAGCGCCGCGATCGAAAGCGCGGTCAGGATCGTGTTGCGCAACATGACTACCCTCCTCGTCCGATTGCTCCCTGAACGACGGGAGCGTGGAAGGAGGCTATCTCAGCTTTCGCCGTTCCGCATGACGCGTTGCCGTGATGCTCAGCAACCGCGGCAGATGCTTTTCACCTTCCTGTCGACGACCTTGTTCTCTTCATCGACGGCCGCATCGCCCGACCGGTTCGGTCCGGTGACATCGACGCCGCCGGACGCTCCGGTGCCTGTACCGGTGGTCGTGCCCGGCGCTGTGTTGACGGACGAGCCGGACGACTGCGCAGTGCCGAGACTGTTGGTGCCGGGTGCGGACGGCTGCCCTTTCGCGGCTCCCGCGACGCCGCTGGGATCGCTCGGCGACGGCGCGCCCGGCGCGCTCGGAGCGCCGGGTCCGACGGAGCCCTGAAGCGCACCCGCGCTTGAAGGGGCACTGCTTCCGCCTGCGCCTTGCGCGAACGAGGCCGTGGGCGTTGCCACGATCGCGAGGCCCGCAATCACGGCGCATATTGAAACGGATGTCGGCAATCTGGTCATCGAAGATTCTCCCTCTCCTACACCAACCGCAGGCCGACAGACCCGTTCCGGAACAATTGCCGTCACGGCCGATTGTTTGAAGAGAGATCCGAAAGGCCAACTCATGACCAGCGATCGTGATCCCTTCACCGAGGGCGAGCGCGCCGCGCGCGAAAACATTCCGGCCGAAGCCAATCCTTACCAGGACGGCAGCGACGAGCACGCGCTGTGGTCGGCGGGCCACGAGAAGATCGCGGGCGCGCGCGAGGCCAACGAATCCGAAGATATCTGAGAACGCCAGCAGACGTCGTCAGCCGATCCGCTTCATGCCCTTGGTGAAGCGCGGACCGTTGGCCTGATAGAACCGCGCGGCGCTGCCCATCTTCTGCACCTGTGCGTCGTCAAGCGTACGGATCGCGCGCGCCGGCGAGCCGATGATCAGCGAGCGCTCGGGATACTCCTTGCCCTCGGTGATGACAGAGCCCGCGCCGACGATGCTGTTGCGGCGGATCTTCGCGCCGTTCATCACGATCGAGCCCATGCCGACCAGCGCGCCCTCCTCGATCGTGCAGCCGTGCAGGATGACGTTGTGACCGATCGTGACGTTCTTGCCGATCACCATGGGAAAGCCGAGGTCGGTATGGCAGGTCGAGCCGTCCTGCACGTTGGAGCCCTCGCCGACCTCGATCCATTCATTGTCGCCGCGCAGCACCGCGCCGAACCAGACGCTCGCGCCGGGCTTCAAGCGGACGCGGCCGATCACGGTCGCGGTGTCGGCGATGAAGTAATTGCCGTCGGCGGGAAGATCGGGCGCCTGCCCGTCAAGCTCGTAGATCGCCATGGAGGTCTCCTGTCACAGGACCCACCCATAGCGAAGCAGCGACGTCGAAGCAAAGGGCAAGCCGGGCGTGCGCGCCCGGGGAAGATCAGGCCAGAACGCCGGCAGCGCGCAGCGTCATCAGGAAGAAGGTGCCGCTCATCAGGCTCCAGAACCCCGCGATGATGGTCGCCATCATCACGAATTCGACGCGGCGGCTTTCGAGGCGCGCCCCGCGCAGCGTGTTGCGCATGATGATGAAGGGCGCGGCGAACACCAGGAACGGCACGGCCGCAAAGGTCTTCGGCGCTACACCGTCCTGCAACAGCCCGAAACCGGCCGTCCGCTGCGAGAAAGCCTGATAGCCGCTCACGAGCGCACCCGCGAGGGCAAAGCCGATGAAGAGCGAAAAGAGGGAATTCAGTGTCTCGGGTGTCATCGGTGCGGGTCCGCCATACGCAACGCTGGGAGCCACACTCGTCTCAAAAAGCGGGCCTTAACGCTACCTTATCCTTAAGGAAAGGTTAACGGCGCTCGCCCTGCGGCGCAGAGCCCCTTGCGTGTTTCCGTGGCCCGGAATGCTCCGCGAAGTCATCGTCGCATGGCATATTCGCCGCTGATTCGTCGGCGCACGGCCGACCTGCGGTCGCTTGCGTAAATTCATGACGGTGTATTCGGCAACCTCGCCTCAACGGCACAAGATGCGCACCAGGGCTCACCTGCTCCCGATCGCGCTCGGCGGCACGTTTGCCGCCGGTGCGCTCGTGCTCGTCGGCTATTTGTTGTGGCCGACCTGGGGCGCCGGTGGATCGAGCGCGCCCGACAAGCTGCCGGTCAGCGTCGGCGGCACGCTGTTCAACATTCCGCCCGCCGCGATCCGGGTTAAGATCCAGCGTCGTTCCGGTCCGCAGGAACGCATCGACCTCGACGTCCTCTACCCGTCCCTCGAGCCGCCGGGCGCGCCGAAACGCGTCACCGCCGACGACGTGCACGACACGACGATGCAGCCGATCGACCGGCTGTTTCTCTCGATCGCCGCGCATCGCGATGCGCTCGCACCGGAGGCGCGGGTGAGCACCATCTATCCGCGCTATTTCGAGGCCACGAACGTGGCGCCCGAGGACGGGTTGACGATGCGCCCGTTCCGCGCCGACACGCCCTATGGCACCGAGGATTTTGCCTCGGGCAGCAACCCGAATCTCAGCGCGCGCTGCACCCGCGACGGCGCCACGCCCGGCATGTGCCTGTCGGAACGCCGCGTCGGCGGCGCCGATCTCACTTTCCGCTTTCCCCGCAGCTGGCTGTCGCAATGGCGTGACGTCGCAAACGCGATGGACCGGCTGACGGCGCAGCTGCGCGGGCCCAAAAGCTGAGCGCATCAAGAGCCGAGTCCATTTCTAAGAACCGGGATCGACTGATAGGCTCCGCGCCGACGCATTACGCGCGGTGACCGATGTGAGCAATGCAGCAACCGATATGCCGCCCGGCGCGCAACTCCTGGGCCGCGAGTGGCTCGGCTTCGACGAGACCGGCGAGATCGCCCTGATCCGCTTTCAGGCCCAGCCCGGCTTCACCAACCGGCACGGAACGATCCAGGGCGGCTTTCTCGCGGCGATGCTGGACTCCGCCACCGGGCTTCGCGCGCTGGCGGCGCTGTCACCCGAACAGACTGCTGTCACACGGAGCCTCGACACCCGTTTCCTCAAGCCCGCAGCGGTCGGACCGATCACGGCGCGGGCGCGCATCGTCGAACGGACCGACCGCGAGATCGCCGTGCACGCCGAGCTGATCGACACCGATGGCATCACCGTGGCCGACGCCATCGCACGGCTGCGCATTCTCGCAAAAAAATAACGGGGCCGCGCAAGGCGCAGCCCCGTCATTCGAAACAAATTCTTCGCCGCTATTCCTGATCGACGAGATCGTCCTCGAGGATCGCCATCTGGAACTGGAACGAGCGATCGTCATCCTCATCATCGACGAACAGCACGCCGATGAACTCCTCGCCGATATAGACCTCGGCGGAGTCGTCCTTCTTCGGGCGCGGCACGACGCGAATCTTGGGATTGCCAAATACGCGCTTCAGATACGCATCGAGCTTTCTGACTTCTTTGACGTCCACGGCAAGTCTCCGATCGAAATTGGTCGGCGGGTTTTAGGACGAGACGCGACGAACCGCCAGCATGAATTCTCAGGAATCCGGGAGGTGCGGGGCCGGAAAAACCCGGCCCGTCGAAACGCTCACAAGCCCATCGCGTTGATCATCTGATCCATGGTGCGCGAGGGTTCGGCACAGCCGGCTTCGCCGACGATTTTTGCGGGCACGCCGGCCACCGTGACATTGTGCGGCACCGGCTTGACCACGACCGAACCGGCCGCGATGCGCGCGCAGTGTCCGACTTCGATATTGCCGAGGATTTTTGCGCCGGCGCCGATCAGGACGCCGCGGCGAATCTTCGGGTGACGATCCTCGTTCTCCTTGCCGGTGCCGCCGAGCGTGACGCCGTGCAGGATCGAGACGTCATCCTCGATCACAGCGGTCTCGCCGCAGACGAAGCCGGTGGCATGGTCGAGGAAGATGCCGCGGCCGATGCGCGCGGCGGGATTGATGTCGGTCTGGAACACTGCGGATGCCGCGCTCTGCAGGTAATACGCAAAATCCTTGCGGCCCTTCAGATAGAGCCAATGCGCCAGGCGATGCGTCTGGATGGCGTGAAAGCCCTTGAAGTAGAGCAAGGGATCGATGAAGCGCGAGGTCGCGGGATCGCGGTCGTAGACGGCGACGAGATCGGCGCGGAAGGCGTTGCCGAGATCGGGATCGTCACGCAGCGCCTCGTCATAGGTCTGGCGCACCAAATCGCCCGACACCGAGGCATGATCGAGCCGGTCGGCCAGCCGGTGCACCACCGAATCTTCCAGGCGGCTGTGATGCAGCACGGTCGAATAGATGAAGGTCGCGAGCTCGGGCTCGCGATGGACGATGTCTTCGGCTTCGCTCCGGATCCGATCCCAGATCGGATCGAGGCTCGCGAGCTTTCCTCCCGGATTGACCTGATGCACTGCCATGGCTGTCTCTTTGGGATGTCTCTTTGGCCGGCGCTTTCGATAAGGACTTTCGCTCTCGAAATTCGCTCGCGTTGTAGGATGTATAACACAGTCTAGCGGGCCCTGTCCCGGCGGGCTTGCCTGAGAGTGAACACCAGGTTTCGCCCCGAACGCCCGTCAAAGCGTTGAATTGAAAGACTTTCTTTCACCGCCATGAACTGGACAAGGTCGGTTCAAAGTGGTCAGAGTTGCACCGAATTCAAGTCGGCGGCGTCAAACTATTGGTGAATTCCGTCGTGTGTGCTTTTGCGGGCATGGTCGGGAACGACGGAGACATTTTGAGCATCACAACCGACAGTTTGGGCGCGCGCGCCGCTGGATCCACATGG
>JAEWBW010000696.1 GCA_023390955.1 Pseudomonadota bacterium
CGGATGCCATATCGATCTCGGCTTCCGCGCCCTTCTTGCCGCCATTGGCGCCCATCTTCCAGGTCGGACGATGACCGGTCAGCGCGTCCTTCTGGTAACGCGCGACGGCGTCGGCGTTCATGCCGGAGAAGAAATTGTAGTTCTGGTTGTACTCGCGCACATGGTCCAGGCAGAAGTGCCAGTACTCGCGCGAGTTCTCGCGGCCCTTGGGCGCGCGGTGCGCACCCTTGTTCTGACATCCCGTCCATTCGCAAGCGGCCACGGTGTCGCGCGGCTTCACTTCCGGCTGCTTGCCCCGCGGCTTGACGCGGATGGAGTCGAAGAACTTTGATGAATCGATCGGCATGGCTGACTTTGACTACGCAATGCAAAAACCTTCAAGTCTTGACATTGCAATTAGCTGATAACCCCGGCAATTGACGGGGTAAGTTCACGCACGTTAATGGCACACACATGGCTATGAGAGACATTATCAGCAACAGGTTGCAGGAAGCTTTCACGCCGGAAAGCCTGCAAGTCGTTGACGAGTCACATTTGCATGAGGGGCACGCCGGCCATCGGCCGAGCGGCGAGACGCACTTCCGTGTATATATCGTGTCTGCCGCCTTCAAAGGGAAGAGCCGGGTCGATCGGCATCGCATGATAAATTCGACGCTGGCCGCGGAACTCGCCGGCAGCGTGCACGCACTTGCGATTCATGCGCAGGCGCCGGGGGAAAATTAGCGCCGTCATTCCGGGGCGGCGCGAAGAGCCGAACCCGGAATCTCGAGATTCCGGGTTCGATGCTTCGCATCGCCCGGGAATGACGGTGAGGACCGGAAGGCTAAAACGACGTCCCCGCCCGCCGCGGCTTGGGCTCTTCCATCTCGGCTTCGCGCGGGACCGGCGAAATACGGAGCGCGGTGATGCGGTTGCGCTCTCGGCGGAGCACGCGGAAGCGGAAGCCGTGGAAGGTAAAGCTCTGGCCGCGATCGGGAATCGAGCGCGCCTCGTGAATGACGAGACCGGCGACCGTGGTTGCCTCTTCATCAGGCAGGCGCCAGTCCATGGCGCGGTTGAGGTCGCGGATCGGCACCGAGCCGTCGACCACGACCGAGCCGTCCGGCTGGGCGCGCACGCCCGCCACCACCACGTCATGCTCGTCGGAGATGTCGCCGACGATCTCTTCCAAAATGTCTTCCAGCGTCACAAGACCTTCAACCTCGCCATATTCGTCGACGACGAGAGCGAAATGGGTCTTGCGGCGGCGGAACGCCTTCAGCTGCTCGGAGACGGTCCGCATCTCCGGCACGAACCAGGGCGGCAGCGCGATGGTCGAGACGTCGATCCGCGAGGTCTCGCCGTCGGAGGCGCGGATCGCGCGCAGGAGGTCTTTCGCGTGCAGCACGCCGATGATGTTTTCCGGCTTCTCGCGCCATAGCGGAATGCGCGTGTATTCGGTGGCGAGCACCTCGCGCACGAGGTCCTCGGGCGGCAAATCGGCATTGATCATGATCATCTCGGTGCGATGGATCATGACGTCGGAGACTTGCAGCTCACGCAGATCGAGCAGGCCGCCGAGCATGTCGCGGTCCTGCTTCTCGACCTTGCCCTCGTGATGCAGCAGGTCGACCGCGCCGCGCAGGCGCTCGGTCGGCGACAGGATGGCCTGGTGCTCGCCGGCGAGGCCAAAAATCCGCAGCAGCAACCGCACGATGACTTCGACCACGTGCAGCAGCGGCCCCAGCACATACATCGTCAGCCGCATCGGGCGCGCGACCGCAAGCGCCATGCGGTCAGGCGCGTTGATCGCGATGGTCTTGGGCAGGACTTCGGCGAAGATCACAACCAGCGCCGTCATCACGCCGGTGGCGTAGAGCACGCCGACATCGCCGAACCAGGCGGTGAAGATCGCGGTCGCGATCGCCGAGGATCCGATATTGGCGATGTTGTTGCCGAGCAGCAGCGCGCCGATCAGGCGCTCGCGCATGTCGAGCAGCTGCGACACCACGTCGGCGTCGCGATTGCCCTGCTTGGACAGCCGCAGCATGCTGGCGCGCGAGGCGCCGATCAGCGCGGTCTCGCTCGCGGCGAAGAAGCCGGAGACCAGAAGGCAGAGGATGACGATGGAGAGTCCGAGCCAGTTCATCGCGTCAGCCGGTCCCGCGCGCCGGTCATGATCCGCGCGCCGATGTGTCTTGCAGCTTGTCCTGAAGGAAGCCGTGCACGAGCGTCGGCTCGACATCCTTGGCGATGACGGCGCGGCCCACCGCCTCGAGCAGGATGAAGGTGAGCTTGCCGCGCTTGACCTTCTTGTCCTGGGCCATCAGCGCCATCAGGCGGTCGGCGTCGGCAAGGCCTTCCTGGGTGAAGCCCGCGATGTCCTGCAGCCGCGTCGGCAGGCCCGCCTCGATCAGATGCCGCTCCACGCGCGCCGCATCCGCCTCGCTGATCATGCCGAGCTTTGCGGAGAATTGCGCCGCCAGCACCATGCCGATCGACACGCCCTCGCCATGGAACAGGCGATCGGAGAAGCCGGTCGCGGCTTCCAGCGCGTGACCGAAGGTGTGGCCGAGATTGAGCAGCGCGCGCTCGCCGGTCTCGCGCTCGTCGCGCGAGACGACGCCGGCCTTGGCGCGGCAGGAGGTGGCGATCGCGTGCTCGCGCGCCGAGCCGCCTCCGGAGATGTCGGAATGGTTCTTTTCCAGCCAGGTGAAGAAGGCCTCGTCGCCGAGCACGCCGTACTTGGCGACTTCGGCATAGCCGGCGCGGAACTGGCGCGGCGACAGCGTGTCGAGCACGGCGGTGTCGGCGATCACAAGCACCGGCTGATGGAAGGCGCCGAGCAGATTCTTGCCCTGCGGCGAGTTGATGCCGGTCTTGCCGCCGACGGAGGAATCGACCTGCGCCAGCAGCGAGGTCGGCACCTGCACGAAATCGACGCCACGGCGCAGGATCGCCGCGGCAAAGCCGGCGAGATCACCGACCACGCCGCCGCCGAGCGCGATGACGAGATCGTTGCGCTCGATCCTGGCGGCGATCAGCGCTTCGCTGACTTTTTCGAGGCCGGCATAGGTCTTCGAGATCTCGCCTTCCTCGACGACGATACGCGAGGTCGGAATGCCGGCGGCAGCGAGGGATGCTTCGGCAGGCTCGAGCCAATGCCTGGCGACGGTGCGGTCGGTGACGATGGCCGTGCGCACGCCGGGGCGCAAAGCGGCGACACGCGCGCCGAGCGAGGCCAGCACGCCGCGGCCGATGACGATGTCATAGGCGCGATTTTCCAGCGCGACATCGACGATGACGGGATCGGAATGCTTCAACGGCGCGGTCATCTTGCGGCACTCGCTACATCGGCTGGCGGTGCGCCGCAGATATAGGCGTGCACCGCTTCCAGGCACTCCTCGACGATGCGGTCATGCGGCACATCGCGCGAGAAGATGGTCATGTCGGCATTGCTGTAGATCGGCTCGCGCTCGCCGAGCAGGCGGGCCACGGTGGCCTCGGGATCGGCGGTCTGCAGCAGCGGACGGTCGGCGCGGCGGCGCACCCGCCGCATGATGATATCGGGATCGGCCTTGAGCCAGATCGAGAGCGCCTTCGCCTTGATCCGCGCGCGCGTCTCCTCGCGCATGAAGGCGCCACCGCCGGTCGCGAGCACCAGCGGTCCGTCGTCCAGCAGCCGCGCGATCACCCGTGCCTCACCATCGCGGAAATACGGCTCGCCATGGCGCTCGAAAATCTCGGGGATGGTCATGCGGGCGGCCGACTCGATCTCGGTGTCGGCGTCGACGAAGGGCAGCTTGAGCCGCGCGGCCATGCGGCGGCCGATGGTGGATTTGCCCACCCCCATCATGCCGACCAGCACGATCGAGCGCGCGCCCAGCGCCGACAGGATGTCGGTTTCGGGCGAAGCTGGCGCTGGCAGGACGGCGTCGGACATGGTCTCTCGGATCGAGCCGCCGGATGCGGCATTCCGGCCACCTATACTACCCCCCGCGCGGGCCTCGCCAGAGACTCTTGCCACGAAACCGCGAACATGTTGGATGATTTCATTGGTTAATTTGCACGTCCGAGCCCTCTGAGACCCTGCCGATGCCCAGCCTGTTCCGCTTCCTGACGGCCGTCGCCATCATTGCCGGCATCGTCTATGGCGTGGTCTTCGCGCTCGCGAACTTCGTCAATCCAAAGCCACGGGAAATGACGGTGACGATCCCGCCTGACAAATTTCTCAAGAAATAGGGATTAGGTTCGGAGGCCATGCCAGCAAAACCCTCCGATACCAGACTGATCGGCCTGTTCCTCGACATGCTCGCGGCGGAACAAGGCGCCAGCGCCAACACGCTCGACGCCTACCGGCGCGACCTCACCGATTTCTCGGAATTTTTGGGCCGCGTCGGCCATGTTTTCGTGGATGCCGAGACGCAGGTGCTGCGCGACTATCTCGGTGATCTCGATACGCGCGGTTTCAAATCCACCAGCGTCGCGCGGCGGCTGTCGTCGATGCGACACCTGTATCGCTTCCTCCTCAACGAGAAGCTGCGCGACGACGATCCGGCCGCGATCCTGTCCGGACCGAAGCGCGGCCGCAGCCTGCCAAAAGTGCTGTCGATTGCTGATGTCGACAGGATGCTCCGCCGTGCGAAAGAGCTCAGCGAGTCGGCAGAGGCCTCGCCATCGCAGCGGCTGCGGCATCTGCGGCTCTATTGTCTGCTGGAAGTGCTGTACGCGACGGGCCTGCGCGTCTCCGAGCTGGTGGCGCTGCCGCGCTCGGCAGCAAAACGCGATGCCCGCATGATCGTAGTGCGCGGCAAGGGCAACAAGGAGCGGCTGGTGCCGCTCAACGAGGCCTCGCGGCAGGCGATGGCCGATTATCTCGCAGCCACCGATGCGACGGCCAAGGGTGAGGACAAGCCGAAGAAGGGAAGCCTGGCTGCTTCAAAGTGGCTGTTTCCCTCGTTCGGCGAGAGCGGGCATCTGACGCGGCAGCATTTTGCCCGCGACCTCAAGGAGCTCGCGGTCGCGTCCGGCCTGCAGGCCCGGCTGGTGTCGCCGCACGTACTGCGCCACGCCTTTGCCAGCCACCTCCTGCACAACGGCGCGGACCTGCGCATCGTGCAGACCCTGCTCGGCCATACCGACATCTCGACCACGCAGATCTATACGCATGTGGTGGAAGAGCGCCTCAAGAGCCTGGTGCGCGAC
>JAEWBW010000001.1 GCA_023390955.1 Pseudomonadota bacterium
GGCGGCCGGCCCAGGACGAGACGTTGATGATCGAGCCGTCCTGCTGCTTGCGCATCGTCGGCAGCACCGCGCGCATGCAATAGAGCACGCCGTTGAGATTGACCTGGACCAGCTTGTCCCAGCCGTCGAGGTCCATTTCCTTCCAGCTGCGCTTGGGAACATTGATGCCGGCATTGTTCACCAGCAGATCGATGCGGCCATGCTTGCCGACGATCTGATCGGCGGCCTTCTGGGCATCCGCGGCGCTGGACACGTCGAGCGCCAGCGCTTCTGCGGCGCCGCCGGCCTTGGTGATTTTCGCAACTACGGCATCGAGCGCGTCCTTGCGCCGGCCCGACACCACCACCGTCCAGCCGTCGGCCGCGAGCGCCTCCGCGCCGGCTTCCCCGATCCCGCTGCCGCCGCCCGTGACCCAGGCCACGCGTTTCCCATTCTTGATCATGCAAACCGTCTCCCTTGCTTCATTGGGGCTGTTTTTGTGGGCTATTTTTGCTAATCCAGCCTTCGTTTGGCCGGCCGTTGCCGGTGAGGAATAGTCGCATGAACCAAGCTGCCAACGCCAATCTGTTTTCCCGCCTGTTCGACGACCTCGACGATCCCAAGCGGCTCGCCATCGAGACCCAGGATGGCGGCCATATCAGCTATGGCGATCTGGTCGCGCGGGCCGGGCAAATGGCGAACGTGCTGGTGGCGCGCGGCGTGAAGCCCGGCGACCGTGTTGCGGTGCAGGTGGAAAAATCCGTCGCCAACATCGTGCTCTATCTCGCCACGGTGCGGGCCGGCGCGGTCTATCTGCCGCTCAACACCGCCTATACGCTGAACGAGCTCGATTACTTCATCACCGACGCCGAGCCGTCGCTGGTGGTCTGCGACCCCTCCAAGGCGGACGGCCTTGCCGCGATCGCCGCCAAGGTGAAGGCCAAGGTCGAAACGCTCGGCCCCGACGGCAAGGGCTCGCTGACGGAGGCGGCCGACAAGGCCAGCAGCGAATTCGCGACCGTTCCGCGCGCCTCCGACGATCTCGCCGCGATCCTCTATACGTCCGGCACCACCGGCCGCTCCAAGGGCGCGATGCTCACGCACGACAATCTCGCGTCGAACTCGCTCTCGCTGGTCGGCTACTGGCGCTTCACCGACAAGGACGTGCTGATCCACGCGCTGCCGATCTATCACACCCACGGCCTGTTCGTGGCGACCAACGTCACGCTGTTCTCGCGCGCGTCGATGATCTTCCTGCCGAAGCTCGATCCGGACCTCATCATCAAGCTGATGGCGCGTGCCACCGTGCTGATGGGCGTCCCGACCTTCTACACGCGCCTCCTGCAGAACCTGGCGCTGTCGAAGGAGACCACGAAGCACATGCGCCTGTTCATCTCGGGCTCGGCGCCGCTGCTGGCCGAGACCCATCGCGAATGGTCTGCGCGCACGGGTCATGCAGTGCTCGAGCGCTACGGCATGACCGAGACCAACATGAACACGTCGAACCCCTATGACGGCGAGCGCGTGCCCGGCGCGGTCGGCTTTCCCCTGCCCGGCGTCTCCGTGCGCGTCACCGAGCCCGAGACCGGCAAGGAATTGCCGCGCGACGAGATCGGCATGATCGAGGTGAAGGGTCCGAACGTGTTCAAGGGCTACTGGCGCATGCCTGAGAAGACCAAGTCCGAATTCCGCGACGATGGCTTCTTCATCACCGGCGACCTCGGCAAGATCGACGCCAGGGGCTACGTCCACATCCTCGGCCGCGGCAAGGACCTCGTGATCTCCGGCGGCTTCAACGTCTACCCGAAGGAAATCGAGAGCGAGATCGACGCCATGCCGGGCGTGATCGAATCCGCCGTGATCGGCGTGCCGCATGCCGATTTCGGCGAGGGCGTCACGGCCGTGCTGGTTTGCAACAAGGGCGCGGATGTCACCGAAGCCGCTGTGCTGCAGGCGCTCGACGGGCGGCTGGCAAAATTCAAGATGCCCAAGCGCGTCTTCGTCGTCGACGAGCTGCCGCGCAACACCATGGGCAAGGTGCAGAAGAACATCTTGCGGGATACGTACAAGGATATCTACGCGAAGAAATAGGGGCAGATATGCTCCGAGGTTGGGGGAGGCATGAATCGCGAGCAGGCTGAGCAGATCAACGATCATCTCCTTGATGCCGGCGCGGCTTTGGAAAAAGCCGGACGCGCGATCGCAGGGCTTGGCAAGGCGGAGCGGCTCAAATTCGATGAATGGCTCGACGCCATCATCGGCATGTTGGAGGACGAGCTACTCCAGCCGATCTACGACCAGCATCCCGACCTGGAGCCTCCAAAGAACGACCGGGAACCGGTTAGATATATCTGCGAACTCACGTGGGATGAGGTGCAGCTCCCGCCGTCAGTGACCGAGGAACAATTCGACGAAATCATTCTTTCGGTCATGAAGCCGACCTGGCGGAAGACTTCCATGATGGTCATTCTTGTGATGGATCGCTGCAAAGAGCTGGGGTTGTCGATCGAAGGTGAAATGATCGGTGCACGCCTGAGAATGCTTTCAGATTCCGATCGCATCGAAGGCATCGGCGATCTCCGAGACTGGTTCCGCAGCGAAGTCCGACTGAAGGACTAGCCGACGATTGGTCGCGAGCTCTCTCCGTCGTCATTGCGAGGAGCCCTTGCGACGAAGCAATCCAGGCTACCGCCGCGGAAAGTCTCTGGATTGCTTCGCTGCGCTCGCAATGACGAAGATTGCGGCCGCTAGTGCCCGCCCACCAGGCTCATCACGAACCGGCTGCCCACGATCAGCAGATAGCAGCCGAATGCGACCTCCAGCGTGCGCTTCGACATCGCGTGCGCGGCGCGCACGCCGAGCGGCGCGGTGACGAGGCTCATCGGCATCACCAGCACGGC
>JAEWBW010000333.1 GCA_023390955.1 Pseudomonadota bacterium
CGGCAAGGACGCGCAGCTCGCCGTCGACGCCAACGGCCGCTTCAATCTGGAGACCGGCATCGCCTACGCCAAGATGCTGCGCGACTATCCGCTGTTCTGGTACGAGGAGGTCGGCGATCCCCTCGACTTTGCGCTGCAGGCCGCTCTCGCCGAATTCTATCCGGGCCCGATGGCCACGGGCGAAAACCTGTTCAGCCACCAGGACGCGCGCAATCTCATCCGCTACGGCGGCATGCGCCCCGATCGCGACTGGCTGCAATTCGATTGCGCACTGTCCTATGGCCTGTGCGAATACCAGCGCACGCTGCAGGTGCTGAAGACACACGGTTGGTCGCCGAGCCGCTGCATCCCGCATGGCGGCCACCAGATGTCGCTCAACATCGCGGCCGGCCTCGGTCTTGGCGGCAATGAAAGCTACCCTGACCTGTTCCAGCCCTATGGCGGATTCCCCGACGGCGTGCGCGTCGAGAACGGGCACATCACCATGCCCGACCTTCCCGGCATCGGTTTTGAAGGCAAGTCGGACCTCTACGCCGAGATGAAGGCGCTCGCGGCATAGTTGTAGGTGCGCAGGTACGGCGCGGACTTCGCGCCGTAAAACACCGATCTTAAATCAAGCAGATAAAGGCGTCGATGGCCGTCAGCCGTCGATGACGCCGCACACGTCATGGTTGGCCGCCTGAGTTGGATTGTCGCACGGCAATCCCGACGCAGCCGTTGCGTGCGGCGCACGCACGGCAGCACTATGGCGCGGGGACGTTGTGCTGGTGGCCGCAAGCAGGCCAGGCGGTGCTGCGTGCGGGAGGAATCATGGAATCCATCATTCCCTTGCGGTCCGTACCCTCGTGCCGTCCACGGCACGGATGGGTCCTTGCACTCGCCATTGGCCTTGCAGCGAGTCTGTCCTCCGCACCTGCGCTCGCGCAGGTGCCCAAGCAAGCCGAAGTCGATGCGGCGGAGGCGGCCTACAACCAGGCGGTCGCCGACGCGCGCGCCAATATTCCGGACAGCAAAGCGTTGAAGGACGCTGAGGATGCGGTCGACACCGCGGCGCGCGCCATGACGGATGCCGAGGATGCTGCTGCGATTGCCAAGGCAAAGGATTTGCACGCGGCTGCGGCCAGGAAAGCAGCCAACGATGCTCACAAGGCTCTCGCGACAAAGGAACGAGAGGCCGACGCGGCACGGGCGAAGGAAACCAACCAAGCCGAGAGGGAGCGCGCGGAAAAATACCGCGAAGCGCTCCGAAGGCGTCGTGCCGCGAGGCTCGCGATGCAGCGGCTGGTCGAAGATCTGAGGGCCCAGGTTCAGCCACGCCGTGCCGTCGGCGGCGCCAAGGAATTGGAGGTGGTGATCGACCATCTACGGGGGAAGATGACCGAGTCGACGGAGACAATCCCGCGGCCGGCTCCCACAACGTCAGATAAGACTGCAACGGGAAAAGCGGGCAACAAGAGCTACCCGACCGTCAAGAGCAACGTCTCGACCGATTCCCAGAAGAACTGCACCTTCGGCAAGGCCGGACCGGTGGCGCTCCTGTTCGAGCCTGCTGATGCTGACGGCAATCCGCTCGATAATTCGCTTCCCGCCGGTGTGATCGAGATCGGCAATCCCGATCCCGACGCGCCGAAGCCGGAAAAGAAGAAGGAAGGCGGTGCTGCGGCGGACGGTCCGCAGAACGCCACGCCGTCCAACAAGCAGCCACCCGACAAGACGGCAGATGCGAAGACGCCCGCCAAGCCGAATTCGACTGACATGCTCGGCGGCAGCATCCTCGATCAGATCGAGCCGACTCCGCAGCATCCGGCCGACACCGGGCTGCTGCTCAAGCTGCCAAACGGACAACTTCCCGAAGACGAACTCGATCGTCTCACCAAGCTCGCCGAAGAGGCTCTCGTTCGCGGCGACAGGACCAGTTTTGAATCCTTGCGCGAGCAAGCGCGTGCGATTGCCCATTGGGTCGTGCTCAATATCGTTCGCGGTTCGGACGGTCTTAGCAAACTCGGCATGGCTGGTTTCCAGGTCGGCTTCGACGACTCGCCGGAGGCGAAGGCCCGTCGTTTTCGCTACGACGCAGATATCGCAAAATACGAGGAGTGGTCGGCCTATCGCAAAGAAGTAACCGCCTGGGGAGGCAATCCCTTTTGGGGGACGACTCCCGAGCTGGCGCCCGTGAAGGAGGCCGCAAGCACGACGCCCGCCCCGGAGAAGGCGGGCGGGAGCGCGCCGACCGGCACGCCGGCAACGACCCCGCCGGCGGCGGGCACGCCCGGCCAAAAAGACGACGGCAAGACCGCTACGCCCGCCGGTCAGCCCTCGCAGTCCGCCACGCCGGGCGAGAAGAGCGCGCCCCCGGTCGAGAAAGCGAGCCAGAAGGCGGAGCCCGCCGACAAGACGCTATCCTCGAGCACACCTGCCTCGACCACGCCGGTCTCAACCACGCCGGCCGAATCCGAGTCCTCAGCTCGCATCATCACGGTCCATTTCAAGGTCGAGGAATCGGTTCTGAAGGGTGGCGCGCAGGGCGACGAGATCAAGGAAGGCAAAATCGCCAAGCTCATCACGGAAGAGCCTGAATTGCCCAAGACGGGCCGGACCAAGACGGCGAAGACCCAGGTGGACAAGGGCTACGACAAGAGCCCGGTGACCTGTGTCACCGATGGCGGCCGCTGCAAGGCCGAGGTGCCGGCCGACGAGCGCGAAGCGTACGGCTTGTCGGTGCTCCCGCCGGCTGCCGCGTCCACGGACAAGACGGGCTCGAATGCCGATCTGTGGCGCGAGTTCATCCGCACCCATGGCGGCCTCGACAGCGACAATTACGGCGTCGCGCTGACTGATCCGCACACCACCGGCGTCGTGCTGAAGAAAACGGCCACCGCACTCACGCCGAAGCAGCAGGCCGCGCTTGCCGATGCGCCGACCGGCGTGATGGTCAGCAAGGCCGATTTCAAGGTCGGCGGAAAATCCTACACGCGGATCGGCATCACCGGTCCGCCGGAGGTCGTCGCCCTGATGGCCAAGGCGCTGAGGGACAGCTTTGGCAAGGACGCCCAGATCGACCTCTGCGATGAAAAGGCGCCGGGCCCGCCGCTCGGCATGACGCCCGTCTCGTTCAGTGCCCTGAACCGCGAACTGCCGCACGCGACGATCGATCTGCACGTGTCGGCCCAGCCCGGAGGCGCAAGATGAAGGCGCGCCTCATCGCACTGGCCGCGCTTGCGGGCGCGATGAGCGGGCCGGCGCTGGCTCAAACGCTGGCGCCGCCGGACAATCATTTCTTCGTCAGCAAGGGATCCTGGGGCCAGACCTATCCCGACCAATGGGGCCTGCAGCGCATCGGCTTCGACACCTCTCCGCAATCGGCGTGGCGCCTGGTCCGGAAGGACGCAAAGCCGGTGGTCGTCGCTGTCATCGACACCGGCCTCGACTGGAATCACAAGAACATCGATTCCGACAAGCTCTGGCGCAATCCGAAGGAGATCCCCGACAACGGCATCGACGACGACAACAACGGCTATGTCGACGACATCATCGGCTGGGATTTCTTCAAGAGCGATGGCAAGCCCTGGGATCATGACGGCCATGGCACGTTCGTCGCCGGCATCATCGCCGGCGACTGGAGCGACCAGACCGGCGTCGCCGGCATCAATCCCTTCGCGCGATTGATGATCCTCAAGGGCCTCAACAATTTCGGCCACACGCGCTCCTCCTTCATCGCCGAGGCGATGGCCTATGCCGCCGACAACGGCGCGCGCGTGATCAATTTGTCGCTCAGCGGCAAGGAGCTCAGTCCGGTCGAGCAGGACGCCATCGACTATGCCTATGGCAAGGGCGCGGTCATCGTGGTCGCGGCCGGCAACGAGGGCACCGATGTCAGCAAGTCCAGCATGACGGCGTCGGACAAGGTGCTGGTCGTGGCCACCACCGATTTCGACGACAAGCGCGCCATCTTCTCCAATTGGGGCAGGGTCTCGGTCGCAGCCCCCGGGCTCGACATTCTCAGCCTGCGGGCGCGGCGCACCGACACGATGCTGGGAATCCAGGGCGTGAAATACACCGCGGGTGCCGCCTATGTCGGCGAGGACAAGCGGTATTATCGTGCGAGCGGTACCTCGTTCTCCGCACCGATGGTGAGCGGGCTCGCCTCGCTGATGATCGCGAACGATCCGAGCCTCACCAACAAGCAGGTGATGGCCATCATCAAGAGCACGGCCCGCGATGTCGGCGCGCCGGGCGTCGATCAATACACCGGCTACGGCATCGTCGATGCCGCGGCGGCGCTGAAGGCGCCGAAGGATTTTCTGCTGGCTGCAGGCATCGAGCGCATCGAAGTCGTGCAGGCCGGCGGCAAGCAGTCCGTTCGCGTGTTCGGCACCGCGGACGCCAATGCGTTGAAGGCCGCCCGCATCGAGGTCGGCCAGGGCGATGCGCCCGGAGACTGGAAACAGGTGGGGACAGCCAAAAAGAATGCTGGCCCGGACGCCATTCTCGCCGACATTCCGGCTACAGCCTTTCAGGGCGGGAAGATCTGGCAGATTCGCCTGGTCGTTGAGCACAACAACGGGGCGGTGCGGGAAGCGCGGTTCAAGCTGAGTTTGGGATAGTTGTCGTTGGGGGACGAGAACGTCATGAGCAGGTTGAGATTTTCGATTCTGGCCATCGCCACGCTGGCGTGGACGGTACCGGCATGGGCCATCGTCGGAGAGACGACCGTCAAGGTCGCCGACGGCGGGACCGCGATCCCGCAGGCCACCGTGACGATCACCTTCAAGAGCCAGGCCGGCAAGCCGGTCCAGACGGTGAAACGGACCACGCTGCCGAGCGGCCCGAAGGCCGGCACGCGCACGGTGAAAATTCCCGACGCGGCGCGCACCGCCGACATCACCGTGACGACGGCGAACGGCAAGACTGTCACGCGCACCGATCTCGATGTGTCCTCGCTCAGCGACAAGGAGATCGTGATCGACGTGCCCGGCGGCAATGCGCCGCCACCGCCGCAAACGGTGCGTGTGGTCCCGCGCCCCGGTGCGCCCGTCGAGCCGATCCCGGTGCTGATGTATCCCGGCGGCGGCGGCGTACCGTTCGCCATCGGCAGCAGCTGGACCAGCGTCCCCGTCGTCACCGGCGGCACGCGCTTCGTCGGCGGCGGCGAGACCTCGATCATCGAGAGCCGCCGCACCATCCCCGGCGTGACGGCGGCGCTCGGCGTCGCGGTCCCGGTGGCCTTCGCCGATTATTTCGGCGTCATCGGCAGCTTCAACGGTTTTGACGATACGGTTCGCGGCTCGGTGCCGGTCGGCTCGTCATCGGCCTACACTTACATCTTCCCCAATCCGGTCAGCACTTCGACAGGCATCGGCCCCACGCTGACGGGCCAGAGCGTGACGCTCAACACCAAGGGGCAGTTCTGGGACCTCGGTCTCGGACCCACATTCCGCGTGCCCGCGGGATCGGTCTTTCCGAGCCCCACCGGCACTTTCCTGACCTACGGAATCGGCCTGCGCTACCGCTACATGGAGGTCGATCACACCATCATCCAGCAGAGCCCGACCTTCGCGGACCTCAACCAGACCATCAACCTCAATCTGCGCTCGCACTTCATCGGGCCGAATTTCTCGCTCGGCTTCGAAGCGCTGCAGCCGTTGCCGTCAGGCGTGTTCGGCGGCGCATCGGCCTTCCTGTCACCGGGCGCGCTCATCACCGATGCCAATGCCAGGCAGCACAGCCGGTGCGGACCGTGCGGCGGCGGCAGTCCGGAGCTCGACCTGGTCCTGCAGCGCGGCTTCAGCGATTCCTCGTTCGCGCTGATGGCCGGGTTGAACGGCTATGTCGGCTACCGCTTCAATCGAAATTTCAGGATCCAGGGCGATGTGTCGTACCAGTATCTCAGCCAACTTAAGTCGTTCGCTGTGCCGAACACGCCGACGCAACAGCCGATCGCGCTGACCTCGGATTCGTCATCGATGCTCTCGATCGGCGGCCGCCTGGTGTTCGACTTCGCCCCGCCGCCTCCGCCGTGAGGGGGGCGGGCAACGCCCGCCACTCAACGTCGCCCTCTACGATAACCGCATATCCAGCAGCCGTCGTCCCTCGCTCTTCAGCAGCTTCTTCACCGCGCTCGAGGCGACGACCTCGCCGTCATTGGCGTAGGCCTCGTGGTTCTTCTCGATGTCGTCGAGGCGGTAGAGGTAGTTGACCATGACGCCGGCGGATTCGCGCACGCCCTTGGGCGAGAGGTCGCCGAGCCAGTTGATGCGCTCGAGCCTCGCGCCGTTGCCGAGGTGGAAGCGCGCGACGGGGTCGATCATGCGGCCCTTCGGCGTGCGGGCCTTGAGGAAGTAATAGGCCGCGAGCGGCTCCAGCACGCCGCGCAGCTGCGCCGTCGTCTCCGGATTCTCGAACCATTTCGGCGCGTCGAGACGCTTCAGGGTCTCGCGGTCCTCGTCCGACAGCGGCAGATCCTTGTCCTGCTTCACCCATTGCATGAAGCCCGGCACCGGCGACAGCGTCACGAAAGTGTCGAGCTTTGGCAGCTCGCGGCGCAATTCCTCGGCCACCTGCTTGATCAGGAAGCTGCCGAAGGAAATGCCGCCGAGCCCGCGCTGGGTGTTGGAGATCGAGTAGAACACGGCGGTGCGCGCCTTCTCGATCGGCAGGTATTGGCGATCCACGGTGAGCAGGGGGCCGATCGCACCCGGGATCGTCTCCGTCAGCGCCACCTCGACGAAAATCAAGGGCTCGTCGACCATTGCCGGGTGAAAGAAGGCGTAGCAGCGGCGATCGACCGGATCGATGCGGCGGCGCAGATCGTCCCAATCGCTGATCTCGTGCACGGCCTCGTAACGAATGATCTTTTCGAGGATGTTGGCCGGCGTTGACCAGTCGATCCTGCGCAGCACGAGGAACCCCCTGTTGAACCACGAAGAGAGAAGATGCACGACGTCGCGGTCGAGCGCGTCGAGGTCGCTGTGACCTTTCATCATGCCGAGCAGATCGGCGCGCATGCTGACGAGGTCGCCGGTGCCGCCGGGCGCGCGGTTGAGGCGGCGGATCAGTTCCTGCCGGCGCGGCTCCGAGGCGAAGTGCAGCGAGCTGGCGTCCTCGTCGCTGGGCTTGGCGCGCCATTTTTCGATCGCTTCCGACAGCCGCTCGCGGTCCGGGCCGAAGTCGCGCACCAGCGCCTCGAAGAAGGCGCGGCGTCCGTCCGCATCGAGATCCTGGTAGAGATCGAGCACATCGCGCGCCATGGCCGTCGCCGAAGCTTCACCGCGGCCGGACAACAGCGCCCCGCAGAGCTCGATCAGGCCGTCCGCGTCCTGTTTGGCGTCCGGGGCATCACTGCGGCGAAGCAGCGTGCGTCCGCGCTCGGAGATGGTGGCGAGCAGGTCGGAGAAAAAGGCAGTGGCCATCGGAGCTTTCGAAATCAGGGTTTGTGCGGTGCGGGAAGCTTACACGGGATTTGGGCGGAAACCGATCACAATCGAGCAGGGCAAGTTTGCATCTTTAGCTGGGCCATGCGTTTTGGAAAAAGCTGGCATGCCTGTAGCTGGTATTGGGGCTAAGCGGTTGCCTCCCCCACCGTCATTGCGAGCGCAGCGAAGCAATCCAGACTGCTTCCGCAGAGACAGCCTGGATTGCTTCGTCGCAAGGGCTCCTCGCAATGACGGTGGAGAGACACGTTGCCACATTCCCCGTCATTGCGAGCGTAGCGAAGCAATCCAGAGTCCTTCCGCGGAGACGGTCTGGATTGCTTCGCTCCGCTCGCAATGACGAGGGCTCACCCCTTCTTCGCAAAGTCCGTCGGCGTCCGCCCCGTCACCTGGCGGAACGCGGCCGAGAACGCCGGCACGCTGGCATAGCCGAGCTGCGTGGCAATCTGCTTCATCGAGACATCGGCGTCGGTCGACAGCCGTCGGATCGCAGCCGCAATGCGGGCGCGCTGGCACCAGCTCTTGAAGCTCAGCTGTGTCTCCGTCGAGAACAGCCGCGACAGCGTGCGCGCAGACGTTCCGACCTCGCGCGCCAGCGTGTCGATATCGTGCAGGCCGGTGGGATCGTCGAGCACGATCAGCGCCGCACGCCGCGAGCGCGCCTCGCGCGGCAGCGGCACGAAGGTTGCAGAATCCTCGGCCTGGTGCAGCTCCAGCATGACGAGTCGCACCAGCAGGTCGGTGCGCTCCTGCGTGTTGCGCTCGTCGAACAGCGCCAGGATCGCCTGGTTCAGCAGCGGCGACACCCGCACCACGAACTCCTTGGTCAGGCCGCGATTGCGCTGCTCGCGCTTCAGCCAGGCAAGATCGAAGTACAGCGTGCGCATTTCGATGTCGGCGAGCAGGTCGATGGCGTGCTCGAGCCCGGCCGGGACCCAGACCGCGCGGTCCGGCGGCACCAGCCAGCGCCCCTTGGGCGTGTTCACCTGCATCGTGCCCTTGGCCGCATAGATCAGCTGTGCCTCGCGGTGCATGTGCAGATCGATCCGCATGGCCTTGGGATAGTCGCGCGCGACCAGGTGCACGCCCGCGGTCGAGCGGTGGTTACCCCGGACCTCCCGGAGGATTGGCGTTTCCAAGATTGGCGTTTCAAAGACAGTCATTGGCGGCATCCCGTCATGGGTCCGACATATAACCTATTTCGGAGCAGGAGAGGATTCGGAATGAACAGCCCCAGCCGGGTGATTAGCTTCGTCAATGCCGCCCATTTCATCGATCATTATTCGATGCTGATCTTCGCCGCCGCCGTGATCATCATGGGGCCGGCGCTCGGCATGGCCTATTCGGAGCTGCTTCCTTACGCCACGCCCGGCTTCATCGCCTTCGGCGCCGGCTCGCTTCTCACCGGCTGGCTCGGCGACCGCTGGAGCCGCCGCCACATGATGGTGATCTTCTTCGTCGGCATCGGCGCCTCCATGATCTCGGTCGGCTTCGTGCAGACCCCGTCGCAGTTAGGGGCCGCGTTGCTGGCGATCGGCATCTTCGCCTCGATCTATCATCCCGTCGGCACCGCGATGATCGTATCCTATGCCGACAAGCTCGGCCGCGAGATGGGGCTGAACGGCGTCTGGGGCAATCTCGGCGTCGCCTCGTCGGCGCTGGTCACCGGCGTGATCGGGCAATATTTCGGCTGGCGCCTGGCCTTCATCGTTCCCGGCGTGGTCACGATCCTGATCGGCATCGCCTTCGCGCTGACTGTCGTGCACGAAGATCGCAAGGGCTCGAAGCAGGCGGCGGCGCAGGCGCGGGTCGCCAAGCAGGACATGTGGCGCGTGGTGCTGTCGCTGCTGATCGTTGTCATCGCGATCTCCACGACCTTCAACGCCGTCACAGTAGCGTTGCCAAAGCTGTTCGCGGAGCGGCTCGCCGATCTCACCAGCAGCCCGGCGCTGCTTGGCGTCATCGCCGCCTGCGTCTACGTGTTCGGCGCCATGACGCAGTACACGATCGGCCGGCTGCTCGATCATTACTCGCTGAAGACCGTGGCGCTGCCGCTGTCCTTCATGCTGGCGCCGTTCCTGTATCTGGCGGCGAGCCTGCAGAACCTGCCGCTGATCCTGGTCTCGATAGGCATCGTGATGGGCGCGTTCGGCCAGGTCACGGTGAACGACGCCATGGTCGGCAAATACACCAGCGAGGAATGGCGCTCGCGTGCCTATGCGGTGCGCTATTTCATTGGCTTCACCGCGGCCGGCGCCTCGGTGGGCCTCGTCGCCTGGCTGTACGAGCAGGGCGGCTTCGTCACCATGCTCCACGCCTTCGCCGCCCTCTGCCTGCTTGCGATTGCCGCTGCCATCATCCTCCCCCGCGAGAT
>JAEWBW010000346.1 GCA_023390955.1 Pseudomonadota bacterium
CACTGCACGCGCCCGCGCGGAGACCCCCCCCCACCCGGACCCTCCCCCCCCACGCGGGGCGAGGGGGAGTGAGCAGCTTGCGCCCCTTACGGTTCAACAGGAGCCTCCTTCGTGACGCCCATCATGATCGCTGCACTCGGATTGCTGATGGTCGCCACGGCGTTCCTGTCGGGGCTGTTCGGCATGGCGGGCGGGCTGATCCTGATCGGCGTGCTCTTGGCCCTGATGCCGCTGCCGACGGCGATGGTGCTGCATGCCATCACGCAGATGGCCTCGAACGGCTGGCGCGCGTTTCTGTGGCGGGCGCATATCCGCTGGCGGCCGGTTGCGAACTACATGGTCGGAGCTGCCATCGCGATGGCGGCCTGGTCGCTCACCCGCTACGTGCCGGACAAGTCGATGGCGCTACTGATGCTGGGTGCCACGCCATTCATGGCGCGGCTGTTGCCGACCAACATCAAGCCTGATCCCGACCGCCTCTGGCAAGGCACCGTCTACGGCACGATCTGCATGGGGCTGATGCTGATGACGGGCGTCTCCGGGCCGCTGCTCGACACCTTCTTCCTCGGCGGCGATTTCGGCCGGCGCGAGAAGGTCGCCACCAAGGCGATGTGCCAGCTCGTCAGCCATTTCACCAAGTTGATCTACTTTGGCGGCATCATCGACCAGGCCGCCACGCTCGATCCGGTGCTGGCCGGCGTTGCGATTGCCGCCTCGATGCTCGGGACCTCGCTGGCGCGGCGCATTCTCGAAGCCATGACGGACAAGCAGTTCATCGCCTGGTCGAACAAGCTGATCACCACCATCGCCTGCTATTATCTCGGCTATGGCAGCTGGCTGATGTTCCGCACGCCCGTCATGGCGGCCCTTGGCCACGGAGGCGTGCAATGAGCGAGTTGGCCGACCCGCTGGTGCTGGACTTCGTCGAATGGATCGCGCGCGAGCCGCGCAGCTACGCCGAGGTGATCGCGACCTGGAAGACGTCGTGCCCGCGCCTCACCATTTTTGAGGACGCCACCGAGCGTGGCTATGTCGCGCGGGAAAGCGTTGCGGGAGGCGGGCTGTTCATTGCGGTGACGGAAAGCGGCGCGAAGTTTTTGCGCGCGCACGGGCGATAAGAGTCCGCAACTGTCACCACATCGTCATTGCGAGCGTCAGCGAAGCAATCCAGAATGAGAGACCCTCACCCTGGGGAGCGCGCACCTTGCGCGTATCTCGAAGGGCGAGGCCGAGCTCGGGCCTTCATCCTTCGAGACGCGCGTTCCGCGCTCCTCAGGATGAGGAGCGGGCAGGGAAGGACCCCTCATGTCGCTAAAACTCTTCGAGCTTGTCGGCACGGATGCCGCGCGGCCGTTCAGCCCGTTCTGCTGGCGCACGCGGATGGCGCTGGCGCATAAGGGGCTGTCGGCGGAGACGCTGCCCTGGCGCTTCACCGAGAAGACCGCGATCGCGCCGCACGGCTCGGAGAAGGTGCCGGTGCTGCTGCATCACGACAAGCCGGTGGTGGATTCCTGGACCATCGCCAACCATCTCGAAGACGCATTTCCGGATCGGCCGTCGCTGTTCGGCGGCGAGGGTGGCCGTGCCATGGCGCGGATGCTGAACTGGTGGGGCGACATGGCCGTGATCGGCGGCATCTTTCCGATGATCATCGCCGACATCCCGAAGAACCTCGCCGAGGCCGACGCGGCCTATTTCCGGCAGTCGCGCGAGGCGCGCTTCGGCAAGCCGCTGGAAGAGATCATGGCGAACCGCGACACCCAGGTCGCGGCATTCCGCAAGTCGCTCGATGTGATGCGTCTGACGCTGAAGACGCAAGCCTATCTCGGCGGCACCGCGCCGAACTATGCCGACTACATCGTGTTCGGTGGTTTCCAATGGGCGCGCGTGGTGAGCCCGTTCAAGCTGCTGGAGAGCGACGATCCCGTTTATGCCTGGCGGGAGCGGCTGCTGGATGCGTTCGACGGGATGGCGCGGAAGTCGCCGGGGTTTTCGGTGTAAGGTACGCTCTCTCCGATGTCGTCCTGGCGAAGGCCGGGACCCATAACCCCAGGAAGAGGTTTGGCGAAGGCTGCTTGTTCGGGATTGTGACCATGCGCGCTCGATAGATCACGCGGTATGGGTCCCGGCCTTCGCCGGGACGACACTGAGTGTGTAGCTGAGGCTTGCGTCTCACGCGGACTGTTGCGACTTCGCTTCCGCCGCTGCCTTGCGCAAACAATCCCGGCACAGGCAGTCCTCGCCCTTCACCGGCATCGGCAGGCGCGCGGTTTCGTCCGCGCACCAGCAATTGCCCGAGAGGTCGCAGCCGAACTCCGCGCCGCAGCGGGAACAGGCGAGGCGGCGGGGTTTTGGCAGCGAGGCTGCTTTCGGGTCTGTCATGATCTGCGCAAGACCATCAGTTTGATGGCGGGCGCGTCGCCCGCCACCGCATATTACGCCCCACGCCCGGGATCGTCAGCCCTTGGTGATCTCATCGATCGCGGCCATGTCCTCGGCGCTGAGCTGCCAGGCGATCGCCTTCACGTTCTGCTCGATCTGTTCGGCGCGGGTGGCGCCGGCGATGACGCTCGAGACCTGCGGCCGGGCCGCGAGCCAGGAGAAGGCGAGCTCCAGCATCGAGTGCCCGCGGGCCTGCGCAAACGCCTGCAGCTTCTCGACGATGACCTCGTTGCGCGGCGTGACGTAGCGGTCGCGCAGCCGCGGCGTCTGGCCGAAGCGGGTGTCGCCGGGTGCGGCTTCGCCCTTCTTGTACTTGCCCGTTAGCAGGCCGCTTGCGAGCGGGAAGAACGGCAGCAGGCCGAGATTGTATTCCTGTGCGGCGGGCAGCAGGTCCTTCTCGATGTCGCGCACGACGAGCGAATATTCGTCCTGGCAGGAGACGAAGCGGCTGACATTCATCTCGCGCGCGACGTATTCGGCTTCGGCGATACGCCAGGCCGGGAAGTTCGAATTGCCGATGTAGCGGACCTTACCCTGGCGGACGAGATCGTCGAGTGCACGCAGGCTCTCCTCGATCGGCGTCAGCGGATCGTAATCGTGCTGCTGGTAGAGGTCGATGTAGTCGGTCTTCAGCCGCTTCAGGCTCGCTTCCACCGCCGACATGATGTAACGGCGCGAGGCGCCCTGCTTGGTGCCGTCCTCGGCCATGGGCTTCGAATATTTCGTCGCCAGCACGATGTCCTTGCGGCGATCGCCGAGCACCGCGCCAAGCACGGTCTCCGAGCCGCCCATGTTCGAATAGATGTCGGCGGTGTCGAACAGCGTGATGCCGAGGTCGAGGGCCTTGTGGATCACCTTGCGCGAGGCTTCGAGGTCGATGCGCTGGCCGAAATTGTTGCAGCCGAGGCCGACGGCGGAGACGCGCAGGCCGGAGCCGCCGAGATTACGAATGTCCATGGAAAATCCTGTAAGGAGCGTGCGAGCCGCGCATCCTGCGCGAGCTGGGTATTGTGACGCTCGCGCGCGCGACCGGCAAGGCGTCCGGGGCGGTGCTGCCATGCGTACAAAAACAAGCGCACAAAAAAAGGCGGCCCCGGTCAGACGCGGCGACTGACGGGGACCGCTTGGAGCGCGTGATCGGTGACGGGGGGCCAGATCAGACGCAAGGGGACCCTAGCCCCACTATGTTACGTTGCGGTGACGGCCCGACTTATCCACAGGTCGCCTAACGCCGCGGTCAAAAGATCTTGCGGTAGACGATGAAGCCGGAGCGCTCCGCGACCTTGTTGTAGAGGCTCTGCGCGGTGGTGTTGGTCTCGTGGGTTTGCCAGTAGACGCGCGGCGCGCCGACCTGCTTTGCCCGCTCATAGACGCCGTAGATCAGCGCCGAGGCCACGCCCTGGCCACGGGCGGCCTCGGCCGTGAACAGGTCCTGGAGATAGCAGGACGGCTCGATCGCCGTGGTGCTGCGATGATACAGATAGTGCGTCAGCCCGAGCAGCTTGCCGTCCTTGTCCGCGACCAGCGCATGCACCGGCTCGTAGGCGTCGAAGAAGCGCCCCCAGGTCATGCGCGTGATCTCGGGTGCGAGCGCGGTCGGACCGGAGCGGCCGTAGAAGGCGTTGTAGCCGTCCCAAAGCGGCAGCCATTGTTCGTAGTCCGCGGGAGTGACGGGGCGAATGGTGACGGACATGTTTTGCTTCTCGCGATCCGGAGGCGTGAAGCATCTTCATACGGATCAACGCCGCGCGGATCAATCGTGGCGCTATTCGGCCACGCGCAGATACCGGATCAGCTTGCGCTCGGAGGGATCGCGCAGTGCGCGGAAGTAATCGGCGCGCTCCGGCGCGTCGGTGTGGCGCACGAGGTCGGTGACCGGCGTATAGACCAGCATGCGCCCGCCGTCGGGCAGGGCGGTGCAGACGAAGCGCAGCACCTCGCCATTGGCGAGGTTGATGTTGATCGGCGTGGCGTCGCCCGCTCTCACCATCTCCATGCGCTGGGCGATGAAGGCGCTCAATTCGTCCTCGGGCAGTTCGAACGCGCCGGTGTCGCGGCCGTGATACATCAGCGCGATGAAGGGCGGACGGCCCTCGGCCTTGGCGTCGGGCAGTGAAAAATAGTCGCGGAAAGCGCGGTTGATGAATTCGGCGCGGGTCTGCGCGTCCAGCAGCACGATACCGATGTCGACGCGGTCGAAAGCTGCGGCGAGACGCTCCTCGGTGGCGTGATGCTGCCGCTCCAGCGCAAAGGCGTCGAGCATCCGTGCACGCATCAGGCCGGTCAGCCCCGCCGTGGCGGTGGCCGTCGCGGCGAGCAGGCCGAGATGGATCAGATCGGCGGTGACGAATTGGCCGGACGTTCGGTGTAGGAAGAACAGCGCGGTGCCGGTCACGGCAACGCCGGCGCTCACCATGCCGGATGCAAAGCCGCTCAGCGATCCCGCGAACGCGATGATGCAGACGAGCAGCGGCGCGGGCGAGGGGATCGGCAATTGGCGGTCGAGCAGGATCGCCAGCAGCGCGGTCGCTGCCGTCAACGCCGGTCCAGAGATTGCACGCCAGCCTAGCTGCATGCCCAAGTCCCGATGCCCGAGTCTCGCTTCCTCGACGTGGTAACGCGGCAACACTGGCTGATCGTTGCAAAAGTACGATGCGATATCGCGCGGCGTGCTTAAGCCGGGCCTGCGGGGCCGCCGGAAGCTTTCGACAGATTTTAGGAGAAGTCGCGCCGGATCTGGATGCTGCGCGCGTTACACGGCCGGGCGGCTGACGGGTGTGGGTGTGATCAGCATCGACGTGCCGGGGTTCTTGCGCGTGCCGGCGAGGATCAGCAGCGACACCGCAACCAGAATGGCCGCGGTCAAGGTCAACGCCACAACGATCACCGGTGACTTCATCGATGTCTCTTTGCAAGGACGATCGGCACGCCGGTGTGACGATGATGGAGGATCGGGACAGCGATCCCTGACGTCAGATGGGAAGTCCCATCGCCATCGTGGCCCGGGTCGACAGCACGGTCAGGGTTACGATCAGGCACAGCGACAGTGCCGCGATCGCGAGCGAGGCCGCGACGGCGTTGACCAGCCGGGAGGATACGACGGGGGCACGAGGGCCCTGGAAGCCCGCCGTACCGGAGACCGGAATCATCGTCCAAATCCTTCGCGCGGGCGAATCACCCACAACACAAGGGACAGGCTCACTGTTCCAGTCGGCAATATTGGGGCGGCGGTCGCGTAGAAGGTGGCGAAAACGCGGCGGAAGCGGGCGCTATGCCCGTAATTCCCGTCGTTATGCCCGCTATTTCGAAGCTTTCAGGCGCCCGCGGCGATGCTGGCGGGATCGTCGAGTTCGGCCGGTCGCCAGTCCATCGCGACATAGCCCGGCGTCTGCTCGACCCGCTTGATCCAGGCCCGGATCGCCGGGAAGGTCGAGAGGTCGAAGTCGCAGAGCTCGGCGAGGTGGGTATAACCGTACAGCGCGATGTCGGCGACCGTGAGCTGGCGCGCGGCAAAGAACTCGTGGGTCTTGAGGTGATTTTCCATCACCTGGAGCGCGCCATAGCCGCGCTCCATCCAGTCTTCCAGCGCATGGGTCTGCAGGTCGCGTCCGCCCTTGACCAACGACAGCCAGAAATAGGCGGCGCCGATATTGGGCTCGAGCGCGTGCTGCTCGAAGAACATCCATTGCAGGGCTTCGGCGCGATCGATGCGGTTCTCCGGCGCGAGCGGCGTGCCGATGGCAACGAACCAGAGGATGGCATTGGACTCGGCGAGGAAGCGGTCGTCGCCGACCTCGAGCAGCGGCACCTGGCCGGACGGATTCTTCGCCAGGAATTCAGGCGTGCGGCTCTCGCCCCGCAGAATGTCGATCTCGACCGCCTGATAGGGTTGGTTCAACAGCGCCAGCGCAAGGCGAACCTTGTAGCTGTTGCCGGAGCGCTGCATCGAATAGAGTTTGTACATTCCAGCAATTCGAGTCCGGTGATGGGACGGTGCGCGCTGCTTGTTGCCCCGCAACGCGGCTAAACAATGATGCGGTTGCACCCTCGCTGCAAGGGTTGCGCGCTAGAAAAAGTCGAAAACCCTCCCGCATTGCAGCGGCACAAAATGTCCTTCCAACACGCGCTGACAAATCGGATCACGGCTGCGCGAGGCGCGATCCCAGATGGGCCTCGCGCGGTGGTGGATCGACGACGGGACAGGCCTGCCGGACGAGGTCTCACGCGACCGGCTCAGCCACAAATTGCTCCGAGGACAAGCCTTGCCGGATATGAGCGGTTTGCCCGGGAAAGTTGCGGAATATTGCGGAAATCGCGCCTTGAAACGCTCCAAATCCGCAAACTTTTTCGAGATCGGGCCGAAGTTTCTTGCGGTGCAGCGGCACACGTTTTAGGGTGTCTTCATTCCCACAATTGGAGTCGTGAGGCCAAAGGGTTCACGACGCTTGTCAGGAGATGACGATGCCCTTCCTTGCCGCTGCGCTCGACCGTGTGAAGCCGTCCGCGACCATCGCGGTCACGGATAAAGCACGCGCGCTGAAAGCGGCGGGCCGCAACGTCATCGGCCTCGGTGCCGGCGAGCCCGACTTCGACACGCCCGCCAACATCAAGCTGGCGGCGATCCACGCCATCGAAGCCGGCAAGACCAAGTACACCGCCGTCGACGGCATTCCCGAGCTGAAGGACGCCATCATCGCGAAATTCCAGCGCGAGAACGGCGTCAGCTACAAGGCGAACCAGATCATCGTCGGTACCGGCGGCAAGCAGGTGCTCTACAACGCGCTGATGGCGACGATCAATCCGGGCGACGAGGTGATCATCCCCGCGCCGTATTGGGTCAGCTATCCCGAGATGGTGGCGCTCGCCGGCGGCGAGCCGGTGTCGATCGTCTGCACCGCCGCGACCGGCTTCAAGCTGCAGGCGGACGCGCTCGAGCGCGCGATCACGCCGAAGACCAAATGGGTGATCCTGTGTTCGCCGTCGAACCCGACGGGCGCTGCCTACACCCGCGCCGAGCTGAAGGCGCTCACCGACGTGCTGGTCAAGCATCCGCATGTCTGGGTGATGACCGACGACATGTACGAGCACCTCGTCTATGACGACTTCCAGTTCACCACCGTCGCGCAGGTCGAGCCGAAACTGTACGACCGCACGCTGACCGTGAATGGCGTGTCGAAGGCCTATTGCATGACCGGCTGGCGCATCGGCTATGCCGGTGGTCCCGTGCAGCTGATCAAGGCGATGTCCACGATCCAGTCGCAGTCGACCTCGAACCCGTCGTCGATCGCGCAGTGGGCCGCGGTGGAAGCGCTCAACGGTCCGCAGGACTTCATCCCCGCCAACAACAAGGTGTTCAAGGAGCGCCGCGACCTCGCCGTCTCCATGCTCAACCAGGCCAACGGCATCGAATGCCCGCGTCCGGAAGGCGCGTTCTACGTCTATCCGTCCTGCGCCGGCACGATCGGCAAGACGGCGCCGTCCGGCAAGGTGATCAGCAATGACGAGGATTTCGTCACCGAGCTGCTGGAGACCGAAGGCGTTGCTGTCGTGCAGGGTTCGGCCTTCGGCCTCGGCCCGGCATTCCGTATCTCGTATGCAACCAAGACCTCCGACCTCGAAGAGGCCTGCAAGCGCATCCAGCGCTTCTGCGGCAATCTCCGCTAAGCCGGAATTAAACTTCGATCGAAAAGGCCCGCCTCGCGCGGGCCTTTTTTATTGCCGCGTGCAATCTGGCACCTCACGAAAGGTTGTGGCATAGACCTCACGCGCCCGAGGTCCAAGGTGGCTTTGGCGCGCTCTCTGCTCGCATCACATTTTAGCCGGAGACTCCCATGCGCCGTTCCCTCGTCACCGCATTGCTCGCCGCAGCCAGCCTCGCCGTATCCGTCGCGGGAGCGAGCGCGCAGCAGCGCGCGGTGCGCGTCGGCGTGTTGGAATGCCGCGGCGGCGCCAGTGTCGGTTTCATCGTGGGCTCGGTGACCAATCTCGGCTGCGTGCTGCGCGCTGACGGCATGCCGGAAGATCGCTACGTCGCGACGATCCGTAAAGTTGGACTCGATATCGGCATCACCCAGGAGACCGCGCTCGCCTGGGGCGTGTTCGCGCCGGTCGACAGGCTCGGACCGGGCGACCTCTCCGGCAATTATGCTGGTGCGCAGGGCAGCGCGGCGCTCGGTGTTGGTGCCGGCGGCAACGTGCTGGTCGGCGGTTCCAACAATTCGATCTCGCTCCAGCCACTCAGCTTGCAGGGTCAGGTCGGTCTCAGCATCGCTGCCGGCCTCGAGAGCCTGGAACTCCGCCCGGGCCGTTGAGGCCGGTCTTTAACTCTTGGTCTAACTGACGACGCACCGCAGCGACGTTTGACGCTTGCCAAATCTCGGGGACGGGCAGAGCATCCGTGCTTGCCGACCCAATCATGGGCCGAGCTCCACACCAAGGAGGCGGCGAATGGGACAAGACGTCAGAAGTCCCCGAGGTCCACGGTGCATCGCGCTGGTGGGCCCTTTCCAAAGCGGTAAAACCACACTTCTCGAAGCGATCATGGCACGGACGGGCGCAATCCCGCGTGCCGGCAGCGTCGACGCCGGAACCTCGGTCGGCGACGCCAGCCCCGAGGCCCGCCATCACAAGATGACTGTCGGGCTCACTGCTGCCACCACGAGTTTCATGGGCGACAGCTATACCTTCCTCGATTGCCCCGGTTCGGTTGAGTTCGCGCACGACATGCGCGCTGCGCTCGCCGCGGTCGATGCGGCGGTCGTTGTCTGCGAAGCTGACGAGAAGAAGCTGCCGCAACTTCAGATCATCCTGCGCGAGCTGGAGGAGATGAAGGTCCCCCGCTTCCTGTTCCTCAACAAGATCGATCGCGCCAACAAGCGTATCCGCGAGACTCTCGCGACGCTGCAGCCGGCATCGCGGGTGCCGCTGGTGCTGCGCCAGATCCCGATCTGGAAGGGCGAGCTGATCGAGGGGTTCGTCGACCTCGCGCTCGAACGCGCCTTCATCTATCGCGAGCACAAGGCCTCCGAGGTGATCGACCTCGAAGGCGGCAACCTCGACCGCGAGAAGGAGGCGCGCTTCTCGATGCTCGAGAAACTCGCCGATCATGACGACGCGCTGATGGAGCAGCTGCTCGAGGACATCCAACCGCCGCGCGATGCCGTGTTCGACGATCTCGCGCGCGAGCTGCGCGAGGGGCTGATCTGCCCGGTGCTGCTCGGCGCCGCCGCGCGCGAGAACGGCGTGCTGCGGCTGTTGAAGGCCCTGCGTCACGAGGCGCCGGGCATCGCGGAGACCGCGAAGCGTCTCGGCGTGCCCGACAGCAAGGACGCGCTCGGCTACGTCTTCAAGACGCTGCATCTGCAGCATGGCGGCAAGCTGTCGCTGACGCGGCTGCTCGCCGGCCATCTCGACGACGGCGCCACGCTGCAATCCTCGAGCGGTGGCAGCGGCCGCGTCTCTGGCATCCTCGCCGTCAACGGCGCCTACGACACCAAGCGCCCCGCGGCGGAAGCCGGCGACACCATCGCGCTCGGCAAGCTCGATGCGTTCAAGACCGGCGACACGATCTCGAGCGGCAAGACCCAGCCATCCGCGCTGATCGACGTCGCGCCGACACCGCCGGTGCTGGCAGCCTCGATCGCGGCCGGCGACCGCAAGGACGACGTCAAGCTCGGCCAGGCGGTGGCGCGTCTGCACGAGGAGGATCCCTCGCTGATGATGGTGCACAACGCCCAGACCCACGACATCGTGCTGTGGGGACAGGGCGAGATGCACTTGCGCGTCGCGACCGAGCGGCTGCGTGACCGCTTCGGCGTCAACGTGACCTCGCATCCCCCCGCGATCGGCTATCAGGAGACCATCCGCAAGCCGATCACCCAGCGCGGCCGGCACAAGAAGCAGTCCGGCGGCCACGGCCAGTTCGGCGACGTCGTGCTCGACATCCGGCCGCTCTCGCGCGGCGAAGGATTCAAGTTCGCCGAGAAGGTCGTCGGCGGCGCCGTGCCGCGCAACTATATCGGCGCGGTCGAGGAGGGCGTCGTCGACGGGTTGACGCGCGGCCCGCTCGGCTTCCCCGTGACCGATGTGCAGGTGACGCTGACAGACGGCTCCTATCACAGCGTCGACTCCTCCGACCTCGCGTTCCGCACGGCGGCGCGGCTCGGCCTCAACGAAGGTCTGCCGCAATGCCAGCCGGTGTTGCTGGAGCCGATCCACGTGGTCGAGATCGTCTGTCCGACCGACGCCACTGCCAAGATCAACGCGATCCTGTCGGCGCGGCGCGGCCAGATTCTCGGCTTCGACACCCGCGAGGGCTGGAGCGGTTGGGACTGCGTGCGCGCGATGATGCCCGAGGCGGAGATCGGCGAGCTCATCGTCGAGCTGCGTTCGGCCACCGCCGGCTCCGGCAGCTTCACCCGTCAGTTCGACCACATGGCCGAGGTGACCGGGCGCGCCGCCGACCAGATCATCGCCGCGCATCAGCACGCGGCGTAGTCGCGGTCGCAGTGCATTGAACTCACAAATCCTCTCCCCGCCCAAAGCGGGGGGAGTTTGCCTGTGCTCTCTCCACGCGTCATTGCGAGCGCAGCGAAGCAATCCAGAGTTTTTCCGCGGTGGGATTCTGGATTGCTTCGCTGCGCTCGCAATGACGGAGGAAATAGATCGGGCCGCCGAACTTCTTGCGGGCGCCTCGCGCATGATGTATTTTACATCATGACACACGCATAAAATATCAAATATAATATTTGACAGGTAAGGCCTCGGTGATCACGTCCTTTCAGATGCGGGCGGCGCGCGCGCTGCTCGGCATTGACCAGAAAACCCTGGCCGAGCTCGCCGGCGTTTCGCTGCCGACCATCCAGCGGATGGAGGCCTCGACCGGCAATGTGCGCGGCGTGGTCGAGACCTTGATCAAGGTGGTCGAGGCGTTCGAGCGGGCCGGTGTCGAGCTGATTGGCGAGCAGGCGCGCAGCGACAGCGGCGGCCGTGGCGTTCGCCTGAAGGAGCCGGGACCACCGCGCCGGGTGGGGGCATGATCGGGTGTTGATCGTGCCCGGGATCAGGATGGGCTAGCGCATCGTCGCGCACGCGCCGCGATGCATGGGAGCATCGTGGGGCAGCGGAGCACTTTGCTGAAATGAGCATCACAGGCGATCGAGCGAACCGGCTGCATCAGCAGCGTCAGCCGACCTTTGCCGAACTCTATCTGCCAAAACTCGTCACCGTCTGGCGCGAGGGCTACGGCGTCGCTGACTTTCGCGCCGATGTGTTTGCGGGCCTGACCGTTGCGATCGTGGCGCTGCCGCTGTCGATGGCGATTGCGATCGCCTCGGGCGTGACGCCGGACCGCGGTCTCTACACCTCTGTCGTCGGCGGCTTCATCGTGTCGCTGCTCGGCGGCAGCCGATTCCAGGTCGGCGGTCCTGCCGGCGCCTTCATCGTGCTGGTCGCGGTGACGGTCGAGCGGCACGGCGTCGACGGCGTGATCCTCGCCACCCTGATGGCGGGCCTGATCCTGGTCGCCGCGGGTCTGCTGCGCGTCGGCACCTACATCAAGTTCATTCCCTATCCGGTCACGGTCGGCTTCACCGCCGGCATCGCCGTCATCATCTTCTCAAGCCAGCTGCGCGACCTCGGCGGCATCACGCTGGCGGGGAAGGAGCCCAGCGAGTTCGTGCCAAAGCTGATGGCGCTCGCCGGCGGGCTGCACACGATCAATCCATCCGCCGTCGCGATTTCCATCGTCAGCATCGCCATCATCGCCGCCCTTCGGGTCTGGCGGCCGTCCTGGCCCGGCATCCTGATTGCGGTCGTGTTCGCGGCGGTGGTGACGGCCGTGCTGTCGCTGCCGATCGAGACCATCGGATCGCGCTTCGGCGGGATTCCGCGCGAGCTGCCGTCGCCGGCCCTGCCGGCGTTCTCCCTGGAGAAGGCAAAAGCGGTGCTGCCGGACGCGATCTCGTTCGCGCTGCTCGCCGCAATCGAGTCGCTGCTGTCGGCGGTCGTTGCCGACGGCATGACCGGACGGCGTCACCGCTCCAATTGCGAGCTGGTGGCGCAGGGCGCGGCCAATATCGGTTCGGCGCTGTTCGGCGGCATCTGCGTCACCGGGCTGATCGCGCGCACCGCGACCAACATCCGCGCCGGCGCGCGGGGGCCGATGGCAGGCATTCTGCATGCCGTCTTCCTGCTGCTGTTCATGCTGGTCGCAGCTCCGCTCGCCAGCTACATCCCGCTGGCCGCGCTCGCCGCCGTGCTCGTGGTGGTGTCCTGGACCATGGCGGAGAAGCATGAATTCGCAACGCTGCTGCGATCGTCCTGGGGCGATGCGGTGGTGCTGCTGGCGACCTTCCTGCTCACGATCTTCCGCGATCTGACCGAGGGTATTTTGGTCGGCTTCGCGCTCGGTGCGGTGCTGTTCATCCATCGCATGGCGGAGATGACGGGGATCGAGGAGCGTACGCCGCTGGTGGCCGCCGACCGTCCCGACGACGGCAATGGCGAGCGCGTGCCTTACGATCCCGCGCTGGCGGTCGATCGCGACGTGCTGGTCTATCGCATCACGGGCGCGTTCTTCTTCGGCGCCGCGTCCGCGATCGGCAATGTGCTCGACGGTGTCGACGACCGGCGCAAGGCCTTTGTGGTCGATTTCGCCGCGGTGCCGTTCCTGGATTCGACGGCGGCCAACGTGCTCGGCCGCGTTGCCGCCAAGGCGCACCGCCAGGGCATCACGCTGTTCGTCACGGGGGCATCGCCTTCGGTCCGGGACGCTCTGCTGACCCATGGCGTCACGACGGAGCGCGCCCGCTATCGCGACACGATCGAGCATGCGGTCGCCGACATCAAGGGCGTGCCCACGGTCGCCGCGGCCATCCCGGCTCCGCGTGCTTGACAGCGCCGCCCGGACGCGAAATTGATCGCCTGCAACAATGTCCCGGGAGGGACCATGAGGGGGTCGTCGTGTCCAAGGTGCCTGCTGCGTGCTTGATCGGATGGCCGGCGGCGCATTCGCGCTCGCCGCTGATCCATCGCTACTGGCTGCGCACGCTCGGCATCGAGGGCGGCTATGTCATCGAGGCGGTGCCGCCGGATGATCTGCGCGACTTCGTGCTGCGGCTGTCGCTGCGCGGTTTCGTCGGCGCCAATGTCACCCTCCCGCACAAGGTGGCCGTGCTGGAGCTCGCGACACCGGATGCGCGCGCAAAGGCCGTGGGCGCCGCCAACACGCTGTGGTTCGCCGACGGCGAACTGCACGCCACCAACACCGACGTCGAAGGTTTTATCGGCAATCTCGATGCCAGCGCGCCCGGGTGGGACAAGGCCGGCGAGGCGCTGGTGCTGGGCGCGGGCGGCTCCTCGCGCGCGGTGGTGTTCGGCCTGCGCGAGCGCGGCATCGACCGCATCCATCTCGCCAACCGCACGGCGTCGAAAGCGGAGGCGCTTGCGAAGGAATTTGGCGCGCGTGTCCATCCGATTGCCTGGGACGCGGTTCACGACATGCTGCCCAGCGCTCAATTGCTGGTGAACACGACCTCGCTCGGCATGCACGGCCAGCCCGCGCTCGAATTGGTTGTGGCCCGGCTGCCCGAGGCCGCCGTCGTCGTCGATAACGTTTATGTCCCCCTGGTCACGCCGCTGCTTGCGGCAGCGCAGGCGCGCGGGCTGAAGACCGCCGATGGCCTCGGCATGCTGCTGCACCAGGCGGTGCGCGGCTTCGAATTATGGTTCGGAAAACGGCCGCAAGTGACGGCGGAGCTGCGTGCGCTGATCGAGGCCGATCTCACGAAGTCTTGAGAGAATAGCGCAGCGTCTGCGGCGTTCTCCATGCGTGGGGACAATCGGAGACCATCATGCCTGTTCAACGCTCAACTTTCGCCCGCCCGCTCATCGCCGTCACCATGGTGGCCTTCTCGACGCTTTATGCCTTCGCGCAGAGGGCGCCGGTGCCGACGCGCGTCCGCGGCACGATCGAATCCGTCAATGGCGATACCATGCAGGTCAAGTCACGCAGCGGCGAAGAGGTGAAGCTTCTCATCGCACCCGACGTGCGGGTCTCCGGCATTACGAAGATTTCATTGTCCGACATCAAGGTCGGCTCCTTCGTCGGCGCCACCACGGTGCCCGGGCCGGACGGCGGCCAGAACGCCGTCGAGGTCCACGTGTTTCCGGAAAGCATGCGTGGCACCGGCGAAGGCTCGCGGCCCTACGACCTCAAGCCCAATTCCAGCATGACCAATGCGACGGTCGCCGAGAGCGTGGTCGGCAATGACGGCCACACGCTGCTGGTCAAGTACAAGGACGGCGAGAAGAAGGTGTTCGTTCCCGACAACACGCCGGTCGTGACCTTCGTGCCCGGCGACAAGTCCGACCTGAAGGCCGGCGCCAAGGTGATCGCCTTCATGAAGCAGCTGCCGGACGGCTCGTTCGAGACCAACCGCGTCAGCGTCGGTCGCGATGGCCTGACACCGCCGATGTGATCGGCAGAGCATGATCCGGAAAAGTGTGCAGCGGTTTTCCGACAAGATCATGCTCAGAAATAACGAAAGCGCGATCTCATCGCGCTCCGGGAATAGCGGTGATCAGGCGGGGTTGCCCTGATTGATCGCCGCAACCGCCCTGGAGGGACAAGGCCATGCCGAAGCTGAACAAGTGGATGCCACGCGCCGTCGTGGCCGCATTTGCGACCTGTATCCTGGTTTCATCCGTCTCGGCGCAGCAGGCGCCGACGGTCCGCATCCGCGGCGCCATCGAGAGCGTCGACGGCAACATGCTCGGCATCAAGACCCGCGAGGGCAACGATGTGAAGGTGCGCATGACCGACAACGTCGCGGTGTTCGCGGTGGTCAAGACCTCGTTGTCGGAGATCAAGGACGGGTCCTATATCGGCGTCACCGGCATGCCGGAGCCCGACGGCACCCAGCGGGCGATCGCGGTGCACATCTTCCCGGAGAACCAGCGCGGCGCCGCCGAAGGGTTTCGCCCCTGGGATGCGCGCACCAATTCGACCATGACCAATGCGACCGTGGCGCAGACGGTCAAGGGCACCGATGGCCAGAACATCCTGGTCAAGTACAAGGACGGCGAGAAGAAGGTGGTGGTGCCGCCGGATACGCCGATCGTCACCTTCGTCGCCAGCGACAAGTCCGAGGTGAAGCCGGGCGCCAAGCTGATCATCTTCGGCGCGGCAAAGAAGGACGACGGCTCGCTCGAAGCCAACCGCATCAATGTCGGCCGCGACGGGATCACGCCGCCGATGTGAGGCGGTGAGCTGTCGCTACATCCCCGGTGTCGTCCCGGCGAAGGCCGGGACCCATACCGCGTGATCTATCGATAAGCTCTGGTGCTGGTACCGCGCGAAGGCTTGGTAACGACGAGCCTTCGCCAAACCACTCCCTGTGGTTATGGGTCCCGGCCTTCGCCGGGACGACAGCGGTGATTGTCGCGACGACTTTAGCTGCGCCGACGCCTCACACCGCGATGATGTGATCGCCGATCTCTTCGACCCGGTTGACGCCGCACAGGCCCATGGTTGTGAGCAGCTCTTTCTGGATGATGTCGATCGCCTTGGCGACGCCGGCCTGGCCGCCGGCCCCGAGGCCATAGGCGTAGGCGCGGCCGATCATGCACGACTTTGCGCCGAGCGCGAGCGCGCGCATCACGTCCTGGCCGGAGCGGATGCCGCCGTCGAACATGATCTCCATCTTCTCACCGACCGCATCGGCGATCTCGGGCAGCACCTCGATCGAGGACGGTGCGCCGTCGAGCTGGCGGCCACCATGGTTGGAGACGACGAGCGCCTGCGCGCCGGTCTTGGCGGCTTCCTCGGCGTCCTCGACGTCCAGAATGCCCTTGATGATCAGCTTGCCCGGCCAGATGCTGCGGATCCACTCGACATCCTTCCAGTTCAGCGACGTGTCGAACTGCGACGCAGTCCATTCGGCCAGCCGGTTGAGGTCCTCGGTGTTCTTGACGTGGCCGGCGATGTTGCCGAAGGTGCGGCGCTTGCCCTGCAGCACGCCGGACACCCAGGCGGGCTTGGTCGCGAAATCGAGGAATTTCGACAGCGTCCATTCCGGCGGGATCGTCATGCCGTTCTTGATGTCAGCGTGACGCTGGCCGATCACCTGCAAATCGACCGTCAGCACCAGCGCGCTGCACTTCGCGGCGATGGCGCGCTGCACCAGCTCCTTGATGAAGCCGCGGTCCTTCATGACGTAGAGCTGAAACCAGAACGGCTTTTCGACATTGGCGGCGATGTCCTCGATCGAGCAGATCGACATCGTCGACTGCGTGAACGGGATGCCGGCGGCCTGTGCGGCGCGGCAGGCGTGGATTTCGCCATCGCCGTGCTGCATGCCGAGGAGACCGACCGGCGCGAGCATCAGCGGCATGGTCGAGGGCTCGCCGAGGATCGTGGTCGAGGTGTCGCGCTTGGAGACGTCGACCAGGATGCGCTGGCGGAACTTGATGTTCTGCATGTCGTCGCGGTTGGCGCGCAGCGTTTCCTCGGCGTAGGAGCCGCGGTCGCAATAGTCGAAGAAGGCCTTCGGCACGCGCTTCTTGTGGAGCACGCGCAGGTCTTCAATGCAGGTGATATGCTTCATGATGGACGTTCCCCGGCCCGGTCTTGCATCAGAGGATTTCATCGTCATCTAGCATGGTTGGATGCGCAGCCAAATCGTTTGCCAGATCGTTTTCAAGGAAGGCGCCATGTCGAAGCCGCACAGCGAACCGACGTCCGAGGAGATCAAGGAAAAGCGCCGGCTCGACGAGGCGCTGGAAGAGGGGCTGGAGGAGACCTTCCCCGGCTCCGATCCCGTCAACGTCACCCAGCCGCCGCCGAGCCGCCAGGATGGCCATGTGAAGCGAACGGACTAGGCCGGGTTCCGCCTCGTTCCGGCTGTTAAGAAATAAGTCAAATATTATCAATGGCTTGCGGGGGCGGCATTGTCCCCGGTTCCGTAATGATTCATCATATTTTTTGAAGCCAAGTTAGCCGCGCAGGCATTATAAGACCCCAGCAAATCAGGGATGCGGGGCCCGTTCGGGCCACTCGTAGTTGTTTTGGGGCTCCCTGGTTGTTGCGTGGGGGACGATATGAGCCGCAAATATTTCGGCACCGATGGCATTCGGGGCCGCGCCAATGGACTGATCACGCCGGAGCTCGCGCTCAAGGTGGGCCAGGCCGCGGGTCTCGCGTTTCAGCGCGGCGATCATCGCCACCGGGTCGTGATCGGCAAGGACACCCGCCTGTCCGGCTACATGATCGAATACGCGATGGTCGCGGGATTCACCTCGGTAGGCATGGACGTGCTGCTGGTCGGCCCGATGCCGACGCCGGCGGTGGCGATGCTGACCAAGTCGATGCGCGCCGACCTCGGCGTGATGATTTCGGCCTCGCACAATCTGTTCGAGGACAACGGCATCAAGCTGTTCGGCCCGCAGGGCTTCAAGCTCTCCGACGACGTCGAGAAGCAGATCGAGCAGCTGCTCGACGAGCCCATCGAGAAGCGGCTCGCCCAGAGTGCGAGCCTGGGCCGCGCCCGCCGCATCGACGGCGTGCACGACCGTTACATCGAATTCGCAAAACGCACGCTGCCGCGCGATCTGTCGCTGGACGGCCTGCGCGTCGTGGTCGATTGCGCCAACGGCGCGGCCTATCGGGTTGTCCCGGAAGCGCTGTGGGAGTTGGGCGCGGATGTCATTCCGATCGGCGTCGAGCCTGACGGCTTCAACATCAACAAGGAATGCGGCTCGACCTCGCCGGAAGCGCTGTCGAAGAAGGTGCGCGAGCTGCGCGCCGACATCGGCATCGCGCTCGATGGCGACGCCGATCGCGTCATCCTGGTGGACGAGCGCGGCCACATCGTCGACGGCGACCAGCTGCTCGCGGTGATCGCGCAGAGCTGGAAGGAGGACGGGCGGCTGTCGCGTCCCGGCATCGTCGCCACCGTGATGTCCAATCTCGGCCTGGAGCGTTTTCTCCAGGGGCAGGGGCTCGCGCTCGAGCGCACGCCGGTCGGCGACCGCTACGTGCTCGAGCGAATGCTGAGCGGCGGCTACAATCTCGGCGGCGAGCAGTCCGGCCACATCATCCTGTCGGACTATGCCACCACCGGCGACGGCTTCGTCGCCGCCCTGCAGGTGCTGGCCGTGGTGCAGAAGTCGCGCCGTCCGGTCTCCGAGGTCTGCCACCGCTTCGATCCGCTGCCGCAGATCCTGAAGAACGTCCGCTACAAGAGCGGCAAGCCGCTCGACGACAGCGACGTCAAATCCGCGATCTCCGACGGCGAGAAGCGGCTCAACGGCCATGGCCGCCTGCTGATCCGCTCCTCCGGCACCGAGCCCGTGATCCGGGTGATGGGCGAGGGCGAGGACCGCATCCTGGTCGAGGAAGTCGTCGACACCATCGTCTCCGCGCTGGGACAGGCCGCGGCCTGAGGTCTTTCTTACCCTCCCCTGGAGGGGGAGGGTCGTTCGCGCGCAGCGCGAGCGGGGTGGGGTGATCTCTCCGCTCGGGCAGCATTCGGTGGGGAGAGACCTTCACCCCACCCCGCAACGCATTGCGCTTCGCTTCATGCGTAGCGACCCTCCCCCTCCAGGGGAGGGTAAGAAAGCGGTCTCCCTCAGCCGAAGACGCGCGCATCCCAGCCATCGGCGATTGGCGGTGGTTCCGCCGCCGCCCGCATCGTAGGAACGGGGTGCGGTGGTTCGCCGCGCCTGCCGGGATCAATGCATTGAACAAGCCTGTCGTCGTGTCCGAGGAAACGCTGACCGAGCCCGTCGTCGTGAGCGACGTGTCCGCGCTCGCCAAAACCGGGCCGGCCTATGTCGTGCTCGCCGGCATAAGCTTCTCGCATTTCCTCAACGACACCATGCAGTCGTTGATCGCTTCGGTGTATCCGATCCTCAAGGACGCCTACGCACTCGACTTCGCGCAGATCGGCATGATCACGCTGGCGTTCCAGTTCACGGCCTCGCTGCTGCAGCCTGTGGTCGGGCACTACACCGACAAGAAGGCGCAGCCTTACTCGCTGTCGATCGGCATGGCCTCGACCTTCTTCGGCCTTCTGCTGCTCAGCGTCGCGCATCAATATCTGATCATCCTCGTGGCCGCCGCACTCGTCGGTCTCGGCTCGGCGGTGTTTCATCCCGAATCCGCCCGCATCGCGCGGCTCGCCTCGGGTGGGCGCTACGGCTTCGCGCAATCCGTCTTCCAGCTCGGCGGCAGCTTCGGCACCTCGATGGGGCCGGTGCTGGCCGCGCTGATCGTGGTGCCGTTAGGGCAGGGCAGCATCGCCTGGTTCTCGTCGATCGCGTTCCTCGCCATTCTCATTCTCTGGCGCATCGGCCGCTGGTACGCGCCGCAGATCACGACCAAGCCGGTGAAGCCGCTGCATGCGCATCCGGACGGGCCGAGCTCGCGCCGCGTCCTCCTCGCGCTTGCCGTGCTGGTCGCGCTGCTGTTCTCGAAGCAGCTCTATGTCTCGAGCCTGTCCAGCTACTACATCTTCTACCTGATCGACCGTTTCGGCGTGTCGACGCAGGCGGCGCAGATGTATCTCTTCATCTTCCTCGCAGCGAACGCCGTCGGTGCGTTTCTCGGCGGTCCCCTGGGCGACCGCTTCGGGCGCAAGATCGTGATCTGGATCTCGATCCTCGGCGCGTTGCCGTTCACGCTGGCGCTGCCCTATGCGGGCCTCGTCGGCAGCGCGGTGCTGTCGGTGTTCATCGGTCTCATCATCTCCTCGACCACGTCCTCGATCATCGTGTTCGCGCAGGAGCTGGTGCCGCATCGCTTCGGCATGATCTCCGGCGTGTTCTTCGGCGTCGCCTTCGGCATCGGGGGGCTCGGTGCGGCCGTGCTCGGCAAGGTCGCGGACCACACCTCGATCGAGTTCGTCTATCAGATCTGCGCCTATCTGCCGGCGATCGGGCTGCTCGCAATATTCCTGCCGAATTTGCACAAGCCAGCGCGTTAACGAACGCTCACCCAGCACTCGGCATCTTCAGACATTGTTAGCGATTGCGGCTGGGTCGCCGCATTTTTGCAACGCTCGCGCCGCATCCGCGCGCCCGTTGCGAAAAAATCAACCTTAAAAATTAGGGTTAAGTGGCGCTTAAGCATTTGCTGGCATCGTCCTCCCGTGAGTTTCCAGAACGTGAGGCGCTCGTATTTTGCCTCACCGGCCATAAGGACGAAGCCAATGCGTAGCGTTAAGTCTCTCCTTGCCGCGGGTGCGGCATCCCTGATCTCGTCGATGGCTTTCGCCGCCGACATGCCGATCGCGGCGCCGCCCCCCATGTACGCGCCCCCGCCGGTCGCGGCCGACTTCGGCGGCTGGTATCTGCGTGGCGATATCGGCATGAGCAATCAGAGCGTGAAGCGCATCGAGAGCGCCGTCGCGGCGACCTATCCGACCACGACGGACGGCCTCGGCTTCGACAGCGCCGGCATCTTCGACCTCGGCGCCGGCTATCGCTTCAACAACTGGTTCCGCGCCGACGTGACCGGTCAGTGGCGCGGCCGCGCCAACCTGCACGGCTCCAACACCGTCTTCTACGGACCGGGCGATATCGGCGTGAACAACTACTCCGGCAGCAAGTCCGAGTGGGTCGTCATGGCCAACGCCTACGTCGATCTCGGCACCTGGTGGTGCATCACCCCGTTCATCGGCGCCGGTATCGGTAGCTCCTACAACAAGATCAGCGGCTTCCGCGATGACGGCATGCGCTACACCGGCGGCGTGCTGAGCAACAGCACCACCTACTTTGCCGACAACGGCAAGTGGAATTTCGCCTGGGCCGCTCACGCGGGTCTTGCCTACAAGGTCAACCCCGGCTTCACGGTCGAACTGGCCTATAGCTACATGAACCTCGGCGACGGCGCTCCCGGCAACTTCCGCGCCTTCGACAACAGCATCTCGGGCCCGACCTCGATCAAGTTCCGCGACATCACCTCGCACGACGTGAAGCTCGGCGTGCGCTGGGATCTCAGCAGCCCGCCGGTCTACGCGCCGCCGCCGCTGATCACCAAGGGCTGATCGCAGGCCTGATCAGTCAAGCCTGATCGGTTAAGACTTCTTAACGGCGCGGGATCATCCCGCGCCGTTTTGCTTTGCGTATTTATCATGGCCCGACAAGACGAAACGGCCCGACGCAACCATTGGTTAAGGTTAACAGGCGATGATCATCGCAACAGTTCGAGTCCGATGGAGCGTTGCGATGCGTAGGCTGATGTTGGCTGCAGCGATATTGGGGACGGTGTCTGCCGCGCACGCGGCCGACATGCCGGACCTGCCGATCCTGCGCGGCAGCTTCACCGACGGCCTGTCGAAGTCCTCCGTCAATTGGGACGGTTTTTACGTCGGCGGTCAGTTCGGCTACGCCACGAGCGAGATCGACTTCAGCCGCGCCCCGAAATCGATGACGGATTTCATGCTGCGCGACAGCATCC
>JAEWBW010000227.1 GCA_023390955.1 Pseudomonadota bacterium
GGCCGTGGTGGAGGAGGCGGCGGCGGTGGCCGGCGCTCCGATATCGCGCTCAAGCACGACGTCGTTCTGCTCGGCCATCTCGCCAACGGCCTCGGCTACTACCGCTTCAGCTATATCGGCAGCGACAAGGCCTATGTCGGCGTGATGGCGCAGGAGGTCGAGAGCGTGATGCCGGAGGCCGTGACGCGCGGCAGCGACGGATACCTGCGGGTCTACTACGAAAAGCTCGGACTGAAATTCCGCACGTATGGCGACTGGCTCGCAGGCGGCGCAAAAATCCCGTCGGAGGTGACGCCATGATCGCTTTCATGTCCCTTCGCCGCGCGGTTCTGCCCGGCATGACCGCGCTGGCGCTGATGAGCTCGGCAGCGTTCGCCCAGCAAGCCTATTCCACACCAGAGGAGGCCGCCGCGGCGCTTGCCACCGCGGTCAAGGCTGGCCCGAAGGATGTCCTGAAGGTGCTCGGCCGCGAGGCCGAGGACATCATCTCCTCCGGCGATGAGGTCGCCGACAAGGACGCGCTGGCGCGCTTCACGTCGATGTACGACGCCAAGCACACGATCAAGGCGGAGGCCAACAAGACGGCGAAGCTGATCCTGGGCACGGATGATTTCCCGTTCCCGATCCCGCTGGTCAACAGCAAGAAGGGCTGGGAGTTCGACACCGTCGAGGGCCGCAAGGAAGTGCTGTATCGCCGGGTCGGCCGTAACGAACTCGATGCGATCCAGACTGCGCTGGCCATTGTCGATGCCCAGGTTGAGTATTCCGAAAAGGACCGGGGTGAAGGCAAGGGCGTCTATGCGCAGCGCTTCGTCTCGTCTCCCGGCAAGAAGGACGGCCTGTTCTGGCGCGATGACAAGGACCCGAGCCCGCTCGGCGCGCTGGCGGCGGAAGCCTCGAAGGAAGGCTACAAGGCAGGCGAGGCGGGACCTGCGCCGTATCACGGCTATTACTTCCGCATCCTCAAGGCGCAGGGCTTGGACGCTCCCGGCGGCGCGTTCAACTACGTCGTGAAGGGCAAGATGATCGGCGGCTTTGCGCTGATCGCCTGGCCTGCGGAGTATGGCAATTCCGGCGTGATGACCTTCCTGGTCAACCATGCCGGCACTGTCTACCAGAAGGATCTGGGCCGGCGTACCGAGTTCGTCGCGGAGCGCACGATCGTGTTCGATCCGGACCAGACCTGGAAGCGGGTGGATGCGGCAAAACCTTGATCGACGGAGCGCACTGCGCTTCCGTCATCTGATCGCGGTCGTGCTGCTGGCATTGGGGCTCGCAGCATCCTCGACGCCATCATTTGCTCAGGTCGTGGGCCATGTCCGCGTCAACATCGTCAAGGGCGGGCTGCTGATCGGCGGCGGGGCCGGCAAGGGCACGCTGACCTATCGCGGCAAGACCTATCCGTTCAAGGTCTCCGGTCTGAGCTTTGGCATTACTGCAGGCGTCACCATCGGCCGGCTCGATGGCTGGGCATCGGGCATCCGCGAGGTCGCCGACTTCGGCGGCACCTATAGCTCCGTCGGCGGCGGCTTTGCGCTGCTGGGCGGCGTCAACGGCGTCCAGCTCCGCAATGAGAAGGGCGTCACGATCACGCTGCAAGGCCCGAAGGCCGGCCTCGAGCTCGCGGCCAACATCAGCCAGATCGCGATCTCGCTGAAGTGACCGCTCCGTTCGCTGCAGCCGGCGGGCCGACTGCTATTCGGGTTCGATTCCCATCCCCTGGATGATCTTGCCGGACGAGGCGAGCTGGGCGTCGAGGAAACGCTTGGCCCCTGCCGGCGTTACGGCATCGCCGACGCGGACGTCGAAGCCGATGGTGGGAGCCCGCTCACGCACCTCCGGCGATTCCAGCGCGCGTGCGATCTCGACGCTGAGTTTGTCGACGATCTCAGTGGGCGTGCCGACCGGCGCCATGAACATGAACCAACCCTGCAGATCGACGCTCTCCAATGTTTCCGAAATCGCGGGAACGTCGGGCAGAGACTCGATCCGCTTGGATCCGGCAACGGCGATGGGGCGAAGCGTGCCCGCCTTCACAAAGCCCTCTGCAATGGATGCCGACTGGATCGTCACCTGGATGCGGCCCGACATGGCGTCCTGCACTGCATTGGTCGTCGTGTTGTAGGGGATCAGCACAAAACCCGTTCCGGCAGCCTTGTTGATCGCCTGTGCGATCAGGCCCGAAAGGTTGCGCGCGCCGTCGACGGCGAGGCTCAATGAGCCCGGCGCCGATTTTTCCAGCTTGATCAATTCGGGAAGCGTCTTGGCTTTCACTTCGGGATTGACGAGCAGGACGTGGTTGCTCTTTGCCGCCATCGCGACCGGGATGAAATCCTTGATCGGATCGTAAGGCAGCTTCTTGAACGTATAAGGGTTGGTGACGAGCGCGGCCGAGGTGGCGAACAGGAATGTGTAGCCGTCGGGCGTGGCACGGGCGACGGCTTGCGTGCCGACGAGGTTCGCCGCGCCAGGCTTGTTCTCGACGACGAATTGCTGTCCGAGCGACCGGGACAGCTTCTCGGTGATCAGGCGGCACATCACGTCCGGGCTGTTGCCCGCCGGCTGTGGCACGACGATGGTCACGGGCTTTTGCGGCCATGACTGCGCAAAGGCCGGAAACGAGACACAAACGGCAGCGCCCGCGAGCAGCAGACGACGGGTGAGTTTGGACATGTTGTTCCTCCGGGACGGCGCCGCTTTGCGGGCGTTATTGGTTGCATTGTGTGAGGGCAGCCCGCGCAATTGCGGGCTGCCTTCGCTCGATCAGGCTTCGTCCGCGACGACGTTCCTGAGCACGCCGAGGCGCTCGACCTCGATCTCGACGACGTCGCCGGGCTTCATCCACAACGGCGGCTCGCGTCGTGCGCCGACACCACCCGGCGTTCCGCTGACGATGACGTCGCCGGGCTCGAGCCGCGTGAAGGTGGAGCAATATTCAATCTGGCGCGGGATATCGAAGATCATCTGCTTGATCAGTGCGTCCTGCATGACCTGCCCGTTGAGTCGGGTCTGCAGCCGGAGCTCGGCGAGCGGGCCGAGCTCGTCCGGCGTCATCATCCAGGGGCCGAACGCGCCGGTGTCCGGAAAATTCTTGCCCGGCGTGAATTGATGCGTGTGCCGCTGGAAGTCGCGGATGCTGCCGTCATTGTAGCAGGAGTAGCCGGCGACATGGCTCATCGCATCGGCGCGGGAGATATAGCGCCCCGCCTTGCCGATGATGACGGCAAGCTCGCCTTCGAAGTCGAGGTCGGTCGAGACGCGCGGCCGCACGATCGGCTGCAGATGTCCGGTCTGGCTGTTGGCATAGCGCGGGAAGATGGTGGGATGATCGACCTCGGCGCGGCCGGTTTCCTTGCGGTGGGTTTCGTAGTTCAGGCCGACGCACAGGATCTTGTCCGGGTTCGGAACGACCGGCAGCCCGCTCACTTTCGCGACCGGAACGGACGTGGCGGAGGATTTTGCCTCGGCAACGCCGGCGAGCGAAGCGCCGATGGCCGCCTTGAGATCGGCATAGCGCGCCTTCAGCGCGGCGCCGACATCGAAGAAGGTCTCGCCCTCGACGATGCCCCAGGTGGTGCGGCCGTCGATCGCTACGGTTGCTAGTTTCACGGCGTTTTCTCCATTCTCAGATCGGAAATGTGGCTTGTCTGCTCGGTCGGGATGCCGCGAAGGCGGACATCGATCTCGCGCAGGAGATTGTCGAGCGCGGCAGCGTTGCGCGCCGTGCCGAACACGTAATGGTCGGGTCGCACGATCGCGGCAACGACACCGTGACGGTCGAACCAGTTTGCCAGTACGCCCTCGGTCTCTTCGAGCGCGTTCGGTGTGTCGACAGGTGCGATCGCCGTGGCTGGCATGTCCGGGCGCGCGTCGCACAGCGCGAGGAGGGCGGCTGCATCGTTGTTGCGGCCGTCGATGAACACGAGCCAGCCCGGCCTTGTCACTTCATCCAGCAAGCGGACCGTCCCGGCGCTTGCGATCCGCGGCTGCGGAAACAGGGAGCCGCGTGCGGGTCCCTCGTGCTCCGCTAAGAACCCCGCGCGCAGTGGCGGGATGATTTCCTGCCGCGTGATCTGCAGTGGCTTGCCGCCGCCATCCGCCAGGAGCTTGGCGTCGCGCTGCCGGGCCGCGGCGGGATCGCGCTCGCAGATCGACTGGCCGATCGCCTTGATCTTGCCGGTCAGCTCGATGATGTGCGGCTTGCGCTCAGCCGTGTAGCTGTCGAGCAGGCTGTCTGAAGCAAGCCCCCTCAGCACATGATCGAGCTTCCAGACGACATTCGCGGCATCCCGCAGGCCCTGGCACATGCCCTGGCCGATGAAGGGCGGCTGCTGATGGGCGGCGTCGCCCGCGATGAGAATTTTGCCGTTGCGCCAGACATCGGCAACGAGGGCGTGGAAACGATAGGACGCCGCGCGCCACAATTCGCCGTCGTCAGGCGTGAGCCATGGCGCGAGCAGCTTCCAGACATTGTCGGGCCGCTCCATCTCCCGCGCGTCCTCGCCCGGCAGTAGCATGATCTCCCAGCGGCGGTGATTTTTCGGGCCGATCAGGAAGCTGATGGGGCGCGCCGGATTGCAGAACTGCGCAGAACATTGCGGCAGCCGGCCAAGCGCGTCCTCGTTCACGCGCACGTCGACCACGAGCCAGGGTTCGTCGAAGATGAGATCCTCGAGCCCGAGGCCTGCGATCTGCCGTACGGTGCTCGAGGCGCCGTCGCAGCCGAGCACATAGCGGGCCGTCACTGAACGCTGTTGTCCGCTGGCGTCCTTCAGCGTGGCTTCGACCCGATCAGGCGTCTGAGCGAGATCGAGCAGTTCGACGCCGAGCTCGGTGCGCACATTGGGAAAACTTGTCGCGTGGCGGCGCAGCTCCGCCTCCACTGCCGGCTGGCTGAACACCATGCTCGGCGTGTAGCCGAGCGGGTAGGGCTTTGCGACCATGTCGACACGGCGGATCAGCTGCCCATCCACGCCGAAATGTTCGGACGCAGTGAAGGGCTCGACGTGGGGTGAGATCGCCTCACGGAGACCCATATTGTCGAAGGTACGAAAAATCTCGTGATCGAGCGCAATCGCACGCGGCTTGTCGTAGACGCCGGTGAGCCGGTCGATAACGAGGACGCGATGACCGAGGTCGCCGAGCTGGCCGGCGGCAACGGCGCCGGTCGGCCCGAAGCCGACGACGAGCACGTCGTAATCGGGAGCGGCAGCCGGGTTCATGGTCGTGCTGCTGTCGCGAAGGGGACGGCGAGCTGTGCGCTCTTGCAGGCGTCGGATTTGGGCGGGGCGATGCCCCACTGGTCCGTTCGTCCCGGCGGCCAGACCCAATCGCTGGGTCCCTTCGCGACATAGCTGTCGTCGATCTGCAGGACTTCGGCGGTGTATTCGATGACGGCGCCGGTGGGGTCGACGAAATAGGCGAAAACATTGTCGCCGGGGCCGTGGCGGCCGACACCCCAGCCAATCGGATGGCCGTGATCCACCATGCGGCCCGAGCCGCGCATGACGGATTCGAGGTTCGGCATGAGGAAAGCAATGTGGTTGAGGCCGTTGCGCGGCGCCTCCGCAAGGACGACCGCGTGGTGGTCGCTGTTGCAGCACAGGAACGCCATCAGCTTCGAGCGATCCGTCAGCCGAAATCCGAGGGCGTCCGCATAGAACGCCGAGAGCTTGTCGACGTCGATGCTGTTGATGTTGACATGCGCCAGCCGCTCCGGACGGTCCGCGACCGCGCGCGCCGCCCTGGTGCGATCGCCGTGGACGAACTCCATGGTGCAGCCCTGCGGCTCGCGAACCGCAAAGCCTTCGCCGCCCGACGGCGCCCGCGATTGCGCGAGTGAGCTGACCACCTCGCAGCCGGCCTTCCGGGTGCGCTCGAACAGGCGCTGCAGATCCTCGCGCGAGCGGGTGCGGAAAGTGACCTTGCGCAGCGAGGTCGCGTCGCCTTGCGTGAGCTCGAGAACATGGAAGTCGCTGCCCGTCGCCGCGAGATACACCGTGCCGTCAGCTTCCGCCGCAACATCGAGGCCCCAGACCTTGGTGTAGAACTCGACCGACCCGGCCAGATGCGGCGTCGTGATCTCGACGCTGCGCAGGGCCTCCACGGGAAAATCGGACATTGGGCTTCCTCGGCTCGGTCACCCTGTTCTCGGGCTGCCGACGAGTTCCTTAATATGTATAAAAGGTATCGTAAAGTCGGAATTTATAGATTATTGGATTGGTGCCGGCCGCTGTACACAAAAGGCCGCTTGATTCCGATAGGCGCCCATGAGCTCTGACCTGCCAAGCCAGAAAGCAGACCAGCCGGCAACGCTGGCGACCACGATCTATGCACGCCTGAAGACCGACATCCTGACCACGCGCCTGCCGCCCGGGCGCAAGCTGCAGTCGCGCTTTCTGATGGAGCAGTACAATGTGGGGCAGACCCCGCTGCGCGAGGCGCTCAACCGTCTCACCACGGAAGAGTTCGTCGTCGGCATGGAGCAGCGCGGCTTCTATGTGAAGGAGGTCAGCAAGGACGAGCTGCAGGAGCTGACCAAGACGCGATGTTGGGTCGAAGGCCTGGCGCTCCGCGAGTCGATGCAGAACGCGACGCAAGCCTGGGAAGAATCCCTGCTGGTGGCGCATCACCGGCTCGATCGCACGCCGCGTTCGCTGAAGGCCGACACGTTCGAGGACAATCCCGATTGGGAGAAGGTGCATCGCGCCTTTCACGCAACGCTGATCGGCCTGTGCGGTTCACGGCCGCTGCTCGGCTTCTGCGAGCAGCTCGCCGACCGGCTCTATCGCTATCGCATGATGTCTATCGCAAAGGCCTATCCGGCGCGCAAGGTCGGCGCCGAGCACAGCGACATCCTTCAGGCGGTGCTCGCGCGGGACAGCGAGCAGGCGGTGCGCTTGCTTCAGCAGCACTATCAGCGCACGGCTGACGTGATCTATTCCGATCTCGACGGGCTGCTCTCGTAAACGTCAGTGCTCCCACGCGGACGCCGTTCGCCACGGTGCGAGACCAAGCCGCTCCCGGATGAACTCAAGGAAGACCTTGACCTTGGGCGAGCGTTGCCGGCCTGCCGGCATCAGCGCCCACAGCGGGTATCCTTCGCTCACCTGCATGTCGAGGAAGAGCGGCTCCAGCGATCCGTCGCGGAGTGCCCTGGCAACGGCCAACTCACCCAGGCGAACGATTCCGACGCCTTCCTTGGCCAGCCGCAGCAGAACGTCGGAGCTATCAGCGCTGACGGCGCCCGGAACCTCCACGCTCACACGGCCATCCCTGCCGTTGAACATCCAGCGTGTCGGCTCCGGAATGCCGTTGAGGATCAGGCATCGATGCGAGGCAAGATCGGCCGGCGTTCTCGGCCGTCCATATCGTGCAAGGTAATCGGGGCTCGCGCAGATGATTTGGGTCAGGTCGATGATCTTGCTCGCAATCTTCGAGGAGTCGGGGAGCTTGCCCGTGCGCATCGCGATGTCGACATTCTCTGCGACGAGATCGACGGCACGGTTCGTCACCAGAAATTCTACCGTGAGACGCGGATGGCGTGTCAGGAAGTCAGGTAGCGCCGGCCCGAAGTGATCGCCGATCATCACCGGCGGTGCCTGCACCCGCAGCAGCCCGCGCGGCGACAGGCGTGCAGAGGTGATCTCGGACTCGGCAGCCTCGATGGCTGACAAAATCTCCTGCGTGCGCGCATGATAGAGCCGCCCTTCGGCGGTGAGCGCGAGCTGTCGCGTCGTCCTGTTGATGAGGCGGACGCCAAGGCGCTGCTCCAATCGAGAGATGAGCTTCGATACGGCAGACGGCGTCAGGCCGACATCCTGCGCGGCCGAGGCAAAGCTGCCTCGCGCAATGACCCTTTCGAACACCCGCATTTCATTGGGAGCGCTGGTCATTCGTGAACTCAATTCATGAGTGTCACGCATTGATTCCCGATTATCAGGCGGTTGTAAAGCCAACTAGGCTGCCGATGGATCAGCGAACCGGAGGATGACGATGGGCAGTCGCGTGCTTGGCAGCGTCGACCTGCAAGCTGCAACCCCTGGCATTGCGCTTGGGTTGATCATCGCTTCGCTCGCCGTCTACGCAACTTTGAACGCGCCCGAAGAGATTCGATCGGCAGATCGTCTCAGGGACGAGCAGGTGCAGCGCGAGGACCGTGATCACTGCGAGAAATTCCAAGCATTGTCTGGCAGCGACCTGATTGCCTCGTGCCTCGCCGATCTCACCAAGATCCGGCGAAATCAGCGGGACAGACTTCGCGCGGAAGCAGCCCTGATACCCTGAGGCAAGGGCCGGCCTGAAATTCCGCAGGCACCCGGGCGAGCTCCGGTACTAACCCGTCAATGCTGCTCGGCTTTCCAGTCGCGCTTGATCTTTTTCGCCAGCGACCATTTGTGGACTTCGGTCGGACCGTCATAGATGCGGAAGGCACGGATCTCGCGGAAGGCCTGCTCGACGATCGTTTCGCTCGAAACGCCGGTGCCGCCCATCACCTGGACACAGCGATCGGCGACGCGCATCAAGGCTTCCGACACGGCCACCTTTGCCATCGAGCTCTCGGCCGTCCCGAGTGAGCCGGTGTCGAGCACGCCGGCACACCAGTCGATCATCAGTTCCGATTGCTTGAGATCGATGAGATTCTCCGCGAGCATGAAGCCGACGCCTTCATGGTCGACCAGTGGTTTTCCAAACGCATGGCGGCGGCAGGCGTAGTCGGTGGCGATCTCGTTGGCGCGAATTGCCAGACCGAGCCAACGCATGCAATGCGACAGGCGTGCGGGGCTCAGGCGTATCTGGGCATATTTGAAGCCATCTCCGGAGGAACCAAGCATCTGGTCTGCGGACACGCGAAGGTTCTCGATCTCGATCTCGGCATGTCCGCCGGGCATCGAGTTGTCGATCGTATCCAGCACGCGAATGGTGCGGATCGCGGGATTCGGGAGGTCGACGAGAAACATGCATGCGCCGTCGGCCGACTTTGCCATGACGATGCCGACCTGGGCGCCTTCAGCTCCGGTAATGAACTTCTTCCGCCCGTTGATGACCCAGTGATTGCCGTCCAGCCTGCAGGTGGTCTGCATCATCGACGGGTCCGATCCCGCACCGCCTGCGTCCGCCGGCTCGGTCATGAAGAACGCGGAGCGCGCCTTGCCCGACACCAGGGGCTCCAGGAAGCGCGTCTTCTGTTCCGCGCTTCCAACCTTGCCGAGCAAATACATGTTGCCTTCGTCGGGCGCCATGGTGTTGCACGCGAGCGGTCCAAGGGGCGAGAGTCCGGTCTTGATCAGCGCCTTCGCCGTCTCGAGTTGCGTGAGGTGTGATCCGTCCGGCAGGATGTGGGGCGTCAAGACGCCTGCTGTGCGTGCCTTTTCACGCAGTTCCTGCACGAGCTCGTCACTCGGGCCGTGAGGACCGGTTCGCGGATCCTTTTCGTAGGGGATCACGTCATTTCGGATGAAGGCCTCGATCTTCGCGGCAATGATCTCGACTCGCTCGGTCATCGGTGCGGGTTCTCCGGTCGCCTTCCGCGAGACGCGGAAGTTGGTGGCAGGCTTTCAGTCATCCGCGGGTGATCGCATGCGTTGAAGCGATGCCGCTATCGAATGCGGTGACTGGTTTTGGCCATATAGACCGGAGGTTCTGACGAGAGCAACTGCGCCCCTCCAGCCATCCTCGATGGGCCCAAAATACTCCGCAGGACGAAACGTTCGTGCTTCAGTCTGGCCGGTTCGCTGCGCGTGCAGACGTTTGCCCGGAAAACTATGGACACGATCGAGAGTGTGAGGGAGAACGCGGTTGCATGCCCATTTCAGGACGACACCAAGATGAAGTTTGATGATGTCATTCTCGGCCGGCGAAGCATTCGCGGTTACAAGCCCGATCCCGTCCCGCAGGAATTGATCAAGGAGATCCTGGCGCTGGCAATGCGCGCGCCGTCCTCAATGAATACGCAGCCGTGGAATTTCTATGTCGTCTCCGGCGCTCCACTGGATCGCATCCGTCAAGGCAATACCGAACGCAACCTGGCGGGAGTGCCGCACTCGCGCGAGTTTCGAACGGGCCAGCCATTTGAGGGCGTGCATCGCGAACGCCAGATCGGCGTTGCCAAGCAGTTGTTCAGCGCAATGGGAATTGCACGCGATGACAAGCAGCAGCGGCAAGACTGGGTGCTGCGCGGATTTCGCCAGTTCGACGCGCCCGTGTGCGTGATCATCACTTACGATCGCGAGCTGGCCTCCAGTGACGATACGGCCTTCGACTGCGGCGCCGTGGCGACCGCGCTCGTCAACGCGGCGTGGTCGCGGGGGCTTGGCGCCGTGATCAACAGCCAGGGGATCATGCAATCTCCCGTCGTGCGCGAACATGCCGGAATTGCGGATAATCAGGTGATCATGAAGAGCATCGCGCTGGGGTGGCCGGATGACAGTTTCCCGGCCAATGCCGTCATATCCGAGCGCAAGTCGGTTGATGAAGCGACGACGTTCGTGGGATTTGGGGGGCAGGCGTAGACGCGGGTTGGTGGCGGCGCGCATCCAATATCCGCAAACATCCCGCCCACAGCAGTGCTTGCAACCCCGGAGGTGAGCAGGTAGAAACCTGCCACGCCTGAGCCGTGATTTGCGCAAATGCGCCGCCGGCCGCTGCCGAAAAATTCAATAAACCATTGAATTAACTAGGCAATTCCGTTGGGGAATGGTGTAACGGTAGCACAACAGACTCTGACTCTGTTTGTCTTGGTTCGAATCCAGGTTCCCCAGCCAGCTTCAGGACTAGCCGTTCAGTCCAATAGCCTGGATCGACGCTGCTGAAAGCCGGCAGCCAATCCTGCCCCCGTATCCTACGTTCTGTTGCGCCCCAATGCCGGCGACGTTTTTGGCGCGCCCAAAAAATCCGTCGCGACGGTTTGCCTCATCCCGAATTGGTCACGGCGAGTCGGATCGGCGCGCGCCACATCGTCCTTGGGGCTCAACGTCATCTCTGGAGATTTCTGATGCCCTATGTCGATGGTTTCCTGCTCGCCGTGCCGAAGGACAAGATCGAGGCCTACAAGGCGCTGGCGCGAACGGCCTGCACGGTCTGGATGGAACATGGCGCGCTCGACTATGTCGAGTGCATCGGGGACGACGTGCCCTTTGGCGAGCTGACATCGTTCCCGCGCGCGGTCATCGCGAAAGAGGACGAGGTCGTGATCTTCGCCTGGATCGTCTATCGCGACCGGGAAGCGCGCGATGCCATCAACAAGAAGGTCATGGCCGATGAGCGGTTCAAGGGCCACGACATGCCCTTCGACGGCAAGCGCATGATCTTCGGCGGCTTCAACACGCTGCTCAGGGCGAGCGACGTGAAGGGCTGATCGCGGCCGTCATCGCATTGCCGGGGCCGCGCATCGCGCGGCCCGAGGGAAGGGCGGCTTACTTGATCTTGTCGTAGGCGGCCGCGAAATCGTTGAGCGGCATCGGGATCGCGATGGTCTCCTTGGCCATGTTCTGGAACGAGACCTTCATCTGCTTGCCGGATTTCAGCGCGGCAAGCAGCTCTGCATTGATCGGCGTCGAGGCGTAGCAGCCGCGATTCTCGCAGGTCTGGATCTGCAGGTCGATCGTCTTGCCCTCGTCGACCTGAAGCTTGGCGCCGACCGGCAGATTGAGGCCGAGCGGCAGCTGCAGCAGGGCCACGGGCGCGCGGGTGTCCGGTGCGATGCGGATGTTGACCAGCACGATGGTCTGGCCGGTCTTGGTCAGCACGGCGTTCTGCTCGATCGCGCATTCGAGTGGGGCGTCGCGGCTTGCGCTGGTGCAGCGTGCGATCCAGCCCGGCTGCTGCTGCGCCCCGTCAGCCTGTTGTTGCGGCTGGGCCGGCGCCGGCTGTGCCGCCGCGGGCGGCGGAGCCGCCTTCTGCTTGGCGGCTGGCTGCTGTGCGTAGGCGGCGCCCGTCGAGAGCAGGGCTGCAAAGGTGAGCGCAACTATTCTGGATCGCATGGGGAATGATGACCGCGTTGGGGTGAGACCGAGGGCTGGCGTCGCGCGATGCGCGGCGCAAGCTTACTCGGCGGCTTCCTTCACCGCGCCGCGCGCGGCTGCCTCGTGCTCGTCGCTGCCGTCGGCACGGCCCGAGCCCGAGAACATGTTGGAGAACTTGTCGAGGTAGAGATAGACCACCGGCGTGGTGAACAGCGTCAGCGCCTGGCTGACGATCAGGCCGCCGACCATGGCATAGCCGAGCGGCTGGCGGATCTCGGCGCCGGTGCCGTGGCCGAGCATCAACGGCACGCCGCCGAGCAGCGCTGCCATCGTCGTCATCATGATCGGGCGGAAGCGCAGCAGCGCGGCCTGGCGGATCGATTCTTCCGGCGTCTTGTTCTGGTCGCGTTCGGCGGCGATCGCGAAGTCGACCATCATGATGCCGTTCTTCTTCACGATGCCGATCAGCAGGATGATGCCGATCAGCGCGATCAGGCTGAAGTCGAAGCCTGCCGCCATCAGGATCGCGAGCGCGCCGACGCCGGCCGAGGGCAGGGTCGACAGAATCGTGATCGGGTGGATGTAGCTTTCGTAGAGGATGCCGAGGATCAGATAGACCACGACGAGCGCGGCAAGGATCAGCAGCGGCACGGTGCCGAGTGATTGCTGGAACGCCTGCGCGGTGCCCTGGAAGCTCGAGTTCAGCGTCGCCGGCGCGCCGAGATCGGCCATCGCCTTCTGCACGGCCTCGGTGGCCTGTCCAAGTGCGATGCCCTGGGCAAGGTTGAAGCTGATCGTGATCGACGGGAACTGGCCCTGGTGGCTGATCGAGAGCGGACGCACCGGATCGGTGGTCCAGGTCGCGAAGGTCGACAGCGGCACCTGCTCGCCGGTCAGCGGCGATTTCACATAGAGCTTGTTCAGGCTGTCGAGGCTGCCCTGCATCTCCGGCAGGATCTCGAGGATGATCTTGTAGGTGTTGAGCTGGGTGAAGAACTGCGTGACCTGGCGCTGGCCGAACGAGTCGTAGAGCGTGTCGTCGATGACCTGCGGCTGGATGCCGTAGCGCGCCGCGGTGTCGCGGTTGATCTTGAGCTGAAGCGTCGTGCCCTGGGTCTGCTGGTCGGTGGCGACGTCACGCAGTTCCGGCAGCGTCCGCATCTTGGCGAGGATTTTTGGCGCCCACTCGTTGAGCTCGCCGAGATCGGCGTCCTGCAGCGTGAACTCGAACTGCGTGCGCGTCGGGCGGCCGCCGAGCCGGACGTCCTGCGCCGCTTGCATATAGAGGCGGGCGCCTTCGACCGCCTCGAGCTTCGGCCGCAGCCGGGCGATGATCTGCTGCGCCGAGGCCTGGCGCTCGCTGCGCGGCTTCAGCGTAATGAACATGTTGCCGTTGTTTCCGGCGCGGCCGCTGCCACCGATGTTCATCGCGATGGTCGCGATATCCGGATCGGCCATCACGATCTTGCCGAGCGCTTCCTGCTTCCGCTTCATCTCGGCGAAGGAGACGTCTTGCGCCGCTTCCGAGGTCGCGGTGATCAGGCCGACGTCCTGCTGCGGGAAGAAGCCCTTGGGGATCAGGACGAAGAGATAGATGGAGAGGCCAAGCGTCGCGAAGAAGATCGCGAGCGTGGTGCGGCGCCAGCTCAAGGCGATGTCGAGCACATATTCGTAGCCGCGCAGCATCGCGTCGAAGGCGTTCTCGCTCCACTGGTAGAAGCGGCCATGCTGCACCTCGCCATGGGCCCGCAGGAAACGCGAGGCCATCATCGGCGTCAGGGTCAGCGACACGAACATCGAAACGAAGATCGTCATCGCCAGCACGACGGCGAATTCGCGGAACAGGCGCCCGATGATGCCGCCCATCAGCAGCAGCGGAATCAGCACCGCGACCAGCGAGACGCTGATCGAGACGATGGTGAAGCCGATTTCCTTGGCGCCCTTGTAGGCGGCGGCCATCGGGCTTTCGCCTTCCTCGATGTAGCGCGTGATGTTCTCGAGCATGACGATGGCGTCGTCGACGACGAAGCCGACCGCGATCGTGAGCGCCATCAGCGACAGATTGTCGAGCGAGTAGCCCCATACCCACATCAGGGCGCAGGCACCCAACAGCGCCAGTGGAACCGTAATCGTCGGTATGACCGTCGCCCAGAAGCTGCGCAGGAACAGGAAGATGACCATGACCACGAGCACGATGGTCAGGAGCAGCGTGAACTGCACGTCCTCGACCGCGGCCCGGATGGTCGTGGTGCGGTCGCTGATGACCTCGATCTTGATCGTCGGCGGGATCGCCCCGACCAGCCGGGGCAGGGTGGCCTTGATCCGGTCGACGGTCTCGATGACGTTGGCGCCGGGCTGCTTGAACACCACCAGGAATACGCCGCGCTTGCCGTTGGCCCAGGCCGCCTGCTTGGCATCCTCGGCCGCGGTTACGGCACGGCCGATGTCGCGAATTCGCAGCGGGCCGCCATTGCGGTAGGCGATCACGACGTCGTTCCAGTCCTTGGACTGGGTCAGCTGGTCGTTGGCGTAGATCGTATAGGCGCGCTTTTCGCCGTCGATATTGCCCTTGGGGCTGTCCACCGTCGTGATCGCGATGGCGGCGCGCACGTCCTCCATGGACAGGCCCTTGGCGACGAGCTTGCCTGGATCGACCTGGATGCGGATGGAAGGCTTTTGCTGGCCGCCGATGAAGACCTGGGCGACGCCGGAGATCTGGCTGATCTGCTGGGCGAGCTGGGCATCGACCGCGTCGCTGACCGAGGTCAGGGGCAGGGTGTCGGAGGTCGCCGACAGCAGCAGGATCGGCGAGTCGGCCGGATTGACCTTGCGATAGGTCGGCGGCGAGGGGAGGTTCTTCGGCAGCTGGCCGCTGGCCGCGTTGATCGCGCCCTGCACGTCATTGGCGGCGCCGTCGATGCTGCGGTTGAGGTCGAACTGGATCGTGATCGACGCCGTGCCGAGATAGCTCGTCGACGTCATCTGGGCGATGCCCGGAATCTGCGCGAACTGCCGCTCCAGCGGCTGCGCGACCGACGAGGCCATCGTTTCCGGGCTGCCGCCCGGCAGATTGGCCGTGATCTGGATGGTCGGGAAGTCGACCTGCGGCAGCGGCGCGACCGGCAGCAGGGGGTAGGCTACGAGACCGACAAACAGGATGCCGGCCATCAGCAGCGAGGTGCCGATGGGGAAGCGGATGAAAGGTGCCGAAATCCCCTGGCCGTTCATTCCTGCCGGACCTTGCTCTGGCCCGGGGCCGAACTCGCCACGGCCGTGCTGACGAGGCTTCCGGGCTGGACCTTGAATTGACCGCCTGTGATCACCTGTTGACCCGGGGACAATCCTTCATCGATCACCGAGTGGCCGTCGATGGAGTACACCACCTTCAGCTTGTGCAGCTCGGCCTTGTTCTCCTGGTTGACCGTGTAGGCGTAGAGGCCGTTGGTCGAATGCTGAACCGCGTCATCGGGCACAACGGTGGCGTCCTTGATCGTCCTGATCTGAAGCCGCGTCGACACCGATTGACCCGGCCACAGCGTCCGCTCCTTGTTGTCGAACACCGCCTTGAGCCGGATCGTCCCGCTGGAGGTATCGACCTGGTTGTTGATGACGGCGAGCTTGCCCTCGGCAAGCGTCTTCTTGCCGTCGGTGGTGAAGGCGATCACCTTGAGCTCGCCGGCCTTCTGGCTCTCGCTGATCGAGGGGAGCTGGTCTTCGGGGGCGGTGAAGATCACCGAGATCGGCTCGACCTGCGAGATCATGACGATGCCGGTCTGGGTGGAGGCGTTGACGATGTTGCCGACGTCGACCTGGCGCAGGCCGGCAACGCCGGTGATCGGCGCCTTGATCTGGGTGTAGTCGAGCTGGGTCTGGGCGTTGGAGATCGCGGCGTCGTCCGAGGTGATCTGGGCGATCAGCTGCGCGACGGTCGAGCGCTGTGTGTCGACGCGCTGCGCGGTGGCGAACTCGCCGAGCTTGGTGGAGCGCTGCAGCTCGAGATTGGCGTTGGCGAGATTGGCTTCGTCCTGGGCCTTCTTGGCCTTGGCCTGGTCGAGGGTTGCCTGGAACGAGCGCGGGTCGATCGAGACCAGGAGATCGCCCTGCTTGACGAGTTGACCCTCGGTGAAGGCGATCTTGTCGATCTGGCCGTCCACCCGGGTGCGCACCTGAACGGTATTGAAGCCCTGAACCGTCCCGAGCCCGGTCAGGTAGACCGGGAAATCAACCTTCTGGACCGGCACCACGCTGACGGGGATGGCGGGCGCACGCGGCGGGCCTTTTTGGGCCGTCTGGCTCTTCGTCGCCTCCGGACCGTAGTAGCGCTGCCAGCCGAAATAGCCCCCGAGGGCCACGGCTGCGATGGAAATCCACAGGATCGGCCGTGACTTCTTCATTTGCTTTTCGTGTCGGCTCGCTTGCCCAAATGGGGTGATCAGGGGCTCAAAAGGTTCCGAAGGCGCAGGTATAATACACGCCAAGTTCCAGTGTAAACAGCACTATCCCCGGAGTTTTCTAAACAATTGGAAAGCTTTGCACCCCGTTGAAACCCGGGGTGGGGAGCGCATTACGTGTCGCCATTTCCTTCTCGCGATCGATCAGGATGCACAGGCGCTGCGATGCTCGTCCGCCGGGTGCGCGGGCCGGCTATCGCGGAGCCGGTGTTGTCAGCAATTTCGACGTCGTCCATATCAGCGCCGTCACAACGGGAGCGGACGATGGACGAGTTGAACGGCAAACTGATCGCGTGTCAGATTCTGATCACGGGCCTGATCGCGCGCGTTGCCAACGAGCAGCGCGATCCGTTGCGCTTCCTCACCGACTTCCGCGACGAGATCCGCGCGGTGGTGAAGGGTGTCAACATCGCCGGCATGGAGAACACCGATCGCGTCCGCACCGTCGCACAGCAGACGGTTGACGAGTTGTTCTCGCTGATGAAGCCGCCGAGCAGCGACTGAGCACCGCACACATCGCAAGCGATGCTCACGGCCGCGTGAAAATCACCGTGACGGCGATCGCAATCCTCCGATCTGGATGTATTCAAAACTGCAGACGGATCAGTCGCATTGCCTGCTTTTGTCCGATGCATTAGCACCGCGCTATCGTTCGCGTATCCGTCTCGACAGGACAGCCAATCCTGATGCTTAAAAGCTTGGGGTTGATCTCGTCGTCGTGCGCGCAGCGATCACGCGCAGATTAGAACCGTTCAAGTTTAGAACGATTTGAAACTGCAACACGCAGCCGAGTTTAGAATCGTTTTGAAATGGACGGATTCCACCACACTGTTGCAGTGATCGCGTTGACCCACATTCACACGCCCGATAGCACCGATGCGTCGCGTTGTCGCAATGCGGCCAAAGGAAGCAAGAATTTAGCGGGGCGTTAGATGGGTACGGTGAAAACTCCGCGGTCGTTGCGTTCGACCGCGACACGCAAATCTTTGGACATGAATCTCGATGGGGCCACCGGCAAGACGGTCTCGACCGTCGCCGGACTGATCGCTGCTGCGTCCGTGACGAGTGGGGCGCAGGCGCAGAATGCGCCGCTCCCGCCCGTTACCGTCGATGCACCCGTCGAGCGTCCACGTCCCGCCGCTTCGAAGCCGTCGCCCGAGCAGATTCGCGCCCGCAATGCCGTGCGACGTGCAGCCCGCGAGCGGGCGCAGCAGGCCGCCTCGGCGCCCACCGCCGGTGCAGGCGCTGCCGACCGCAACCCCTATGCCGATCCGGTTGCGCCCTACAAGGTCGATCGCGTGCAGGCGTCGGGCAAGTTTCCCGAGCCGCTCCTGAACACGCCGAAGAGCATCACCGTTCTCAGCAAGGAAGTGCTGTCCGACAAGAACGCCACTACGCTCAGGGAAATCGGCCGCTCCACCGCCGGCGTCACGCTGGGTTCGGGCGAGGGCGGCAACGCGTTCGGCGATCGCTTCTTCATCCGCGGCTTCGATGCGCGTAATGACGTCTTCATCGACGGCATCCGCGATCCCGCCGTCAGCATCCGTGAGAACTTCTTCACCGAGCAGCTCGAGATCCTGCGCGGTCCGGCCTCGTCCTATGCCGGTCGCGGCACCGCAGGCGGCGCCATTAACATCGTCACCAAGCAGGCGACTGATCGCAACTTCTACAACGGCGAGACCACCTTCGGGTCCGACATGACCAAGCGCGTCACGCTTGACGTCAACCAGGTGATCGACCCGACCTTCTCGGTGCGCACCGGCGGCCTGTTCCAGGACGCCAACGTTGCCGGCCGCAACTTCGTGACCGATGACCGCTGGGGCGCCTTCATCTCGACGAAGTACACGCCCACCAACGACCTCAAGATCACCACCAACTACGTCCACACCGATCTCAGCGGTTATCCGGACTTCGGCATTCCCTATTACAAGCAGGGCAATGTGCCGGTCACCGAGGCGGGCATTCCGCGCGGCAACTGGTACGGCTTCCTCAACCGCGACTGGCAGACCGCGCGGCAGGATTTCGGCACGCTGACGATCGAGTACAAGCCGACCGACAACATCACACTGACCAGCCGGACTCGAATGGAGCAGTCGATGCTGGCCTATATCGGCACGCTGCCGCAGTCGCCGATCACGACCAACCCCGACCCGACGAAATGGACGTTCACCGCGAGCGCGCAGAGCCGCAACCAGTGGGTCGACGTCGTCGCCAACCAGGAAGAGGCCGCGTTCAAGTTCAACACGGGTCCGGTCAAGCACACGGCCGTTACCGGTCTCGAATATTCGAACGAGCGTATCGGCATCGGCCGCTACAACGGGCTCGCCTCCGAGGTGAATGGTGTCGGATTTTCCAGCAACGGCGCGTTGCCGGGGCAATCGATCTTTGCGCCGGGCTACACCTACACGCCTGGGCCGTTCAATCCTGTGCTGACGGGCGACCCGACCCGCTACAATGTCGACAGCGGCGCACTTTACGCGATGGACACCGCGAACTGGGACGACCGGATCATCGTGAACGGCGGCGTCCGGTGGGATAATTATGCGCTGAGATCGTCGATTGCCTCGGCTTCGAGCAGTGTCAACAGCGACTTCGTCAACTACAACGCCGGCATCGTCTTCAAGCCGCTGCCGTTCGGCAGCATCTATGCGGCCTATGCGACCTCGACCAACCCGTTCGGGTCCGAGCTCGACGCGACGGGTTTCGACTACGGCTCAAATTCGCCGACCAGTACGACAATTCTTGGACCCGAGCGCAACAAGGCTGCAGAAGTCGGCACGAAGTGGGAGCTGTTCGACCGTCACCTGCTGGTGAGCGGCGCGCTGTTCCAGACCACCAAGGACAATGCCCGTGAGGCCGTTGGCACCACGCTGACGTCGGGTGCGGCGTATCAGATCCAGGGCATCGATCTTGAAGCCAGCGGCAAGATCACCGACCGCTGGAGCCTGATCGGCGGCATCGTGCTGATGGAATCGAAGGTGACCAAGAGCAACATCGCCGGCAATGTCGGCTTGCCGCTCGCCAATGTCGCGCATCAGTCGTTCAGCATGCTGACCAAGTACAAGTTCGACGGCGACTGGGAGCTCGGCGGGCAGGCGGTGTTCCGTTCCAAGGTCTATGGCGGCACCTTCGGCGCCAACACCGGCACGCTGATCCCGAGCTACTGGCGTTTCGATGCGTTCGTCGAAAAGAAGATCGACAAGCACTGGACCATGAAGTTCTACGCGCAGAACCTGACCAACAAGCTCTACTACGACACGCTCTATCGCAGCGCGACGCCGTTCGTGGCGGTCGCGCCCGGTCGGGCCTTCTATCTCGTGACGACGGCGAAGTTCTGAACATGCTGACCTGCATTCCCGGTGTCCTCGACAAACATGATGTGGCGGATTTCCGCCGCATCATGGACGCCGGCGAATGGGAAGACGGCCGCTCCACCGCGGGCGCGCAGTCGGCTCTGGTCAAGCGTAACGAGCAATTGCCGCCGGACAGCGAGGTCGCGCGCAAGCTGGGTAACCGCATCATTTCGGCGTTGACGTCGAACCCGCGATTCCTGTCGGCCGCGATCCCGCTGCAGATCTTTCCGCCGCTGTTCAACCGCTATGCGGCGGACAGCGGCCATCATTTCGGTCTTCATGTCGACAATGCGATCCGCGGCGATCGCCTGACTGGCCTGCGCATCCGCACCGACCTGTCGGTCACGCTGTTCCTGAGCGAGCCGGACGAATATGACGGTGGCGAACTCGTGATCGAGGACACCTACGGCTCGCACGAGGTCAAGCTGCAGGCCGGCGACTGCGTTCTGTATCCCTCGACCAGCCTGCATCTGGTCACGCCGGTGACGCGGGGAACGCGGGTTGCGTCTTTTTTCTGGTTGCAGAGCATGGTACGAGATGACCACGCCCGCAGCCTGATATTTGACCTCGATACCGCCATTCAGGCGTTGGTGCAGCGGCTTGGTCGCGACGACCCCGAAACGGTCAAATTGACGGGTATCTATCACAACCTCATTCGCTACTGGGCCGAAGTATGAAGACCATGATTCTCCGCGCAAGCCTTGCTGCAGCCGTCACGCTGGCGGCGATCGGCCTCGCCATTCCCGCGTCTGCACAGCAGCAGACCACTGCGCCGGCGGCGGCTCAGCCGGCGAGCCCTGCGCCTGCACCGGCCGTGACTACGCCTCCAGCTCCGGCCGCCGTTGCGCCCATTGCACCTGCGCTTGCTCCTGAGTCAGCCGCGCCAGCCGCACCCGCCGCGGCAGCACCGGAGGCCGCCTCGGGCGAGGCTGGCGGTCGCACCCTGAAGTCGACTGCGCCAGCGATGAAGGAGCTGTCGCCCTGGGTCATGTTCATGTCGGCCGACGTCGTCGTGAAGGGGGTGATGATCGGGCTCGCGTTTGCGTCCCTCATGACCTGGACCATCTTCATCGCGAAGACGATCGAGCTGACGGTTGCCAAGGGCAAGTTGAGTTCGGCCCTGAAGAAGATCGCGGAAGCGCGCTCGCTGTCCGAAGCGCAGTTCGCGCTCGGCGCCAAGACCGGCATTCTGCCGTCCTTCCTCGCGGCTGCTTTGCGTGAGGCGCGCATGTCGGCGGGTATCTCCAGCGACAGCGGCATCAAGGAGCGCGCAGCCTCGAGCTTCTCCGAGATCGTGCGCGCGGAATCGCGCCGGATCCGGATCGGCATGGGCGTGCTCGCGACCATCGGCGCCACGTCGCCCTTCGTCGGCCTGTTCGGCACCGTCTGGGGCATCATGAACAGCTTCATCGGCATCTCGAAGTCGCAGACAACCAATCTCGCTGTCGTCGCGCCCGGCATCGCCGAAGCGCTGCTCGCCACCGCGATCGGCCTTGTCGCGGCGATCCCGGCGGTCATCATCTACAATCACTTCTCCCGCATGACGAAGAGCTATCTCGAGCTCGTCAGCCGCGCCTCGGGCGTGTCGGGGCGATTGCTGTCGCGCGATCTCGATCGCAGCCATGGCAGCATGCGCGCGGCGGCGGAGTAGGCGATGGGCGCTTCACTCGCAGACAGCGACGGCGACGAGGACGATTTCGCCGAGACGCATGAGATCAACGTCACGCCGTTCATCGACGTGATGCTGGTGCTGCTGATCATCTTCATGGTCGCAGCGCCGCTTTCGACCGTGGACCTTCCGATCGACCTGCCGACCTCGACCGCGACGCCGCAGAAGAAGCCGGACAAGCCGACCTATGTCAGCATCAAGCCGGATCTGGCGGTCGCGATCGGCGAGACCATGGTCAAGCGGGTGGACCTCGTGAAGGCGCTCGACGCGATGCCCGACGCGAGCAAGGAGCGTTTCATTTTCCTGCGCGCCGATCGCGCCGTCCCCTATGGCGAGCTGATGGACGTGCTGGAAATCCTGCGCGCCGGAGGCTATGCAAAGCTGAAGCTGGTGGCGCTGGAGGGGGTTCCGGACCAAAGCCAGCAGGGCGCTGCGCCGCTGCGAAGCCCGCAACCATGACCCGGTGATTGCGATGAGCGATTTCACTGAGATAAAGCCCTCGCGAACGCTGTGGATCGTCGCAGCCGTCGCCGCCCTGGCGCTCCATGCCGGCGGTGCCGCGCTGGCGCTGACCCAGCTTCAGGCCGATGAATTCGACGAGGAGCTCGGCGCGCCCGCCATCGAGATCGGGCTCGAGATGATGGCGCCGAAGGCCGAGCCGTCCGAGCTGCCGCCCGGACCGGATTCGGAGGCCTCGGTCGCGTCGCCTGCGCTCGCCGAGCAGAAGGCGGAGGTCAAGGAGACCGAGCTGCCCAAGGATCATCCGACCGAGCCGGAAGAGGCCGACCGGGTCGTGACCGAGAACGACAACAAGAAGCCGGTCGAGGAAGAGACCAAGGTCGCCGCCGTCCAGACCAACGCGTCGCAGGAATCGGTCGCCGCCGAGGCAACAGCGATGCCGACGTCGGAGGCCGTGGAGGAAGGGCCGCGCTCGGTGGCGCCGGCGCAGGGCCTGGGCGAGACCGCCCGCCGGATCCGCGCGACCTGGCAGAAGGAGCTGATCGCGCATCTCGACCGGCACAAGCGCTATCCGTCCGAGCGGCAGCACAAGACGGCCGAGATTCTCGTGTCCTTCGTGCTCGATCGTCTCGGCCACGTGCTGTCGGCGAGCATCGTCAAGGGATCGGGCGACAACGCTTTCGATGAGGCGGCGCTGGCCATGCTCAAGCGCGCCGACCCTGTTCCGCAGCCGCCGCCGGTGGTCGCGGACGATGGCCTCAATTTCACGCTTCCGGTGCTGTTCCGCGTGAAGGGCGCCAAGGGCTGACGCGGGGAAAAACGCCGGTCAGCGCCAGTAATAGCGGATCGCGACGTAGACCACGACGAGGCAGGCGAAGATCAGGGCCACGGGCAGAGGTCGCTTTCCGGTTCCGCCGGATGCTGTCCCAAAAGACTTCGCTTTCGGCTTGGGCTCTGGCCGTCGGAAGGCGGTAACATTGTCCGCCACCGGCTCGCTGGTCGTCGGACGGACGTCCGGCGCGGTCCCGACGCCCCCCATCTCGGCATAATAGGCCTTATAGAGCTCGGCGATGGCGGCCTCGGTGGCCTCGCCCTCGCTCATGCTCTCCAGGAACGTCTTGTAGGCAGCCAGGAACGTCTGCGCATCCGGCGGCAGCGCGGACAGCCCGTTGAGCTTGGCCATCATCTTCCAGGTGGCGAAATCCGCGCGGGCCCTCGTGTCGGCGCGTCGCGCGATCAGCATGTCGGCAGCTTTGACCAAATGGGCCTCGGGCCTTTCGTGTCGCGGGGTCGCGAGCTTTGCAGGATTGTCCTGCTTCCACTACGCGTTGCCGGTCACGAAGAGAACAGCCTGAATCACATAACCGGTCAACGTCCGCAGTATTGCCGAAATAACATCAAGATTTAGACCGAACTGCGAGCCCGCCAGCGGCAGCAGGATCAGGAGCCCGATCAGGATCAGCATCCCGTAGGGCTCGAGCCGGGCGAGCGGCATGGCCAGCTGCCGCGGCAGCAGTCCGACCGCGACCCGTCCGCCGTCGAGCGGCGGGATCGGCATCATGTTGAACACGGCCAGCACCGCATTGATCAGGATGGCATTCCTGATGTTGTCCGCGATCCACTGCCCCGAGCTGGCCGGCACGAAGGGCAGGGCGTGCACGGCCAGGCCCGCCGCCAGCGCCAGCAGGATGTTGGTCGCGGGACCGGCCAGCGCCACCCAGACCATGTCCAGCCTCGGATTGTTGAGCCTTCGAAAATTCACCGGGACCGGCTTGGCGTAGCCGAACAGGAACGGCGAATGCGCAAACAGCAGCATGGCCGGCAGCAGCACGGTGCCGAAGGGGTCGATGTGCTTGATCGGATTGAAGCTGACGCGGCCGAGCTGCCAGGCCGTGTCGTCGCCGAGCCGATATGCGACGAAGGCGTGCGCGGCCTCGTGGAAGGTAATGGCGAGCACCAGCGGCAGCACCCACACCGAAAGGTCGTAGAGGGAAATGTTCACGGCTCGTCTATCCCGGTTTGCCTGTGGCCTTGCAGCCGTCCCAGCCAAACCGGCGGTGCAGCGACGCTTGTTATCTACCTTGTTATCTACATTGGGTGCGCGCGCCTGAAATTCCAAGCTGCAAATGATCGGCGAGCAGCGCGCCGGCCCGGGACAGATTGCGCGCGCGGTGCAGGCGGATGTCCGCCGTCGGCAGCGCCGGCAGGCCGTTCGACAGGACGCGCAGGTTGGCTGGCAGGGTGCCGGCTTTCACGACCGTAATCGCGATACCCTGCGCCGCGATGGCTTCGACCGCGGCAAGCGTGCGGCTGACAAAGGCGAGCCGCCAGGGCCGGCCGGCGGCGTCGAGGGCCTCTGCCGCCCATTGCCGAAACAGGCAGCCTGGCGGGTAGAGCGCGACCGGCAGCATTGCCTGCGCTCCGACCGCATACGACGCTGCCGCGGCCCAGACCGGCTGCTCGTGCCGCAGCAGCTCGCCATCGCCGCGTCCTTCCGGGTGCATGGCAATGACGAGGTCATAGGCGTCGCCGAGCCGGGCCGGCATCGTTGCCGTCAACCCGGTCTCGATCTCGACCCGGATTTCCGGATGGCGTTGGGCAAAGCGCGCAAGCAATGGTGGAATCACGATCGTGCCGTAATCGTCCATGACGCCGAGGCGCACGACGGCCTCGTATTTGCGCGCGCGGAGCGCA
>JAEWBW010000231.1 GCA_023390955.1 Pseudomonadota bacterium
ATCGCTGGACCGCAAGATCCGCGTCACCTTTGGCCTGACTGAACCGCATCACGGCTCGGACGCCACGCATATGGAGACGCGCGCCGTGCGCGAGACCCGCGACGGCGTCGCCGGCTGGCTGATCAACGGCGAGAAGATGTGGACGACGGGCATGCACCCGGCGTCGCATTGCTGCCTGTTCGCCCGCACCAGCGGCGAGGACGGCGATGCCAAGGGCATCACCGCATTCCTGGTGCCGGCCAATTCGCCGGGCGTGAAGGTCGAAGAGTACATGTGGACCTTCAACATGCCGACCGACCACCCGCGTGTCAGCTTCACCAATGTCTGGGTGCCCGAGAGCACCATGTTCGGACAGATCGACCGCGGCCTCGCCCTCGCCCAAGCCTTCGTGCACGAGAACCGCATCCGGCAGGCCGCGAGCTCGCTGGGCGCCGCCGCCTATTGCGTCAACGAGAGCGTCAAATACGCCAACCAGCGCAAGCCGTTCGGCAAGCCGTTGTCGGTCAACCAGGGCATCCAGTTCCCGCTGGTCGAGCTCGCGACGCAGATCGAGATGCTGCGCCTCCTGATCCGCAAGACCGCGTGGGAAATGGACAGCATGCCCCACCCCGAAGTCGAGAAGCGGCTCTCCGACAAGGTCTCCATGTGTAACTACTGGGCCAACCGGCTCTGCTGCGAGGCGGCGGACCGCGCCATGCAGGTGCACGGCGGCATCGGCTATTCGCGCCACAAGGCGTTCGAGCACATCTACCGCCATCACCGCCGCTACCGTATCACCGAGGGGTCGGAAGAGATCCAGATGCGCAAGGTCGCGGGCTATCTGTTTGGTTTCATGGGCCCCAACAAGAGGGCCTAGGACCAGAGCCGCCCGTGCAAAAAGCGCGGGCGGACGCGTTAGGGAAGCACAAGGAGGACACCATGCCGAACGTCTCTCGGCGAACGATCACGCTCGCCTCGCTTGCTACACTCGCTACCACGCTCGCACCGAAGGGCGCGCGCGCCGAAAAGAAATACGGTCCCGGTGTCAGCGACACCGAGATCAAGGTCGGCCAGACCATTGCCTATAGTGGTCCGGCATCCGCCTACGGCCAGCTCGGCACGGCCGAGGCCGCCTACTTCAAGGCGATCAACGACCGCGGCGGCATCAACGGCCGCAAGATCACCTTCATCTCTGTGGACGACAGCTACAGCCCGCCCAAGGCTGTCGAGCAGACCCGCCGGCTGGTCGAGCAGGACGAGGTCGCCGTGATGTTCGGCATGCTCGGCACACCGCTGAATCTTGCCACGCGCACTTATCTGAACTCACACAAGGTGCCGCAACTGTTCGTCGCCGCCGGCTCCGAGCAGTTTGCCAATCCGGAAAAATTTCCCTGGACCATCGGCTTCCAGCCGACGCTTCGCTCCGAAGGCATCTTCTTCGGCAAGCAGATCTTGGCGGCCAACGCCAATCCGAAGATCGGCGTGATTTACCAGTACGACGATTTTGGCAAGGAGATGCTCTCGGGTCTCTCGGATGGACTCGGCGCCAAGGCGTCGGCGATCGTCGCGACCGAAAGCTTTACGCCAACCGACCCGACGATCGACTCGCAGATCGTGAAACTGAAGGCGGCCGGCGCCGATACCGTGCTGCTGTTTGCCTATGCCAAGCAGGCGGCTCAGGCGATCCGCAAGATCTATGAGCTGAACTGGCAGCCCGACACCTATCTGCATTCAGGCTCGGCCTCGATGAGCGCGACCCTGATCCCCGCCGGTCTCGAACGCTGCGTCGGCATCAAGACCGCGCGCTACATGAAGGACCCGTCGGACCCGCGCTGGCAGAACGACCCCGAGCTGAAGCCATTCTACGAATGGCTGAAGGAGTATTTGCCGAATGCCAACGCGTCCGACACGTTCTTCCTGTCGGGCTGGACCTTCAGCCAGATGCTGGTGCAGGTGCTCAAGCAGTGCGGCGATGACCTCACCCGCGAGAACATCATGCGCCAGGCCGCGAACCTGAAAGACTTCCGCAATCCCGGCCTGCTGCCAGGCAGCCTGATCACTACCAGCCCGACCGACTACCGCGTCGTAAAGTTCATGACGCTGGAGCGGTTCAACGGGAAGAACTGGGAGAGTGTGGGGACGTAAGGGCGGCAAGCCGTAACCGCGAAGCCAAGATCTCCGCACAAGTCATTGATTTGCTGCGGAGATCAAACGGCTGCAAGAGAGCCAGATGCTGGCGGAAAGGGTGTCTTGTCAACCGCGCTGATCTCCAAGGTCTTTTCCAATGATTGCCGTCCTTTCTACGGTCGAACCTACGGCACGTTGAGCGCACTTAAAGACCGTAGATTGCCAGCCGCCCCCCATGCGCTTGAATGACATCCAGTCACGCAAAAGGGCGGCGAGCCGCTCGGCAAAATCTCCATTGATCCCGATTTGGCAGCAGGCCAATTTAGCTCGCGAACAGATAATCGCTGGCATGAACACCGGCGGACGTCATTATACCCTTCAAAATGATAAGTTCGTCGTGGCTATCCAATCCGGAGTGGATCTGCCAAATCGAATCCGCTCCCACGGCGTTGACAAACGTGAACATCGCCCCCTGTGCTGCCGTACCAAATCCAGTGAACTGGATTGAGTCTCCGGCTGCCGCTCCATTGCCGACAAAGTCGGCAATGGTGGCGCCGTTGGCGAGATTTGCTTTGAACGAAAATTGATCATTGCCCGAACCGCCGATCAGGGTGTTCGCTCCTCCATTTGCAACGAGAATATCGTCGCCGCCGCGACCGTCCAATGTCACACTGGCGGAGTTGCCAACAATCAGATCGCCAAAGTCGGAGCCGCGTACTGCGGCAACGCCAGTGAAAGTGTCTGTTCCGACGCGAGCGATATCACCGCTTGCAAGCCCCGTGGATGTTCCGGCGCTGAGGTCCACGCTCACGCCGTCAGCGGCGTGATAGAATGCGATCCGGGTGTTGCCGTTCCCTGTAATGGTGTCGTTGCCCGCCTCGCCTTCAAATTCGTTCAGCGTGCCATTGCTGCCGGCGTTTGCGCTGGAACCGCTGAACCCGGTCGCATTGAATGTGTCTGCAAACTTGGTACCTCGGATGGATTCGATCGAGGCCAATGTATCGTTGCCCACCGAGGCATCGCCAGAGACCGTGCCCGCGGCGAGATCAACGGCAATCCCTCCCGTGGTCGCATCATTGGACGATGCCGCATACATGGCGCGATCAAAACCGCCACGCCCATCGATGGCATCATTGCCGGCGCCGCCGATAAGTTCCTCTGCACCGGTGGCGTTGTTGCTGCCAAGAAGAGTGTCGTTGAAGTCTGAGCCACGTACGGAGTTTACACCGCCTGTGAAGGTATCAAACCCGACGCCCGCAACATCGCCCGCTGTCGTCCCTTGTCCGGTCCCTGCAGCCAAATCCACGGTGACCGCTGCCAGCGCGAGCGAGTAATCAACACGTGTATTTCCGTTTCCTGTGACAGTGTCGTTGCCCGCCATGCCTTCGAAGGTATTGAAGGTATCATACGAACCTGCGTTTGTGCTGCTGCCATTGAAGCCGGTTGCATCATAAGTGTCTGCAAACCTGGTGCCTCGAACGAGCTCTACACCGTTCAATATGTCGCTCCCTACGGAGCCGTCGCCCACAACTGTTCCGGCTGCAAGATTGACGTTGATCGCGGCCGAAATGTTGCTGTCGTTATAGTTCGCGAGGTCGTAGCCGCCACGACCATTTATCGTGTCGTTACCAGCGCCACCGTAGTAAATGTCCGTAACGGTCGTATTGTTGGTCCCAGAAATCACGTCGCTGAAGTTGGATCCGCGGACCGCGTTGACACCTCCCGTGATGGTGTCCGTTCCGACGGATGCGTTGCCGGTGGCTGTGCCAGCGAGCAGGTCGACGGTCACGCCGGCGGTCGCGTTCACATAGCTGATCCGGGTATTGCCGTTGCCGGTAATGACATCATTCCCGGCCAGGCCCTCGAACTCGTTGTAGCTGGAGCTCGGTCCGTAGTCGGTGCTGGCGCCGTTGAAGCCCGTGGCGTTGTAGGTATCCGCCAGGTTGGTACCACGGATCGATTCCACCCCGGTAAGTGTGTCGGTGCCGACCCGGGCGTCACCGATGACCGTCATCGTGGTGGCCGATGCCGTCACCGCAATGCCGGCCGTGACCGACGTATCGTTATTATAGACGGCCATATCGCTGCCGCCGCGGCCGTTGATGGTGTCGTTACCCGCGCGTCCCTCGAAGGTCTCGGTGGTCGAACCGGTGGCGCTGCCCAGCAGCGTATCGGCGAAGTCCGAGCCGGTAACGGCGTTGATCCCGCCGTTGAGCACGTCGGTCCCGACATCGGCCAAATCGCCCGCGGCGGTCCCCTGCGCGGACCCAGCCGCCAGATCGACCGTAACGGCGGCAAGCGCGTTGTAGAACGCAATCCGGGTGTTGCCGTTGCCGGTGATGGTGTCGTTGCCACCCATCCCCTGGATCTCGTTGAATGTTCCGAGGCTGCCCTGGTTGGTGCTCGCGCCGGAGAAGCCCACCGCGTTATAGGTGTCGGCAAAACGGGTCCCCTGCACCGCTTCGATGGCATTGATGGTGTCAGTTCCAACCGAGGCATCGCCGACCACCGTACCGGCCGCCAGATTGACGGTGATTCCGCTCGTTATCGGATCGTTGCCGCTCGACCAATATTGGAGACGATCGAACCCGCCGCGGCCATCGATCGTGTCATTGCCCCGGCTCGACGTGAAGACCTCGACGCCGGTGGCATTGTTGCTGCCGAACA
>JAEWBW010000275.1 GCA_023390955.1 Pseudomonadota bacterium
AGCAGATAGTGCGCCTGATGATGGTCGTCGCCGGGCGCCATGCCGGCCTCGACATAGGCGAGCGTGGTCGTGTGCTCGCCAAAGTCCGGCTCCTGCGGCAGATAGCGGATCGTAGCGCCGGGCTGCACGAAGCGCGTGCCGCCATCGGGCTCGACCAGGCCGGCCGCGATCTTCAGGAGCGTTGACTTGCCGGAGCCGTTGCGGCCGATCAGGCAGACGCGCTCGCCCGGGGAGACGCTGAGCTCGACGCTCGTGAGCAGCGGCGTGCCGCCAAAGGGCAGGCGGATGTCCTTGAGCTGAATGAGGGGCGGCGCCATTGTCAGCTCTGGCTCGGGGCGGGCTGCGTGGCGCGGCGGCGCTGGATGCGGCGGATGGTCTGGTCGAGTGTCGACAGGAAGGTCGAACGATCGCGCGGTGCGAACGATTTGGGGCCACCGGTGACTTCGCCGGCGGAGCGCAAATCGGTCATCAGATTGCGCACCGCGAGCGTCATCCCGATCGACTCTTCCGTGAACGGCTTTCCGTTCGGCGCGATCACGTCGGCGCCCGCCTTGACGCAACGGCTTGCCAGCGGAATGTCCGAGGTGATGACGATATCGCCGGGGCGGGCGCGCTCCGCGATCCAGTCGTCGGCGGCGTCCATGCCGCTGCCGGCCGCGACGCGCTCGATCAGCGGGTCGTGCGGCACGCGGATGAAATTGCCGGCGACGACGCTGACGGGCAGGCCGTGGCGCTGCGCGACGCGATAGATCTCGTCCTTCACCGGGCAGGCGTCGGCGTCGACATAGATGCGGGTGGCGGTGTCGGTCATTCGCGGCGTGGTACCGCATTCGGCCCGCAAAGGCGAGGGGATTGACCCCGGTTCCGGGAGCCCTACGATCGGCCCCGAAACAACAAAAATTCAGGGAAGAATCGCATGCCGAACCGGCTCGAAACCTACCGCGTCGCGGCCTACAACACGGCCAAACAGTCCGAAAACAAGATGCACGACGACACGGTGGCGCGCCGTTTTGGCTTCTCCGGCGGGCTGGTCCCTGGTGTCGACGTCTTCGCCTACATGATGCACGTGCCGGTGGCGCGCTGGGGCCGGGACTTTCTGTCGCGCGGGCTGATCGAGGCGCGCTTCATCAAGCCGGTCTATGACGGCGAGACGGCCGATGTCGATGCGACCGAGCACAATGGCCTGCTGACCATCGAGGTCTTCAGCCGGACCGAGCTCTGCGCGACCGGCACCGCGTCGCTGCCGGAAGCCGCACCGACGGTGTCGTTGGGCGACTATGTCGCGGTCGCCGCGGTCGCCGAACGGACCCCCGTCAGTCCCGCGACATTCGAGGTCGGCAAATGGCTCGGCACCGCGCCACGGCGCTGGGCCGGTGCTGCGGCGGACGAATATCTCGCCGATGTCAGGGAGACTGATCCAGTCTTTGCGCGCGAGGGCCTCGGCCATCCCGGTCTGATCCAGCGCGTCATGAACCGCGTGCTCGTCGACAACACGATCCTGGGCCCGTGGATCCATGTCGGCAGCCGCATGCAATTGCTATCTGCCGCCCGCAGCGGCGACGAGATCACAGCGCGCGCGAAGGTCGCCGCGAACTACGAGAAGAAGGGCCACCGCTTCGTCGAACTCGACGCGCTGGTGGTGGCGAACGGCACCACGCCGCTGGCGCATTGCCAGCACACCGCGATCTACCAGCCGCGTGAGCAGGCGGCGGCGTAGGTTTTGAAGTCGTCATTCCGGGGCGATGCGAAGCATCGAACCCGGAATCTCGAGATTCCGGGTTCGGTCCTGCGGACCGCCCCGGAATGACTGAAAGCCGCGCGGCCTCTGGAAGCGCAGCCCTTACGCCGCCCCCTTCGCATCCTGGATCGCCCGCCACACCCGCTCCGAGGTTAGCGGCATGTCCAGGTGCTTGATGCCGAGGTCCGACAGCGCATCCACCACGGCATTCACCACGGTCGACATGCTGCCGGCGCAGCCGGCTTCGCCGCAGCCCTTTGACCCCAGCGGGTTGGTCGTGGCCGGCACCGGGTGGTCGCCGACCGTCATGTTCGGCACGTCACCGGCGCGGGGCAGGGCGTAGTCGAGCAGCGAGCCGGTGATGGGCTGGCCGGTCTCGTCGTAGCGGATCTGCTCCATCAGTGCCTGGCCGATGCCCTGGACCACGCCGCCGTGCAGCTGGCCCGCGACCAGCAGCGGATTGATCACGGTGCCAAAGTCGTTCACGGCGCTGTAGCGCACGATCTCCACCGTGCCGGTGTCCGGATCGATCTCGACCTCGGCAACATGGCAGCCGTTCGGGAAGGCCGACGGCACGACGTCGCTGGTGTGGTCGACGTCGAGACTGTCAGGCACGCCGTCCGGCGTCTTGCCGTCATGCAGGCGCTTTGCCAGCTCCATGATGTCGATGCTGCGGTCGGTACCGGCGATGGTGAAGGCGCCATCGGCGAATTCGATGTCGGCTTCCGCGGCTTCCAGCATGTGCGCGGCGGCGCGCTTGCCCTTCTCGATCACGAGCTTTGAGGCCTGCACGATCGCCATGCCGCTCGCGGTGATCGAACGCGAACCGCCGGTGCCGTTGCCGGTGTGCACGATGTCGCTGTCGCCCTGCACCAGCTTGACGCTCTCGAAGGGAACGCCGAGCTGCGCGCACAGCACCTGCGCGAACGGCGTGGCATGGCCCTGGCCGTAGTCGAGCGTGCCGGTGATCAGCTGCACGCTGCCGTCGGGATCGAACACGATCTTGCCGAGCTCGACGCTCGGCGGCGCTGTCACCTCGAGATAGGAGCCGACCGCGATGCCGCGCAGCTTGCCGGCCTTCTTGCTGTCCTTCTTGCGCTTGGCAAAGCTCTCATAGTCGGAGATCTCCAGCGCCTTGCTGAACACGGCCTGGAAGTCGCCGCTGTCATAGGTGACGCCGGAGGAAGCGGCGAACGGCATCTGGTTCTGCTTGATGAAGTTGCGCTTGCGCAAGGTGAGGCGGTTGATGCCCATCTCGTCGGCGGCGCGGTCGATCAGCCGCTCCATGTAGTAGTTCGCCTCGGGCCGGCCGGCGCCGCGATAGGCGCCCATCAGCGTGGTGTTGGTCAGCACCGTCTTGATGTCGACGCACATCAGCGGTGTGCGATAGACGCTGGAAAAGTTCTTGCCGGTGTTGAGCGAGAGCGGGCCGGGCGCAACGCCCGTGATGTAGGCGCCGAGATTGCCGTAGCCGGACAGCTTGGTCGCGAGGAAATGCCCCTCGGCGTCGAGCGCCAGCTCGGCATGGATCTTCTGCGCGCGGCCGTGGCTGTCGGACAGGAAGCTGGTCGAGCGCTCGTCCAGCCATTTCACCGGACGGCCCAGCTCCTTGGCCGCAAAGAGGATGCACATATATTCGGGATAGTTGATGTTCTTCATGCCGAAGGAGCCGCCGACATTGGCGGTGAGCACGCGCACCTTCTCGTTCGGCACCTTGAGGTTCTTGGCGAGGTTGGCGCGGTTGCCGGCAACGCCCTGGGTCGGCACCTGGATAGTGTAGCGCTCGGCCTTCTTGTCGTAGGAGGCAAGCCCGACGCGCGGCTCCATCGACACCACGGCGACGCGGGTGTTCTCGATGTCGAGCTTGACCACATGCGCGGCCTTGGCGAAGGCCGCGTCGACCTTCTCCATGTCGCCATAGTGATAGTCGAGCGCGACGTTGTTGGGGATGTGGTCGTAGAGCTGCGGTGCGCCGGGCTGGGCAGCAACCTCCGGATCGGTCACGGCCGGCAGCGGCGAGATGTCGGCCTCAACGGCTTCGGCGGCGTCGCGCGCCTGCGCCAGCGTTTCCGCCACCACAAAGGCGATGGGGTCGCCGACGAAGCGGACCTTGTCGGTCGCGAGCGCATGGCGGTTGGTCTGCAGCAACGGCGAGCCATCCCGGCTCTTCAGCGGCAGGCCCCAGGTGAAGGGGCCGTAGCCGGCGGCATTGAGGTCCGTCCCGGTCCACACGCCGAGCACGCCCGGCATCGCCTTGGCGGCGTCGATGCCGATGCCGCGGATCACGCCATGGGCGTGGGTCGAGCGGACGATCACAGCATAGGCCTGGCCGGGCAGGTTGAAATCGTCGGTGTAGCGGCCCTTGCCGCGCACCAGCGTGTCGTCCTCCTTGCGTCGGACCGGCTGCCCGACGCCATATTTTTGCAGCGCAATAGCATTGTCGAGCGAGGACGATTTGGTGTGTTCTTGCATGTGAAACGACCTGAAAAGCCGGAATTTGCACGGTTTCGCACGGGTCTTACCGACCGGTATTCACCAAATAACGTACCGATCCCCTCGCGACAACGGACGAATGGGCATGGTCCTGTTGCGCAAGCCCTCCGCGCTGCTAATGTTTCCCTCGAAAAAGACATTCCAGACCGGCCCCGAGGGGCCGCGGAAAGACAGTTTGTATGAATGACCACACGCGGCTCCGTGACGGCCTTTCGCCGCACGGGGAGCTGCAGGGGTCCATGGTGACGGCAGCGCTGGCTGCCGAACCGTCCGTCCCTGTGCAAGCCTCCCCTACACAAGCCTCGGGAACCGGCGTCTATGCGGCGCTGGACCTCGGCACCAACAATTGCAGGCTGCTGATCGCGTGTCCGACCCACGACGGCTTTCGCGTGGTCGATTCCTTCTCGCGCATCATCCGGCTCGGCGAGGGTGTCTCGGCGACCGGCTGCATCAGCGAGGCCGCGATCGACCGCGCCATCGCCGCGCTCAGCATCTGCCGCGACAAGATCAATCTGCGGAAGGCCAAGCGGTTGCGCCTGATCGCCACCGAGGCCTGCCGCGCGGCCTCGAATGCGGAAGGTTTCCGCAGCCGCGTCGCGGCCGAGACCGGCATCGAGCTCGAAGTGATCGACCGCGAGACTGAGGCGTCGCTCGCCGTGCTCGGCTGCTCGCCGCTGGTCGACCCGAAGGGCAGGGGCGCGATCCTGTTCGACATCGGCGGCGGCTCGACCGAGCTCGTGCGCATCGAGCGCGATCCTGCAGCCGAAAATCCGGAGCCGCAGATCAAGGCATGGATGTCGATCCCCCTCGGGGTGGTGACGCTGGCCGAGCAGTTCGGCGGCCGCGACGTCACCCGCGAAATCTATGCGGATATGGAGCGGGAGGTGGCGCGCCATGTCGCGCCGTTCGCGGCGGAACATGGCCGTGACCTCACGGATATGCATTTGCTGGGGACGTCGGGCACGGTGACGACGCTCGCCGGTATCCACCTCAACCTCGCGCGCTACGACCGCCGTCGCATCGACAGCATCTGGATGAACGATTGCGACGTGACCGCAACCGTCAACAAGCTGCTCGGCATGAGCTACGAGGATCGCGCCAACAACAACTGCATCAGCATCGAGCGGGCCGATCTCGTGCTCGCGGGCTGCGCCATCCTCGATGCGATCCGCCGTGCGTTTCCGCTGCCGCGCCTGCGCGTCGCCGACCGGGGCCTGCGTGAAGGCATGCTGGTCGAGATGATGCGCGAGGACGGCGCGCTCAGGAGCTGGTGAGATGGCCAAGGACACCACCGGCCGCCTGCACGTCCAGGTCAAGACTGGCGGCAAGCGAAAACTGTCGTCGAAGCTCTGGCTGGAGCGGCAGCTCAACGATCCCTATGTCGTGAAAGCCAAGGCGGCGGGCTATCGCTCGCGTGCGGCGTTCAAGCTGCTGGAGATCGACGACAAGTACAAGTTCCTGAAATCAGGCATGGCGGTGGTCGACCTCGGAGCCGCGCCCGGCGGCTGGAGCCAGATCGCCGCGAAACGCGTCGGCTCGGTCGAAGGCAAGGGCAAGGTCGTCGCGATCGATTTGCTGGAAATGCCGGAAATTCCCGGCGTCGAATTCGCCCAGCTCGACTTCATGGCCGATGACGCCCCGGACAAACTCACCACGATGTTAGGTGGCGGCGCCGATGTCGTGATGTCGGACATGGCCGCCAACACCACCGGTCACCGCAAGACCGACCAGCTCCGCATCGTCGGCCTGGTAGAGACCGCCGCGGCGTTTGCCTGCGACGTGCTCAAGCCCGGCGGCGCGTTTTTGGCAAAGACCTTCCAGAGCGGTGCCGACGCCGATCTGCTCGCGCAGCTCAAGCGCGACTTTGCGACGGTGCGCCACGTGAAGCCGGCCGCGAGCCGGGCGGATTCATCGGAGCGCTACGTGCTGGCGACCGGGTTTAGGGGCGGGGCGTCTAGTTGAACGCAAACCAGACCTTGGCAACGAAGGTCGCGCCGCACCAGTTCGAGACCAGGCCATCCGGATTGCTGATCGGATCGACCCGGCCGCCCGGCCGCGCATTCGGATCGCCCGTGAACACGAAGCATTTTTCCCGCGACAGGTTGGTGTCGTAATAGCGCAGGTCGATGTTGAGCGCCTTGTGGGTGAAGGTCGCGCCCGCCTGCCAGTTGAGATAGGCAGGCAGCGGAAAGCCGCCGAGTTGCGCGGTCTGATTGCCGAACCAGGAATAGCCTGCGGCGGCCGTAAACGACACGGCCAGGTTTTGCGGAAGATGCCGCTCCGGCACGTCGTAGCCGGCTCCGGCCGCCACATACTGGCTCCAGGCGCCGGTGTTGGAGACGTTCGGAGAATAGGCATAGCCGCCGGCGAGGCGGACCTGTTCGCCGATGCGCCGATCGCCGCGGATGACGATCTCCGCATAATTGATGCCGTTGGTCTCGCCGGGAAGTCTTTCACCGGGATAGGCGAAATAGGTGGCGCCGAGATCGAAATCGATCGTGGCGATCTGTTTGCGCAGCCCCGCAGCGAAGGTGAATTCCGCGGCCGGCTGCGTCGGCAGCTTGACGGTGGCGACCGAGGTTCCGGCGTAGAGCGGACCCCATCGTGTCTCGAAGGCGGCGCCGGCGGCGGGCCCGTGATCTGACAGCGTCGTGCCGCGATAGATGTAGTCGGATGCAACGCCCGCCCGCGCGCTGAATTCGATTTCGTTGGCGGACGATGTCGGGTGCGCGTCGGCCGCCGACCATCCGCGGTTGCCAAGGCCGATCGCGCCCCCCGGGGATTGGACCTGCGCCAGACAACCGGTCACGGGGACAAGCCAAAACCCGGCCAACGCGGCAAAGGCGACGCTTGCATCCCGAAACGATGTTTCGTGCCGCTGCAAGCCGATCATCCTCCAAGAGCGACCGCGATGCCGACCAGCGTACTCCCGAAAGCCACCATCGCAAGCCCCGCCGCCCAGGGGCGCAGCCCGCTGCGCATCCCGAACACGTAGCCGCAACAAAACAGCATCACGATGGCGACGGCATAGAAGACGCGCAGCGCCAGCCTGGTGTCGCTCACGAACACGAACGGCAGGACTAGCGGGAAGGTTGACAGGAAGCTCAGCAGGCAAAGGCCAAATGCGCCGGCCCAGTCGCGCCTTGTCAGCGCCAGACCGGCGGGTGGCTCCGGAAGTTGCCGCAGCTTTTGCCGCATCGCTTCCAATTGATCTGCGGGCATCATCGCCGACAATTCCGGCGGCAGGACCTCGGCAATGACACGCCGTGCGGTCTCGGGATCCGGCGCCTCCCGCACCGCGCGGAGCGTCAATATCTTGCCGCCCCGCTCGTTGATGCGCGCCAGAAGATAGAGACCGCCGTCGACGATACCCCAGGCGAGATTGCATCCGAGCGCGCCGATCAGCATCGTCCGCACATTGATATCGGTTCCGGTCGCGACACTGAGAGAGCAGATGAAGGTGAGGGCCATGATCAGCCCGAACAGGGTCTCCGAGATCCGTTCCATCGGATCAAGCACGCCCGCACTATTCTGTCCCGACAAGGCGCCCATGACTTGCTCTTCGATCACCGTTGCAGCCGTCATCGAGGCTTACGCCGGCTGTTGCGCTTTGAGCTAAGTCAAGATGCCCGAACATCGTGACGGATTCGATCGTGTTTTTGAGCCGTCATGCGCGAGTCGCAGCCACAGCCTTGCGCCCGGAGATCTCGTGGCCGGCGTCCGCCCATTCTGAATTGGACGACGATTACGGCACGACCAATACGGGGATGCTTCCGTTCGCAAGAACCTCTGACGTCTGACTTCCCAGGAACAGCTTCCTCAGTCCACGACGCCCGTGAGAGGCCATGACGATCAGGTCGCAGCCCTTGGACTTTGCGGTTTCGATGATCGCCGTCGCCGGATGCGAATTCGGCACATGCAATAGCTCTGCAGAAACGCCTGCTTGCTGGGCCATGGATCCTGCCGCCTTGAGCACTTGGCTGGCTATCTCCCGTTGAGACGCGTCGAAACGATCTATCTCGTCCTGTGAGGGGATGTATCCGCCGGCGTGACCGCCTCCATAGTCGATATAGATCGCCTCCGTCACGGTGATGATCGTGACTTTGGCGTTCAGGGGCTTGGCCAAGGCAATCCCGTGCCTGATGCCCTTGCTCGCGACATCGGACCCATCGGTGCTCAAGAGGATGTTGCCATACATTCGGCGGCTCCCGTATTGGTTGAACCGTTAGGTGCCTTAAATTTATCCGCAATGTGACGCCCGTCCACCTCTTTCGCGCGTTCGGGCGAGCAAATGGAGGCGACTAACCCAGCCGCTGATCCCTGACGTCCTGCGTATCTTCCGTCGCGGTCTTGACGGCGGCGCTCTCGGCGCCTTTGCCGGCGCCCTTGCGGCTGGCGATCTCCACGGCTTTGCGGCCCGAAATCTCGTGGCCGGCATCCGGCGGCATCTGCCAGAAGAACCAGCTCGCGGCGGCCGAGGTCACCGCGATCACGACGAAGGCCGGTGCGAACACGGTGGCGTCGATCTCGCTGACATGGTGGGCCCACATCGTCGTTTCCACGCAGGCGGCGCCGACCGCGACGCCGGCGGAGACTGCGAGCTGCTGGTTGACGCTGACGAGCGTGGTGGCGCGGCTCATCTGCGCGGTCTCGACCTCGGCATAGGCCACGGTGTTGATCGCGGTGAACTCCAGCGATCGGAAGAAGCCGCCGACCACCAGGATCACCATGATGATGAGCAGCGGCGTCGTCACCGTGAACAATGCGCAGACGGCGAGGAAAAACGCGCTGACGATGGCGTTCACCGTCATCAGATTGCGGAAGCCGAAGGTGCGGATGATGCGCGCCGCCAGCGTCTTCATGCCCATGGCGCCGAGCGAGGAGGAAAAGGTGACGAGGCCGGACTGGAATGGCGTGAGGCCGAACCCGATCTGCATCAGCAGCGGCAGCAGGAACGGCAGCGCGCCGATGCCGAGCCGGAACATGAAGCCGCCGAGCACCGCCGCGCGCAGTGTCGGCAAATTGAGCAGCGAAAAGTCCAGCACCGGCGATCCCGTCCGCCGCGCATGCATGACATAGAGCGTCATCGAGATCGCGCCGCCCACGACCAGAGCTGCGACCGTGCTCCACGGCAACAGGTTGAGGCCGGCCACCGACAGGCCGAACGCGATGCCGGCAAGGCCGATGCCGGCGAGCACCATGCCGTAGAGATCGAACGGCTCGCGCTGTTCGCTCTTGATGGGGTCGATGAACTTCAGCGCCATGAAGATGCCGAGCAGCCCGATCGGGATGTTGATCAGGAAGATCCAGTGCCAGGAGGCGTAGGTGGTGATGAAGCCGCCGAGCGGCGGGCCGATCACGGGACCGATCAGGGCCGGTATCGTCACCCAGGCCATGGCGTTGACCAGCGCGCTCTTGTCGACCGAGCGCAGCAGCACGAGGCGGCCGACCGGCGTCATCATCGCGCCGCCCATGCCCTGCAGGATGCGCGCGATCACGAAGTCGGTCACCGAGCTCGACAGCGCGCAGCCGACCGAGCCGACCATGAACACGCCGACCGCGATCGCAAACACCATGCGCGCGCCGAACCGGTCGGCGGTCCAGCCGCTCGCCGGAATGAACACCGCGAGCGACAGCAAATAGGAGGTGATGGCGAGCTTCAGCGTCAGCGGGCTGGTGCCGATATCGGCCGCGATCGCCGGCAGCGAGGTGGCGATCACCGTCGAGTCCATGTTCTCCATGAAGAGAGCAGTGGCCACGATCAGCGGAATGACGCGTTGCTTGTCGACCATGACGGATTGTTAATGGAAATCAGAAGGAAGGGTGACTTGCGGCTTATCACCGCCGCCCGCTCAAAACCATTGCGGAACTGCGCATAGCACCTAAATCCGCCTGACAACGGTGACCTCGTCATTCCGGGGCGCGACGAAGTCGCGAGCCCGGAATCCATCCCGCGGCGCTCTCTGCGGCCCAATGGATTCCGGGCTCGCGCCAAATGGCGCGCCCCGGAATGACGTGTGCATGGGCTCTCCAGGCTGAATCCGCCGAAAAAGTCTGTGCATGGCTGGCAATCGGACCGAATTGCTTTGATTCGTCGGCGGGCCGTGCTATCGACCCGCGTCAACCCCACCGATGGGCTCCGATTCTCCGGCGTTGCCGCAAGGTACGCCGAGGGTGGCGCTCATCCATACTCATTTGCGGCGCGGCCGCAGGAAGGAGTTGGCACATGGCCATTGTGCAAGGTCTTCAGGGCATCCGCGAAGCCTACACATTCGACGACGTGCTGTTGCAGCCCGGCCTCTCGGACGTCATGCCGGGCGAGGTCGACATCCGCTCCCGCGTCACCCGCGCCATTCCCCTCAACATCCCGATCATGGCCTCCGCCATGGACACCGTGACCGAAGCCCGCATGGCGATCGCCATGGCGCAGGCCGGCGGCCTTGGCGTCATCCATCGCAACTTCGATCCCGAAGGGCAGGCCGCCCAGGTGCGGCAGGTCAAGCGTTACGAGTCGGGCATGGTGGTAAACCCGCTCACCATCAGCCCCGAAGCGACGCTCGACGACGCGCTCAAGCTGATGAGCGACCACGGCATCTCCGGCATTCCCGTCGTCACGGGCGCTGGCAAGAACACGCCCGGCAAGCTGGTCGGCATCCTCACCAACCGCGATGTGCGCTTCGCCACCGACCGCCGGCAAAAAGTCTCCGAGCTGATGACGCATGAAGGTCTCGTCACTGTGCGCGAGAATGTCAGCCAGGACGAAGCCAGGCGGCTGTTGCACCAGCACCGCATCGAAAAGCTGCTCGTCGTCGACGAGCAATATCGCTGCGTCGGCCTGGTCACCGTCAAGGACATGGACAAGGCAGTCGCCCATCCGCTCGCCTGCAAGGACGCGCAGGGTCGCCTGCGCGTTGCCGCCGCCACCACCGTCGGCGATTCCGGCTTCGAGCGCACCGAGCGTCTGATCGACGCCGGCGTCGATCTCGTCGTCGTCGACACCGCCCATGGCCATTCCCGCCACGTGCTCAACGCCGTCAACCGCATCAAGCGCCTGTCGAACTCGGTTCAGGTCGTGGCCGGCAACATCGCCACCGAAGACGGCGCGCAGGCGCTGATCGACGCGGGCGCTGATTGCATCAAGGTCGGCATCGGCCCGGGCTCGATCTGCACCACGCGCATCGTCGCCGGCGTCGGCGTGCCGCAGCTCACCGCGATCATGGATGCGGTGGAAGCGGCGAAGAAGGCCGACATTCCCGTGATCGCCGACGGCGGCATCAAGTTCTCCGGTGACCTGGCGAAAGCGCTCGCGGCCGGCGCCGACATCGCGATGGTCGGCTCGCTGCTCGCAGGCACCGACGAGACGCCCGGCGAAGTGTTTCTGTGGCAGGGCCGCTCCTACAAGGCCTATCGCGGCATGGGCTCGGTCGGCGCGATGGCGCGCGGCTCGGCTGACCGCTACTTCCAGCAGGACATCAAGGACACGCTGAAGCTCGTGCCTGAGGGCATCGAGGGCCAGGTGCCTTACAAGGGCCCGGTCGGCAACGTCATGCATCAGCTCGCCGGTGGCCTCCGCGCCGCGATGGGCTATGTCGGCGCGCGCAACATGGACGACCTGCACAAGAAGGCAAAGTTCGTCCGCATCACCGGCGCGGGCCTGCGCGAAAGCCACGTCCACGACGTGACGATCACGCGCGAAGCCCCGAACTATCCGGGCGGGGGTTAGTTTCTTCTGGTCTCGTGCCCCGGACGCAGCGCAGCGCTTCTTCAGCGGTGCGCTGCAGAGCCGGGGCCCAGAGTCTTTCTGTGGAGCATGGGTCCCGGCTCTGCGCAGCAACGCTGCGCGTTGCGGCGCGTCCGGGACACGAGAGGTGAGTTTGCCTCTGCGACCATCCACTCCAGTCCTTTTGTATTGACGCGCCTCGCTCCCTCCGCTTCCGTCGCGCCGAAGCAAATTCGGAGGAAGCCATCATGTCTCAAGGCAAACGCATCGTTCTCGCCGCGCGTCCCGTCGGTGAACCCAAGCCGTCTGATTTCCGCACTGAGGAATTCGCGGTGCCGACGCCTGCGGCAGGCGAAGTCTTGCTGCGCACGATCTGGCTGTCGCTCGATCCCTATATGCGCGGACGCATGAATGATGGTCCATCTTACGCAGCGCCGGTGCCGGTCGGCGGCGTGATGGAAGCGGGCACCGTGTGCGAGGTGGCTGCCTCGAACAATCCCAACTTCGCCAAGGGCGACATCGTGCTGGCGCGTGCAGGCTGGCAGACGCATGCGATCTCCGACGGCAAGGGCCTTGCGAAGATCGATCCGAAGCTCGCGCCGATCTCGACCGCCATCGGTGTGCTCGGCATGCCCGGCATGACCGCCTATACGGGCCTGCTCGACATCGGCAAGCCGCAGGCCGGCGAGACCGTCGTCGTCGCCGGTGCGTCCGGTGCGGTCGGCTCCGCGGTCGGCCAGATCGCGAAGATCAAGGGCGCGCGCGTGGTCGGCATCGCTGGCGGCAAGGACAAGTGCGACTACGTCAAGAACGAGCTCGGCTTCGACGAGTGCCTCGATCATCGCGAAACCGATTTCGCGGCGAAGCTGAAGTTCGCCTGCCCGAAGGGCATCGACGTCTATTTCGAGAATGTCGGCGGCGCCGTGCTCGAGGCGGTGTTTCCGCTGCTCAACGCGTTCGCGCGCATTCCCGTCTGCGGCCTGATCGCGCACTACAATGACCGCGAAGCCAAGCCGCCGAAATGGGCCTCGTCGATGATGTTCGCGATCCTGACCAAGAGGCTGACGTTCCGCGGCTTCATCGTCTCCGACTTCGCCTCCCGCCATGGCGACTTCCTGCGTGACATGTCCGGCTGGGTCCGCGAGGGCAAGGTCAAGTACAAGGAGTTCGTGACCGAGGGCCTCGACAGCGCGCCGGAGGCCTTCATGGGCCTGCTCAAGGGCGCCAATTTCGGCAAGCAGCTGGTGCGGGTCGGGCCGGACAAGGCCTGATCACTCCGGAATGGCTGCCGTCCGGCTGCCCAACGGGCGGCCAATGGTTAAAAAAGAGTCACCGATCGGCCACACCCACCGTAAAATCCCGGGGGTGTGACCGTCGGTTCATTGACCGCGGGCTGAAGGCATTGAATCATCGCGCATATTTTGGGTGCTGCGATGTTAGAAATTGGTATTTTCAGCGTAATCCTCCTGGCGGCCGGCTATTGGACGACGATGTTCGTCATGGGCCGCCGCGATGACGTGATTCACGGCAAGTTCGTGCATGCCGAGGGTGAGGCCGTGGCCGCGCTCCCCGCGATGCCGGCGCCGCCACCGTTTCCGAAGCGCCCTGTGAAGCTGGTGCGTCCGGTGAACGCCACCGCGAAGCCGGTCAACAGCGATCAGCTGCAATCGCTGCTGGCAGCGATCCAACAGGATCTGCGGAACGTCGCCTAACTTTCCATTTGCTTGCGCACTTCATCGATATCGATGTCGACCTGTCCGCGCGCGCGGACATGGCGGACCTCAAAACTGTCGGGCTGAAAGCGGTACTCGACGAGGCCGGTCTCCTTGATTCCGATCCGTACCTGATGCGCGTCTGAGATGACGAAGCCAGTCGATGGCGCCCAGACATGCCTGACGCGGCCAAACGTAAAGTCGCGGCGCTGGTGCACGTGGCCGCTCGCGACCAGCCGCACGTCGGCGCCGTCGATCATCTCGAGCACGCGCTGCCGCGCCGGCTGCGGCACGTAGCGGATCGCGGTGTCAGCGGCTTCCGGATCATCGGGCCGGTTGAGGAATAGCGGCTTGTGCACGAACAGCGCCACCGGCTTGCCGCGGCTGCGCGCCAGCGCTGAGGCGAACCAGTCGAACTGCTCGGCCTCGAATGCGAGACCGGAGTTCATCACCAGCGAGTTCAGCCCGATAAAGCTCCAGCCGGCCGCCTCGAACTGCCAGTGATCCTCGCCGAGGATCTCGCAGAATTGCCGGCGGTGCACCTCATCCACCGGCGGCTTCGGTGCGGGGCCGATCGCCGTCGGGTTGTCGCCGATGTCGTGATTGCCGGGGATATAGCGGCAATCGACGGGCAGGGCGTCGTGCAGGCCCTTGGCAAAGACGACGTCGTCGCGGCTGGTCGGCCCGTCGAAGGAGACGTCGCCGGTGTTGACGACGAGGTCGGGCCGCGCCGCGTCGATATGCTCGGCGACGCGCTCGAAATTGGCGACGAGGCCGGTGAAGCGGCGGCCGAGGTGTGTGTCGGAGATCTGGGTCAGGCGGAACTCGGGCATGCCGTGAGCCTAGCCGCGCGCACGCGTCGATACGATGACGCTGCGCGACCGAACTAAGTTTAAAGCACGCGGTAGCGGATCGAGAACGCATCCTGTGGCGCGCTGGCGATCGCGGGCGTGGGCGCGATGCGGTCGGCGAGGTGCCAGGGGCTGAACTGCCGGGTATGGCTGGGGTCGGCGGGCAGGCGCAGCCTGAACTCGAAGATGCCGCGGCCGGGCAGCTTGACGACCAGCATCCGGTCGGCGGTGCGATGGTCGAGCGCCACCGTGCCCTTCAGCAGGCTGCGCCCGTCCGCGAGGTCGGCCTCGCCCAGGAACTTCGCCAGCTTCTGGTTGCGGTCGGTGTGCAGCTCGATCTGGGTGTCGGAGGTGGCGGCCAAGGTGCCCGTGGGCAGGCGGATCTCGAACTCGACCGCGGGCTTTGACGAGTTGAGGCCGAGATAGGCCAGCGCTGCGTGGTGCATGTCGTAGACCACGAAGGCGAACAGGCCGACCGCCGCCAGCATCCCGATGCCGTGCTTGAGCACGTCGCGCCAGCTCCTCATGCCGGTGCGGACGTAGACCGCGAGCGTGATCGCCACCGCCAGCGCGGCCGCGACACCGGCCAGCGCCGACATCAGGATGGCCAGCCCGGAATCGCTGAGCTGGCCGGTCAGGGAGGTGAGCAGGTTCATGGCGGATCGCGCCTACGCGCCCTTCAAATGACCTAAATCGCTTTAGATATCGATAGTTGGTCGCCTCACCGGAAGCGGCGGTTCAAGCCGTTGATTGCAAGGACAAGGGGAGGCCGCTAATAGGGCCACGGCGCGCGTGCGGCCATCGGGAAATCCAATGTCTGTTCAAATGGTTTTGCTGCCGGTCTTCGTGCAGGTCGCTCTCACCCTGGCGCTGCTGATCGGCATGGTGCTGGCGCGCCGGTCGACGCTGGTCTCGGGCCAGACGAAAATCCGCGACGTCGCGCTCGGCGAGCCCGCCTGGCCGAAGCGCGCCACCCAGATCGGCAATTGCTACCGCAACCAGTTCGAGCTGCCGGTGCTGTTCTATGCGCTGATCGCGCTTGCGCTGCCGCTGCGCCATGCCGATCTGTTCATCGTGCTGATGTCCTGGGTGTTCGTGGTGACCCGGCTGGTCCATGCCGGCATCTTCGTCTCCTCGAACGATTTCGGCCCGCGTTCCTCCGCCTGGATCGCCGGTGGCATCGTGCTGCTGGTGATGTGGATCTACTTTGCGCTCAAGATGTTGCTGCTGATCTAGCGGCTTGCGCGCTTTTACACTGAGCTGAAAGAACCCAATGACGCCTGCTGCCCGGCTGTCCGCGGCCATCGAGCTGCTCGACACCATCGAGACCCAGCGCATTCCCGCCGCCAAGGCGCTGAAGGAGTGGGGAACCGCGCACCGCTTTGCCGGCTCCGGCGACCGCGCCGCGATCGCGGGGCTGGTCTGGGACGTGCTGCGCCGCAACGCCTCCAGCGCCTGGCTGATGGATGCCGATACCGCCCGCGCGCGCCTGATCGGCATGCTGCGCCTGGAGCGCGGCATGGACGCCGCCACCATGGGCGCGCTGTTCGACGGCGGCCGCTTTGCGCCGTCACCGCTCACGGACGCCGAACAGTCCGCGCTCGCCTCGCGCTCGCTTGCCGATGCGCCGGCGCATGTCGCCGGCGATTATCCGGACTGGCTCGATCCGCACCTGGCAAAGATCTTCGGCGAGGACCGCGCGGCGGAGGCGGCCGCGATGGCAAGCCGCGCGCCGCTCGACCTCCGCGTCAACACGCTGAAATCCAATCGCGACAAGGCGTTGAAGTCGCTGTCTCATCTTCATGCGAAACCGACGCCATGGTCGCAAACCGGCCTGCGCATCGAGCTTGGGGCCGATGCGCGCAATCCCGGCATCCAGTCCGAGGAAGATTTCATCAAGGGCGGCATCGAAGTGCAGGACGAGGGCTCGCAGCTCGCGGCCGCCTTCACCGCGGCAAAGCCGGGCGAGCAGGTGATCGACCTTTGTGCTGGGGCCGGCGGCAAGACGCTGGCGTTGGCCGCCCTGATGGAGGGCAAGGGCAGACTGATCGCCACCGACAGCGACAAGCGCCAGCTCGCGCCCATCCACGAGCGCCTGTCGCGCGCCGGCGTCCACAATGCCGATGTCCGCACGCCCAAGGGTGAGGCCGATCCGCTGGCCGATATCCGCGGCTCGGCCGATCTCGTCGTGATCGACGCGCCCTGCACGGGCACCGGAACCTGGCGTCGCAACCCCGACGCCAAATGGCGCATGCGCCCCGGCGCGCTGGAGATCCGCCTCAAGGACCAGGCCGAGGTGCTGGAGCGCGCCGTGCCGCTGGTGAAGTCCGGCGGCCGCATCGCCTACATCACCTGCTCGGTTCTGCCTGAGGAGAACGGCGAGCAGGTGAGGGCTTTTGTCGGCAAACATCCCGAGTTCGCGGTGGTGCCGCCCGAGCAGACCGCGAGCGTGCTCTGGGACAAGGCCGAGGATTTTGCGCAAGCCGCGCTGCAGTCCGACGAAGGCTGGCTGATGACCCCGCGCCGCACCGGCACCGACGGGTTTTTCGTCTCGGTGTTGAAGAAGGGCTAAGCTCGCGCGCCCGCCTCAATCCACGATGAACAGCGTCGCTCCCGTCACTGTGGACGAGCGATGCGCGGCGTCGCCGAAATCCGAGACCTGGTAGCTCATCCCCGCCGTCAGCTTGAACTTACGCCCGTCGCGCAGCTCGGTGTCGAGCTCGCCGTTCAGCACGTAGAGCACATGCCCGCGGTCGCACCAGTGATCGGCGAGATAGCCGGCCGAATACTCCACCATCCGCACGCGCAGCTCGCCGATATTAAGCGTCCGCCACAGCGCGTGTCCGGTCTCGCCCGGATGCGTGGTCGCCTCGACCTTGCTCCAGTCGGTGACGGTGAATGGCGAGGCGGGGAGTTTCATGGGGAGGTCCTGTTTCTGCGATGGCGGTGTTTATTTGATCCTACGCTTTCGCCTCGTCATTGCGAGCGCAGCGAAGCAATCCAGGGCTGTGTCCGCGGAAAGACGCTGGATTGCTTCGCTGCGCTCGCAATGACGGAAGAGAGAGCTCACACCGGCAAATGGTTCGCCGATCCCTGCACGATCTTCCCCGCCGCATTGACCCGCAGATATTCGCAGATCTTCTTGCCGCGCTCGTTCTGATAAAACACGATCACGCTGTCCGGGCTGACGAACAATTCGATCAGCGAGAATTGCAGGTTCGGCAACAGCCCGAGCGCCTTGCCCCAATACGCCCGAAGCGCGTCCTTGCCGCGCAACGTTCCGCTGGCATCGAAGCCCAGCGCGGGGATGCGGTCCGAGGTCATCGTGGTGTCCTCGTCATAGAGCGCCAGCACGCGCTCGAGATCGCGCGCGTTCCAGGCCTCGACCCAGGTCCGGCCGAGCGCGGCCAGGTCGGACGGCTGATGATGCTGTGGCATGGTTCTCTCCCTGAAAAGGCCACCGTTGATCGGCAAGCCAAATTAGGTCAATAATACTTACCTATATCCGTTTGTCCATGCCCAAAGAAGCATGTGGGCGCGCGGGCCACGCGGTTGCGGGCCGGGGCGGTGTCGCGTATCTGCTTGCCATGACAGCAGCACAGAACGACCGCTCCGCGTCGACGCCCTCCGTGGCCTCGGCGCACGACAAGATTCTCATCGTCGACTTCGGCAGCCAGGTGACGCAGCTGATCGCGCGTCGCGTGCGCGAGGACGGCGTCTATTGCGAGATCGTCCCGTTCAACAAGGCCGAAGCCGCCTTCAACGAGATGAAGCCGAAGGCGGTGATCCTCTCCGGCGGCCCCGAGTCCGTGCACGAAGCCGGCTCGCCGCGCGCGCCGCAGGCCATCTTCGATTCCGGCGTGCCCGTGATGGGCATCTGCTACGGCCAGATGACCATGGCAGCCCAACTCGGCGGCACCGTCGAGGGCGGCCATCACCGCGAATTCGGCCGCGCCGATGTCGAGGTCAAGGCTCCGAGCAAGCTGTTCGAGGACGTCTGGTCGCAAGGCGGCAAGAACCAGGTCTGGATGAGCCATGGCGACCGCATCACCAAGATGCCGCCGGGCTTCTCCGTCGCCGGCACCTCGCCGAACGCGCCGTTCGCAATCATCCAGGACGAGACGCGCAAATATTACGGCCTGATGTTCCACCCCGAAGTGGTGCACACGCCCGACGGCGCCAAGCTGATCCGCAACTTCGTGCGCAAGATCGCCGGCCTCACCGGCGACTGGACCATGCGCGCCTTCCGCGAGGAAGAGATCGCGAAGATCCGCGCCCAGGTCGGCAAGGGCAGGGTGATCTGCGGCCTCTCCGGCGGCGTCGATTCAGCGGTCGCAGCCGTGCTGATCCACGAGGCCATCGGCGACCAGCTCACTTGCGTGTTCGTCGATAACGGCATGCTGCGCCTCGACGAGGCCAAGACCGTGGTCGACCTGTTCCGCCATCACTACAACATCCCGCTCGTGCACGTGGATGCCTCGAAGCAATTTTTGGGCGAGCTCGAAGGCGTCACCGATCCGGAAGTGAAGCGCAAGACCATCGGCCGCCTCTTCATCGAGGTGTTCGAGCAGGAGGCCAAGAAGCTCGGCGGCGCCGACTTCCTGGCGCAGGGCACGCTGTACCCCGACGTGATCGAGAGCGTCTCCTTCACCGGCGGCCCCTCGGTGACGATCAAGTCGCACCACAATGTCGGCGGTCTGCCCGAGCGCATGAACATGAAGCTCGTCGAGCCCCTGCGCGAGCTGTTCAAGGACGAGGTCCGCAAGCTCGGCTACGAGCTCGGCCTGCCCGAAATCTTCGTCGGCCGCCACCCGTTCCCGGGCCCGGGCCTCGCCATCCGCTGCCCCGGCGACATCACCCGCGACAAGCTCGACATTTTGCGCAAAGCCGACGCCGTCTACATCGACCAGATCCGCAAGCACGGTCTCTACGACCAGATCTGGCAGGCCTTCGCCGTGCTGCTCCCCGTCAAGACCGTCGGCGTCATGGGCGACGGCCGCACCTATGACTATGTGGTTGGCCTCCGCGCCGTCACCTCCACTGACGGCATGACCGCGGACTTCTACCAGTTCGACATGAAGTTCCTGGGCGAGACCGCCACGCGCATCATCAACGAGGTGAAGGGCGTGAACCGGGTCGTGTACGACGTGACCAGCAAGCCGCCTGGGACGATTGAGTGGGAGTGAGTGGGAGCCTAGATTGCCAACGGCGGATCAGCCAGCGTTTCACCATTTAAGTGGTACACTCGCGTATCCGCCGACTCCGACATTTGCGTAGAGTGGAGCTGTCGTTCCGTCGCTCTCAATTCTAAACGATCGTCCCGTTGTGTCGGCAGCGAACCAAGCGGCTCCTTCGACAGGATGCAGGCAATACAGGTCTTCTTGTATGAAGGCTGCCTTCTGAACGGTGTGAAATTGAGGTGACGTAGCGTCCAGTTGCGGTCGTGCCCAGAGCATCAAAGGTTCGTTCTCTCGAAAGTGTGACAATAGGCTCACAAGCAAGCCCGGACCTTTTGCATCGGAAAAGATCTTTAGCCGTATAGCTCTTCCTTCAATGCGCCAAAATCCCGTAAACCCTGTGGTCGGACGCCATAGAAAGACCGCGCTATTTCCGTCTGGACCAAGGTCAAAGCGAACAGAGATGCCTAGCGCATCTTCACCATCGATGCGCCCAGAATGAATATATGCATGCTGCATGAACAATCGAATTCTCTCGGCGATATTGGAGAGCTTGCCATCAATAATCTTCGACTGCTTATGCGAATCCAGGATTTGCTTTATTAGGGCTTCACGTTCAATGGCGGGCAAACAAGTTCCAGAATCCTTTATGTGAAAGAGGTCTCCTTTTGGAGTGATCCCGTATACGTCGCCGCCGACCTTTGCGAACGAAGTAAGCGGTGCTGTTAGTTCAATCGTCTCAAATATTGCGCCCCCAGAAAAGCGAATTAGCTCATTTGTTTGAACTCTGATGGAGAGCATCTCGGGCGTAGTTGCGAACTGTGGAAGTATGTGCGTAGCGAAATACTGCGGCGGTATCGGGACATCGGCTAGAGGGAGGCCCGATCGTCGAGGGTCCCAGATGAGCCACCTGTCGCCCATGAGAACCAGGATTGCCGACGTTCCCTTATACTCGATTTCCGCCAAGTCTTGAACGCGGGCATCTGTTTGTAGAAACGCCGCGGTGTTGAAGCTGCTTGTATCGACAATCGTCACGCCTTTCGTTGATCCAATCGCGATGAATGTGCCTCTGAGAGCAACGCGAGCACCCGACGTTGGGAGGGGAAAAATGGCGTCGGTGTTTAGCTCTAGAATGATCACAAACGTTCGGAGTAGCCGTTCCAGAAGTTCTGCGCCATAGTCGTCTCCTTCCATAAATGAAGGTTGCTCGCCTGCAGGGAGCGCGTCAAGCAAGAGCAAGTGCTGCTGCGACATTCCATTTGCGACTGTTGCAGGTATGTGCGCGCCGTCCCGTCTGTTTAGCTCGTCCAGAAAGTCGCGAGGTACGGTGGAGATCGCAGTGAGTGCAGCTAAGCAGGTCTGATGAATCGTTGTCGTGTACGCGCTGCTCGGTTTCCAGTTCTTGTGAAGATCGAGAATGGCGTCTTTTTCTGGTAGATTTTCGAAGATGGCTTTCGCCGTCGCAAGAGTGGCTCGATTGTTATTGACATGATAGAGTCTGCGTTCTCTTGCAACCTGCGCGTCTGCTTCAAGTGCGGCGATTTTGTCGGGTGGAATCCACGGCCCAAGCGTATGCTGAAAACTCTCATGATCAATGACGCTCGGGCTGGCCAATAGTGCGCTTACATGGTTGGCGCGCCTGCGGCGCGCCTTGCTGCGATCCGGATTAATGTTGGCAATGAAGCGGGCTAAGTCAGAGTGCCGATCACCAAACGGAACCAATTGGAGTCGAAATTTGCCCAGAAGATAATGCTGACTAGCGCCACTGTTCGCAGATTGATTGAGCACCAAGGCATAATGACGGTGGGGCGACGGTCCGAACGTTGAAGCAGCCCAGTCGAACAGCTGTGTGAAATCTGGGTCCGTGATTCCGTCGAAACTGCAGCCGATAAACAGGAGGCTCTTGGTCAACCAAATGGCCTGAATGGCGCTGCGGTAGGCTGGGTTTGCTAGGGCCTTATCATAGTCGGACGCGCTCAATACTACTGAGGTGGCGTCGTCATAGGTGCCATGGAGATGGAATATGCCGCCATCGCGCAGTGAGGACAAAATGGTCGTGGGATCAGTTTGAACTGCTGTTCGGCGCAGGTTGGCATCAAGGCGCTCAAGTAGGTGGTCGTAGTTTGTCGTGGTAATCAATGGACAGGGTAGATCAAGTATCTCGACAATCAAGCTGGTATCGCGGATCTCCCACTTCCGATCGTCGAACTCGCTGCGCAGCCAGGCCGCATACTCGCCGCCCGGGGCACCCATCTGTCGTTGGAGTAGTTCAGCAACTCGCGTGAGTTGATTTTCCCTAAGATATCGGTCGAGTTCGCTTTCAACGGCGGCAGACAACAGGTGCCTGGTGTTAAGGTGCTTTATTCCGCTTGTAAGGAGGTCTTTCCAACCTGGAGCGCCAGCCGTTGCGATTGATATTCCCGCCCCAACGACAGGAACTACAGATTGTTGCTCTAGAAGATTTCGGAGTTCCGAAGCCAAGTCGGTGCTTTGCATTTGGATGCCCCATTCTGCGCCGTGCGGGAATCGCCAATTATAGGTATCTGCACACTAAATATATCGCTAAGCTCGACATCCCGCTTTCGTCGATCATGGGGGAGTGGTGGGCTCGGACGACAACCAATAGCCCAACGCAGGCCGTGAATGTATCAAGCGCGCTCTCATGATACGATGGTCGCATCGTCCTTTCGTAGCTTGCCTTCATGCCTGCCTCCTCCATCGACCCCGAAATCCTGGGTTGGATGCGCGGCTTCCCGTCGTCGGCCGATCGGCTCATTACCTTCCCGGCGGCTCCTTCCGCAGCTTCCCAGAGCTTCGCTTGGCCCGGAGAAACATCCGCAGCTGGTGCCGACCGTGAACGCTTGACTTAAGGATGGGCCTGGTTTGGTGCTGTTGCGCGAGAAGTACTATATCGGCGCGGTCGCCTCGACCACGATGGACGATCGGCCCATGGCTCTCGCAAATATGCTGCAGTAAGCCCACACCCGACGGCATCGTGGTGCTGCATCGGGACAATTTGACGTATGAGCGCTATTTTCGCACAGTTGAGGCCGTACAAGCCGCATATTGCGATATCGGTGACGAAGTCGTTCACGGGCATGCTGGACGTGGAGAAATATCGTTCCGCAGCCGCCGGCGTAATCCGCCTCTTCCTCTTGGGAGCACGGTTTGCCGTCGATGGCTTACCCGGTCGCTAACCCGCCATGCGATCTCCAATCTACCCCCGATCCTGAAGCCCGCGTCCTTCGAGGATCGCAGGCATCGCCTTCTCGATCCGCGCAGTCCTCGTCGCGGACTGCTTCGCGCCATTGAAGTGAAACAGATATCCCCGTTGCCGTCCCGGCGTCAGCGCCTCGAACGCGCGCTTGAATTTCGGGTCTTTGCGAAATTTCTCTTTCAGCTCGTCGGGCAGGGGTAACACCCGGGGCTTCATCTCGACTTTCAGTCCGGCCTTCGCCGCGGCAATCGCCTCGCGCAGATAGGCCTTTATGGTAGACGTCTTCTTCGCGATCTCCTCGGTACTGGTGAACTTCATCACCCGGCCAGCCTGAACCTGCCCGAGCTGCACCAGCAGCTTCTTCGGGTCCTTCAGCAGCGCACCCTGGAAGAAGCCCAATGCGCAGTATTCCTTGAAGTCCTGAATGATGACGACGTTAGTCCCATCCAGCGTATAGGTGGGCTTTCCCCACTTGCGCTCCTCTTTCAGGTCGAACCCGGACAGGATCGCCTGCAGCTCGGCAATCTCGGCCTTCCACCGCTCTCGATACGCCATTTCCAAGCTGCACCTCCGCTGTTGCACCACGCTATCAGATGATACGACGATCCATCACCTCTGGAGCAAGTGTTGATGTCAGTTCCCGCCGCCGGCCAGCAGCCCGCATCCGCCACCGAAACCGATCCGGAAACCCTCGGCTGGATGCGCGGCTTCCCGCCGTCGCCCGACCGCCTCATCACCTTCCAGAACGGCTCGTTCCGCAGCTTCCCCGAGCTGCGCTGGGCCTGGAGCAACATCCGCCAGCTGGTACCGACCGTGAATGTCTGGCGCGGGGCAGGGCCTGCGTCGGTGTTGCCGCGTGAGGACCGCGACATCGGCGCGGTCGCGTCCACGACGATGGACGGGCGCCCGATGACCTTCGCAAAGATGCTGGAGGAGACCTACACCGACGGGATCGCGGTGCTGCATCGGGGCAAGCTGATCTATGAGCGCTATTTTGGCGCTTTGAAGCCGCACAAGCCGCACATCGCGATGTCGGTGACGAAATCGTTCACCGGCGTGCTGGCGGGCATGCTGATCGCGGAGGGGAAGATCGATCCGCAGGCGCCGGTCACGGAGTATGTGCCGGAGCTGAAGGCCGGCGCGTTCGCCGATGCGCGCGTGCGCGAGGTCATGGATATGACGACGGGGCTCGCCTACACCGAGGTTTACACCGACAGGAATTCCGACGTGTGGGGGCTGCGGCGCGCCAACGGCATGGCGCCGATCCCGCCGGACTATGAAGGCCCGACCAACATCTTTGATTTCCTCATCTCGCAAGCGAAGCAGGGCGAGCACGGCAAGGCGTTTGCCTACAAGACCGTCAACACCGACGTGCTCGCCTGGATCTGCCGGCGCGTCAGCGGGCTGACGCTGTCCGAGCTGCTCTCGGAGCGCATCTGGTCGCCCATGGGCGCGGAGGAGGACGCGCATTATCATGTCGACCGCATCGGCACCGAAAGCGGCGGCGGCGGGCTCTCGACCACCTTGCGCGATCTCGCGCGCTTCGGCGAGACCATGCGCAACCACGGCTGCTTCAACGGCCGCCAGATCGTGCCCTCCGTGGTGGTCGAGGACATCGCACGGGGCGGTGATCCCGCAAAATTCAAGCCGGCCGGCTACACCACCTTGCCCGGCGCCTCCTACCGCAACCAATGGTGGGTGACGCACAACGAACACGGCGCCTACATGGCGCGCGGCGTCTATGGCCAGGGCCTCTACATCGATCCCAAAGCCGAGATGGTGATCGCGCGCTACGCCTCGCATCCCACAGCCGGCAACGCCGCCAACGATCCCGTGACGCTGCCGGCCTACATGG
>JAEWBW010000449.1 GCA_023390955.1 Pseudomonadota bacterium
CTCCCAATAGGGCAGGATGTGGATCGTGACGAAATCGACGGCGTCGCGCAGCTCCTGGTTCGCCAGCCAGAACTCCCAGACATCCGCATAGGTGACGGGGACGGAGGCCTGCGTCTTGACCGCGCGCAGCGTGGCGATGAGGTCGGGGACCGTGATGTCCTTTCGCAGCAGCGTCTCGTTGCCGACCACGATCGCGATGACCGTGTCGGGATATTCCTTGGAGAGGCGTATCGCGGTCTCGATCTGCTTCCGGTTCTTCTCCTGATCCCTGTCGAGAAAAACACCCTGGATGACCGTCAGTCCCGCCTGGGCCGCAAGGGCCGGGATCTGGTCGAGGCCGAGATCGTTCGCATAGGTCCGGATGCAATCGGAGACTTTTGCGAGGTCGGCGAGGTCTTCCGCGATCTGCTCCCGCGTCACCTGCGTCGTCGACAGCAGCGAGGTCTGGTGGCTGCGGAATGGCGCGTACGAAATGCACTGCAGCTTGTCGTTGGGGTCGATCGGCGCGCGCACCAGATGGACAGGCGTCCCCAGCCAGCTCCATACCGCCGCGATGACGCCCAGGGATATCAGGAGAAGCGCAAGCGGCGCCCACATCGCGACTTGCTTGGTCCCGGGCTGCATCGCAGGTGGGCTATCCGCCCCTCTTGTCTGCCCACCGTGCATTGTCCCGGTCACTTTCCACTTGCAGCAGTTCGAACGAACGCGCTGCCCACGTCAAAGCTTGCCGGCAATGTGCCGGTCTTTTGATGACGAGCCAAGCGAGAAGCTAAGGCATGATCCCGAAAAGTGCGAAGCGGTCTTCCGAAAAAAGATCGTGCGAAATGAAAACCCGAGCGCGATGACAAGGCACGATGATGAAAATTTCATCGCTCTTTAGCAAAATTGAGCGGTCGCAACAGGACCGATCCTAACATCGGCCGCGTCCCGACGACTGAGACTTTGCGTCGCATCGTGTGACGCGACGAAGACAGGCCTTGCCGCGTCAGGCCGCGGCGCGGCCGAGATCGAGCGATTGCCGGCGCTTTGACGGGAAGCTCATCGCCACCGCGACCGCGGCCAGCCCAATGGCGAAGGAGCCGGCGTGCAGCCACGTGTAGCGCTGGAAATTGTCGAACACGAGGCCGCCTGCCCAGGGGCCGAGCGCCATGCCGAGGCTGGCGAACGCCGACACCGCACCGAACACCGTGCCCATGATGCGCACGCCGAAGAATTCGCGGACCATCGTCGCATAGAGCGGCATCACGCCGCCATAGGCGAGGCCGAACACGACCGACAGCGCATAGAATTCGCCGAGCTGGGCGACCGCGAGATAGGTCGCGATGCACATCGCCTGCACGAACAGCCCCGTGACCAGCACGGGCTTTGCGCCGATGCGGTCGGCCATGGCGCCGAGCAGCAGGCGGCCACCGAGGCCGGAGGCGCCGGCGACGCTGTAGACGGTCACCGCCGTGAGCGGGGCGATGCCGCACACCATGGCATAGGACACCATGTGGAAGATCGGGCCGGAATGCGCCGCGCAGCAGGCGAAATGCGCTGCCGCCAGCGTGATGAATTGCGGCGTGCGCAGCGCCTGCGACGCCGTCCACTCGGTTTCCGGCTCTGCATTCGCCGCCGCCGGTCCGGTCGCCTGCGGCGCCGGGCGCACCAGGAAGCAGGCGGGGATCAGCAGCGCCCACGCGGCGATGCCGATCACCAGCATCGCGGTGCGCCAGTCATAGGCCGTGATCAGCCAGCTCGCGGTCGGTGCGATCGTCACCGGCGATACGCCCATGCCGGCGGACACCAGCGCCACCGCTAGGCTGCGGTTCTTCTCGATCCACGCGCTCGCGAGCGCCATCATCGGTGCGTAGAAACTGCCGGCGGCAATGCCGATCAGCCCGCCGAAGCAGAGCTGGAATTGCCACAGGCTCGACGCCTGGCTCGCGGTCACGAGGCCAAGCCCCAGCAGCAGGCTTCCGGCGAGCACCACCATGCGTGTGCCGTAGCGGTCCGACAGCGTGCCCCAGAAGAATGCGGCCACGCCCATGCAGAGGAAATCCAGCGTCGCCGCCGCCGATATTCCGGCGCGCGACCAGCCCATCGTCTCCGAGATCGGCTGCAAGAACACCGCAAGCGACAGCATCGTGCCGAAGCCGACACAGGTCATCAGCGCGCCCGCGCCGACGACGACCCAGCCATAGTCGAACCTGGACGGCTTGCTCATGCGTTTCCTCTGCGCCTTTGCTGCTTTTTGATGATGCGCGAACGCGATGGTGGCCTATCCATTAGCCAAGGGCAAGGCTGGGTGCGACTCGGCGACGCACGCTCTACCTGAGATTGAGGATATGTTTCATGCGTCGTAGTGTTCTTGACAGGGAGCAGGGAGGATCAAATGGCGAGCTTGCGTCCGCCGGGTCTGGGGCCTCTTGTTGGAGCAACTGCCGATCGTACGTGTCGGATCTGGATTCGCGCAGGAGATCCGGCGGATCGGGGAGTTGAACTCGACGCGGATCGACGCACCGTCGGAGTGATCGGG
>JAEWBW010000489.1 GCA_023390955.1 Pseudomonadota bacterium
CCCTCCCCCGCAAGGGGGGAGGGGACGCAGTGTGCGTGTGGCTGCAGCTGCGCCGATAACGATCGTTTTCACAAAGCAAAAACGCGGCGGGTTTACCCGCCGCGTTTGCATTTGGTCGCGATTGGAAGACGAGAAGATTACTCCTCCTCTTCGTCCTGCTTCTTGCCGCCGAGCGTCTTGAGCTTGGCGAACACGGCGTCGACGTTGAGGTCGTCGCTGGACTTCTCCGCGGGCTCGTACTCGTCCTTGCGGGTGGTCTCCGAGGCCGGCAGTAGGGTGGCGCCGCCATAGGCTGCGTCGATCGGCTTTTCCTTCGCGGCGCGCTGCACCTCGAAATCGAGCTCGATCTGCGAGCAGAGGCCGAGGGTGACCGGATCGATCGGGGTCAGCTGGGACGTGTTCCAGTGGGTGCGGTCACGCACACTGGCGATGGTGCTCTTGGTGGTGCCGACCAGGCGCATGATCTGGGCGTCCTTGAGCTCCGGATGGCTGCGCAGCAGCCAGAGGATGGCGCTCGGGCGCTCGTGGCGGCGCGAGACCGGGGTGTAGCGCGGGCCCTTGCGCTTGGGCTGCGGCGGCAGCACCACCTTGCTCTCCTGGAGGCGCAGCCGGTAGTCCGGGTTCTTCTCGCCCTTCTCGATCTCCTCGCGGGTCAGCTGGCCGTTGGAGAGGGGATCCATGCCCTTGATGCCCTGGGCGGCGTCGCCGTCGGCAATCGCGCGCACCTCGAGGGGATGCATCTTGGTGAAATCGGCGACCTGGTCGAAGGTCAGCGCGGTGTTGTCGAGCAGCCAGACGGCGGTCGCCTTGGGCATCAGAGGTGCGTTGCTCATGGCAAATCTCCTTTGTGCTTCGCCCACCCCTCTGGAGGCGAAACCGGTGGTCATCAGCGATGACAGGGAATTCGCGCTATATAAGCCCGGAGGGGGTAGCCACGCAATGGTTCTGCTATAGATAGTGCCTTGACAGCGCCCGAAAGGGGGCCCAATTCCCTCTCATGTCCCTGTAGGCCCGTACCTAAGCCCTATTCCATCCACCGACCGCGGTCCCGCCCATTTGGCGAGGTGATTCGGTCCCGAGATTGCTCAATGTCAGCCAAACCAGACCTCAAGATCGTGCTTTGTTCTCCCCGCGGCTTCTGCGCCGGGGTGGTTCGGGCGATCGACACCGTGGAACGGGCGCTCGATAAGTATGGCGCCCCCGTCTATGTTCGCCATGAGATTGTGCACAACAAGTACGTCGTCGACGGGTTGAAGAAGAAGGGCGCCATCTTCGTTGAGGAGCTGGCCGAAATCCCCGAAAACACCACCGCTCCGGTGGTTTTCTCGGCCCACGGCGTGCCGAAGTCGGTTCCCGCCGACGCCCAGTCCCGCAATTTGTTCTCGCTGGATGCGACCTGCCCGCTGGTGACCAAGGTCCACCGCGAGGCCGCGATCCACTTCAAGCGCGGCCGCGAGATCTTCCTGATCGGTCACTCCCACCATCCCGAAGTGGTCGGCACGCTCGGCCAGCTTCCGGTCGGCGCGGTCACCCTGATCGAGACCGCAGAGGACGCCAAGACCATCAATCCGAAGGACCCGAACAATCTGGCCTTCGTGACCCAGACCACATTGTCGATCGACGACACCGCCGAGATCGTGGCGCTGCTCAAGGAGCGCTTCCCGAACATCAACGGCCCGCACAAGGAAGACATCTGCTACGCCACCACCAACCGCCAGCTCGCGGTGAAGAAGGTGGCGCCGGTGGTGGACGCCTTGATCGTGGTCGGCGCACCGAACTCGTCGAACTCGCAGCGCCTGCGCGAGGTCGCCGAGCGCGAGGGCTGCAAGATCGCGGTGCTGGCGCAGCGCGCCACCGACATCGACTGGACCAAGTTCGGCAACATCGGAAGCCTCGGCATCACCGCGGGCGCATCCGCGCCGGAAGTGATCGTCGAGGAGATCATGGACGCCTTCGCCGATCGCTACACGCTGCATGTGGAGACGGTCTCGGCCGCGGAAGAGAACGAGTTCTTCCCGCTGCCGCGCTCGGTGCGCCCCGAAGCTGCCGCCGAGTAGACCTTTATGGCGGTCTACACCGACGTCGCCGCCGACGAGCTTGCGGATTTCCTCAATCAATACGATCTCGGCGACCTGCTCTCCTACAAGGGCATCGCCGAGGGCGTCGAAAACTCCAACTTCCTGCTGCATACGACCAAAGGCTCGTTCATCCTCACGCTGTATGAGAAGCGCGTGGCGAAGAACGATCTGCCGTTCTTTCTGGCGTTGATGACGCATCTGGCCGAGCACGGCGTGAGCTGCCCGCTGCCGGTGAGAGCGAAAGACGGCGAAGCGCTGCGCGAACTGTCGGGCCGCCCTGCCGCGATCATCACCTTTCTGGAAGGCGTCTGGCCGCGCAAGCCGAACGCGGCCCATTGCGCCGGCGTCGGCGAGGGGCTGGCCAGGATGCATCTGGCCGGCGCCAATTTCGCGATCAAGCGCGTCAATGCGCTCTCGGTCTCGGGTTGGCGGCCGCTGTTCGATGCGGCAG
>JAEWBW010000500.1 GCA_023390955.1 Pseudomonadota bacterium
GCGTTGGTCGAGACGCGCAGGCGCACGTTGCGGCCCAGCGCTTCGCTGATGAACGTCACGTTGCCGAGGTTCGGCAGGAAGCGGCGCTTGGTCTTGATGTTGGAGTGGCTGACCTTGTGGCCGACCAGGGGGCCCTTGGCCGTCAGTTCGCAGCGGCGAGACATGTCGAAAATCCTTGTCCTTCCCCCATGTGATTGCGGCGGCCATCGGGGCGCCACGGGGGTCCAAAATCTGTGTCCTTGTGGGAGCGGCCGGACGTATAGGCGGGAAGGGGCGGGTCGTCAAGGTTTTGGGCGGTTTCTACGCCTCTCCCCGCGTGCGGGGAGAGGCCGACGCGCCCCTTGGCGCGGCGGGTGAGGGGGGCTCTCCGCGAGGGCAGCTTTCACCGTTCCCGGGGAGACTCCCCCTCACCCCAACCCTCTCCCCGCAAGCGGGGCGAGGGGGAAGAAAGAGCAGTGTTTGCCGCGCCTTACCATCACATAAAGGGCGTATTGTCCGGCGAGATAACTTATGTTGGCCGGACGCCCAGGCGAGGCCCACGTCCCGGTTCCGTTGTTTGCCGCGATTTTTCGCTTAAGTAACAAGCGCAAAGCTCCGATTGGATCATTTCGTGCCCATGCACTCCCCAAAACTGCCCCGGCCGCGCGGCCGCGGCTGGCTGGCGCTGGCGGCCCTGTCCGGGCTCGTGCTGGCAATGGGTTTGACTTGGGGAATTTTGCCGGCTGTGGCGCAAGGCAAGCTGGAGGCGCATTACGAGGCGACGCTGGCGGGCATTCCCGTCGGCAAGGGCGGATGGAGCATCGACATCGCCGACGACCAGTTTTCCGCGGCCGCCTCGGGCGGCACCTCGGGGCTGCTGAAATCCTTCACCGGCGGCTCCGGCACCGGCGCCTCGCAGGGCCGCGTCGTCAATGGCGCGCTGGTCGCGACCGCCTACCAGGCCTCCACCACCACCTCGAAGAAGACCGAGGACATCCGCATCACGCTCGACCGCGGCAATGTGAAGGAGTTTTCGATCCTTCCCGAGCCGCCGGTCGATGCCGACCGCATCATCGTCACCGACGCGCATCGCCGCGGCGTGTTCGATCCGATGACGGCGTCGCTGGTGCGCGTGCCCGGCAACGGCGAAGTGCTGTCGCCGGAGGCCTGCCACGGCAGCGCCGCCGTGTTCGACGGCCGCATGCGCTACGATCTCAAGCTCGATTTCAAGCGCATGGAGACGGTCAAGGCGGAAAAGGGCTATCACGGCCCCGTCGTGGTCTGCGCGCTCTATTTCGTGCCGATCGCCGGCTACATCCCCGACCGCCCCGTGATCAAATATCTCGCCGCCCAGCGCAACGTCGAGGTCGCCTTCGCCCCCGTCGCCGGAACCCGCATCCTGGTCCCGTTCTGGGTGAAGATCCCGACGCCCCTCGGCCCCGCGATGCTGGAAGCGACAAGCTTCATCACCGCCCCCCAGCCGCCACGCGTCGCCAAGACGCAGTAGGCACGGTGTCGTCCCGGCGAAGGCCGGGACCCATACCGCGTGATTCATCGATTACGGGCGGTGTTCGTACCGGCCTACGCTTGGCAACTGACTGCCTTCGCCAAACTGCTCCCTGAGGTTATGGGTCCCGGCCTTCGCCGGGACGACGCCGAGGTTTTTTGGCCAGCGTCCCCCCAAAAAAACTCAATCGATTCAGTGCCCCTCCTACTGTGCATGGGGTTGTTTTCGCCGCTTCGTGTCGGCGTCCTCCGCCCCTGAATCCATTTGACTCCACCCCGATTCTGATTCGACTCCACCTCGTCCCCAATTTTAACGAATCCACCCTCACGACAGCGCTTGTCGGCGGAAGCAAAACTTCATCTAGTGCGCTGCCCGGAAGCGTCCCGCGACATGTTGCGTGAACGAATCCGGAAGCGAAGGGGAGTCAGCGATTCGGCCGCGATTCGTTCTAGAGTCGTTCCGAAGCTTAAAGCGAGGCTGGGAAAGCGTTGCAGAATGAGACAGTTGCGGGGGATTTGACCCCGCTTGTTCCACACACTCCGCCGTCATCGCCCGGCTTGACCGGGCGATCCAGTATTCCAGAGGCGGTTGTGATGGATCCGAAAGGCCGCGGCGTACTGGATGCCCCGGTCAAGCCGGGGCATGACACCGTTTTCCCGGCATGCCCCATTCGGCACTGACTTTCGCTGCAATCGCCACTACCTAATCCCCAGAATGGCCTTCTCTCCCTCCTCCTTCGCCTCCGAGCGCGCGCCGGGTGCCGGCGTCACTGCGGTGCTCGGCCCGACCAACACCGGCAAGACCCATCTCGCCATCGAGCGGATGCTCGCGCATTCGTCCGGCATGATCGGGCTGCCGCTGCGCCTGCTTGCGCGCGAGGTCTACAACAAGATCGCCGATCGGGCGGGACCTGAAGCCGTCGCGCTGATCACCGGCGAGGAGAAGATCAAGCCGAAGAACCCGCGCTACTGGGTCTCGACCGTCGAGGCGATGCCGCGCGATCTCGACGTCTCCTTCCTCGCCGTCGACGAGGTGCAGATCGCATCCGATCTCGAGCGCGGCCACGTCTTCACTGACCGCATCCTCAACCGCCGCGGCCGCGACGAGACGCTGCTGCTGGGCGCAGCCACCATGCGGCCGCTGATCGAGCGGCTGCTGCCCGGCGCCTCCATCATCACGCGGCCCCGGCTGTCGCAGCTTGAATTTGCCGGCGACCGCAAGATCACGCGCCAGCCGCGCCGCACCGCGATTGTCGCGTTCTCGGCCGACGAGGTCTACGCGATTGCCGAGCTGATCCGCCGCCAGCATGGCGGCGCGGCCGTGGTGCTCGGCGCGCAGTCGCCGCGCACCCGAAACGCACAAGTGGCGATGTTCCAGAACGGCGACGTCGATTATCTCGTCGCCACCGACGCCGTCGGCATGGGCCTCAATCTCGACGTCGACCACGTCGCGTTCGCCTCCGACCGCAAATTCGACGGCTATCAGTTCCGCCGCCTGACGCCGGCCGAATTCGCGCAGATCGCCGGCCGTGCCGGCCGCGCCACGCGCAATGGCACGTTTGGCACGACGGGCCGCTGCGGTCCGTTCGAGCCCGAGCTCGTCAATGCGCTGCAGAACCACACCTTCGATACGGTGAAGGTATTGCAGTGGCGCAACTCAAAACTGGATTTCTCCTCGCTCGGCGCGCTCCAGGTCTCGCTCAATCTCGCCCCCGGCCATGAGGGGCTGACGCGCGCGCCGATCGCCGAAGACATGCGCGTGCTCGACCACGCCGCCCGCGACGGTGACGTCCGCGACAAGGCTCACGGCAAGGCCGCCGTCGAGCGGCTCTGGGAGGCCTGCCAGGTTCCGGATTACCGAAAGCTGTCGCCCGCCGCCCACGCCGAGCTCGTCACCACGCTGTACGGCTTCCTGATGGGCCGGGGCCGGATCGCCGACGCCTGGTTCGGCGCCCAGGTCAACCAGGCCGACCGCATCGACGGCGACATCGACACGCTGTCGGGCCGGATCGCGCATATCCGCACCTGGACCTTCGTGGCCAACCGGCCGGACTGGCTCGGCGACCCCGAGCACTGGCAGGGGGTCACGCGGGAGATCGAAAATAAATTATCAGATGCGCTCCATGAACGGCTGACAGAGCGTTTCGTTGATCGTCGGACCAGTGTATTGATGCGCCGCCTGCGGGAGAACACGAGCTTGAATACTGAAATCGGCAAGACCGGCGAAGTCATCGTCGAAGGCCA
>JAEWBW010000512.1 GCA_023390955.1 Pseudomonadota bacterium
GAGCCGTCGTCGACCATGAACAAGCGACCATCGACCTCGGTCAGGATGGTGTGCCAGTAGGAGCTGCGTCCCGACGAACGGAGCTCCTGCACGGTGACGCGGCACCACACGGCATGACGACCGCTGAACGGCGTCTGCACGAGGCCCTGCTCGCTCGGCGCGATGCGCCCCTTGATCTCGACGAGGCCGTTGCCCGGTGCCTGCGCGACCGGCGAGGTGGGCGTCGCGATGATGCGCTGGCGTCGTTTGTAGTTCTTGATGTTCGTCAGCGTGACGATGACACCGAAGATGAAAAGGATACCTCCGATGATCAGAAGTGCGCCCATCGCGGGCGATGCTACACGGTGCCGACCACGAGCGCGTCCATCTCTTCTTCCGAGATGATCTTCGCGCCGTACTTCCTGGCCTGATCGAGCTTCGTCTTGCCGGTCTTGTCCCCTGCCACGAGGTAGGTCGTGTCCTTCTTCACCGAGTCGTGCACCGTCGCCCCCGCGGACCGGAGCAGCGCGTGCACCTCTTCGCGCTTTCGCGTGAGCACACCGGTCACGCAGAACGACTTGCCGGCGAGCGGGCCGGACGCGGCGACGACGTGGATCGGCTGCGGGCGCCCCACGCCCCGCTCGCGGAGCTTCTCGAGAACGCGTCGCTCTTCGGGATCGTTCAGGAAAGCCACCACGGCGTCGACCATCTTGGCCCCGAAGCCGAGGATGCCAGAGGCCTTCTCCCGCGCTTCCGCCAACGACCAGGAGAGTGGGTCGGGAAGCGTCTCGGCGACCTCTGCGAGCTGCCGGCCCGCGACCTGACCGATCCCGGGGATGCCGAGACCGCCGATGAGCCGGTCGAGCGTCCGTTCGCGTGAGCCTTCGATCGCGGCAAGGACGTTCTCCGCGCTCTTCTTCCCCATCCGCTCGAGCCCGGCGAGCTTCGCCTCGTCGAGGTCATAGAGATCGGCGACGTCCTTCACCAGCCCCGTGCGCGTGAGCTGCAGGACGAGCGACTCGCCCAGCTTGTCGATCGCCATCGCGGGACGGCTCGCGAAATACAGGATGCGGCCCATGACCTGCGCAGGGCACTCGCGGTTCGGACAGCGGACGGTCGCCTCCGCGCCGAGCTCGGGCTTGCCGGCCTCGCGGAGCCGGCTGACGACGGGGGTCCCGCACGCTGGGCACGAGCTCGGCATCTCGAACGGCGCGCTTCCGGGCGGGCGGCTCCGCTCCGCGACTGCGACGACCTGCGGAATGATCTCGCCAGCCTTCTGGATGACGACGCGATCGCCGACGTTCACGTCGAGCTCGCGGATCTGATCGCCGTTGTGGAGCGAAGCACGCGAGACAATCGTCCCCCCGAGCTCGACCCCGTCCATGATCGCGACCGGCGTGAGAGCCCCCGTGCGACCGACCTGGACGACGATCTCGTTCACGCGCGTGACGGCGCGCTCGGCCGGAAACTTGTAGGCGATCGCCCATTTGGGGAACTTCGACGTGGCACCGAGGATGTCCTGCTGTCGATACGCGTCGACCTTCACGACGGCGCCGTCGGTCTCGAACGGGTAATCGCCGCGCGCTCGTTCGATCCGCGCGATCGCGTCCATCACGCCGTCCCAGAGGAGGACCTCGTGCCGGCGATGGGTCGGCAGCCCTTGCGCGGCGAGCCAGTCGAGCGTCTCCCCGTGGGTCGACGCTACCTTCGCGCCCTCGACCACCTGATAGAAGACGACGCGCAGAGGTCGCTTCGCCACCTCGCGATGATCGAGGAGACGGAGCGCACCGGCAGCCGCATTGCGCGGGTTCGCAAACGGCTCGAGCCCCGCTCCGACGCGCTCGGCGTTGAGCGCGGCGAGGTCCTTGCGATAGATGACCACCTCGCCGCGGAGCGTGAGCTTCCCGGTGAACGGGATCCGCGCGGGCACGCCGCGGATCGTCCGCACGTTCACGGTGATCTCCTCGCCGAAGACGCCGTCGCCGCGGGTGGAGGCGAGAACGAGACGCCCGCCGTCGTAGACGACCTCGATGCTCGCGCCGTCGAGCTTCGGCTCGACGGTGAAGCTCGGCAGGTCGCCGTCGCGAAGACCGCTCGTGACCATGCGGCGGTTCCATTCCGTCATCTCGACGGCGGAATACGCGTTGTCGAGCGAGTACATCCGTACCTCGTGCTGGACCTTCGTCACCAGCGCGCGTGCCTCGCCTCCGACCCGTTGCGTCGGCGAGTCGGGAGTGACGAGCTCGGGGTGCTGGCCCTCGAGGCCGCGAAGCTCCACCATGAGCGCGTCGTATTCGGCGTCCGTGATGCTCGGGTCGTCGAGCACGTAGTAGCGGTAATCGTGCGCGCGGATCTCCTTCACGAGATCGTCATGGCGGAGTTGGGCACGTGCCGGTGCCTCGAGCGTCTGGTCCATCCGCTGCCGAATCTAGCGCCGTCCCAGCCGCATTCGAGACAGACCCACCGTCGGTCCGAGCAGACGGATCAGGCGCGATGGACGCTGAGCTATCTCGCGCGGGTCGTCCTCGAAATTTGGGGCTCGCGCCCCCAGTCCGCCGCCGCCACGGAAGTGTCACGTTCGGATCCCCCGCGCCAGCGCAGCGGTTCGTCGTCTTCTGCGACGGCTTGATGCCAAGGAGTCCGCGCTCTGGTAAAAGGGTGGCTCCACATGTCGATGAAGCGCACCAAGCAGCGCGGGGCGGGGGGCAGCCGCGACAAGGACGACGGGACAGACTTCTGGGCGAA
>JAEWBW010000532.1 GCA_023390955.1 Pseudomonadota bacterium
TAGCCGCCCGTACCGCCTGCACCCAGCACCAAATATCGCATTTGTTTGGCCCCGAAGTTGATCCTTGGCAGCCGCATGAAAGCACGCCGGGCTGCCCGTGGGCCAGAATCTTCGAACTGTGCTTAGCCTTGTCAGGCCCGCGGTATTGGACTGGCTTGGAGATCAAGCCTTGTCGTGCGCGTACTTCTCCAGGACCAGCCGATTATACTCGTCTCTCACGGCCCTCTTTGAGACATGTCCTTTTCGGTCTTTGGCAATTCTCAGGAGATCAGGATCGGTCGGAGCGTGTGATTTCTTTCTGAACCTGCCAAACAGTCGGCTGGCTGCGCCTTCGGTTCTTCCAAACAGTTGGTCAAGCCATCCCATGGTTTCCTCCCGGCTCTATCGCGAGTTACACCATCTCATCATCGTCCATTCTGCGGCGTTGCACAGACTGCAACATCTCGCGCAGCAATCTGTCGCACCGGCCATGGCGATTTGTTCTCATGGCATGTTTGAATCATATTGAGCGGCGAAGGAATGCCTTACGCATCCTGCTACTGTCGGGACGGCGCGGCCGAGGTCATTTGATTTAAATCAAGTCAGGGGGATTGCCCGGACGGCTAATTGGTCCCGCCAACGGGAACCTTGGCATGCCGAACTTGGGCGTTGCTTCGTCAAACGACAAAATGTGCGGTCTGTATGCGCTGGCATTGCTCGGCTGTCTGGCTGCGCCGGTTGCCGCCAGCGCCGAAGCGCCCTTTGACGGCGTTTGGAGCGTGACCATCCAGACCAGGACCGGCAGCTGCGATGCGACCGCAAGCTACAGTCTGACCGTTGCCGACGGAAGGATTTCGGGGCCTGCGAACGTGACCGGCACCATCAGCAGATCAGGATATGTTCGCGTCTCGCTTGGCGCTGCCTATGCAAACGGTCAACTTGAAGGTCGCGCAGGCGCGGGCAAATGGAACGGTGCTTCCGCGGGCGTCCCTTGCAGCGGGAGGTGGGAGGCGTCGAAGCAAAGCTGATCCAGACTGTCGATGACCGTTGACGACGGTCGGCATCGTTGCCTGGATCAAGTTCCACTCGACTTGGCCGATCGCCTCACCGCGCCGGCGCGCTTCCACCATCCGCACCTTGCGCGTTATCCCTTACATGGATTACCGCGATGCCATCCGTATAGATCCGCTTCCAGCCCTTGAGGTTGTCGAGGATCTGCGGGCCCGGCGCGTCGGCGACCAGCAGCGTGGTGTCGATCTTGTACTCGTCGAGCAGGCGGGGCAGCAGCTCGGGCTTCTTGCCTTCCGTCGCCTTGAAGAAGTCCATGACGAACTTCTCGCCGTAGAGCTCGGCGCGGCCGTCGACGAAGACGGGTACGTCGCGCGAGATCAGATAGCCGCCGAACTGATAGGCGTTGAAGATGCGCTCCGGCTTGCGCTGCTGGAGCAGGTCGACCGCCGCAACCGGCGTCTGCGTCATCGTGAAGGCGAAGTGGTGGTGCCTCATATAGATCGAGGTCGAGGTCCAGCTCGCGGCCACGATCATCAGCGCGCCGAGCGCGGTGACGTAGCGGGCCGGCCAGGGATTGCTGTCGGGGCTGTCTGGCTCGCGGCGCGTGAACATCTGGGCGAGCGGCTTTGCCAGCACCAGCGGCACCAGGAACGCAAACGCCTCGATGCTCCTGACATGGGTCAGCGCGCTCCAGGTCAGGAACAGGATCAGGAAGATGCGGGGCGCGGAGAGGATGAGGCCGCGGTAATAGCCGAATGCAATCAGGCCAAGCAGGGCGCCTTCGAATGCCGTGAACGAGGCGAAATTGGCCGGCATCCATTCGAAGATCACCGTCAGCAATTCGCCGAGCTTGAGAATGTTGGTCGCGCCCAGCAGCGTCTTCCAGCCATAGGGCGTGAAGCAGGCCGCGATCAGCGCAGCGATGCCGAACAGCACCCAGCGCATGAACAGGCGGAGCCGCTGTCCCTTCTCGGCATGCTCGATCGCCTCGAGCGCGATCGGACCGATCAGCGCGAGACCGAGCACGAAGCCGCCATGCAGGTTCGACCACAACGCCATCAGCGGCAGCATGAACCAGGACGGCGCGCTCCTGCGATCGGCCGCAGCCATCAGCAGGCCGACCCAGGCCACCATCACGGGCAGCGCCAGCACGTGCGGACGCGCCAGCAGATGATGCAGTGACAGCCACAGGGCCAGCATCGCAAACAGCACCGCGCGGGGAACCTCGAGATGGGCGTTGAGCAGATGGACGAAGATGGCCGCGCTGAGCGCGATCGCGATCGAGGTGAGGATCACCGTTCCGGCCCAGCCCCATTGGGCGTAGGAGACCGCGTACATCACCTGCGACAGCCAGGAGGTGGAGATCCAGGCTTCGCCGTAGCGGGTGAAGGAATAGATGTCGGTGGTCGGCATGGCGTGGTGATCGAGGATCCACTGCCCGATCTTGATCTGCCAGAACGAATCCGAGTCCTGCAGCAGCGTGTCGCCGACGAACAGGAAGGCGAGATAGGCGCCCGCGCCGACACACAACGGCACCAGCGCTCGCGCGCGGCTCTGCATCGTGACGCTGTTGGCGAAGGAAAGGGACATGCCGCCTCGTCGTTCTGCCGGCTTGGTTCCGGTCTGCTGTCGAGGCCCGTATTTGACCACGCCGGTCATAACTTCGGGTAAACCGGCGCGCTTTGCTTCGCGCCAATTGCTTGCAATTTAACGGATCGTTTTCAATTCCGGTTTACCATCGCCGAATTGACGAAGACCGCATCATATTTCCGCGAATGAATTAACTGTGGCGCAAGTCTTGGCGCCTATTGTCCTTTGCATGGTCGCGGCGCTGGGAAGCCGGAATGACCAGACAAGTTGAAGCCTCGTGTACCTTTGGAGCATTCTATGAAGAACCTCGTTGCGCGTTTCGCGAAGGATGAATCCGGCGCCACCGCTATCGAATACGGCCTGATCGCTGCCGGCATCGCGCTCGCGATCATCACCGTGGTCAACAACCTCGGCACCACGCTGAATGGCAAGTTCGGTTCGATCTCGTCCAGCCTCAAGTAAGCTGAACGATCGACCTGGAATAGAAAGAGCCCCGTCGCAAGACGGGGCTCTTTTCGTTTGTGCGTTTGGTCAATTCGACCAAAGGAAATGTCGCCGGCGAGGCCTTCCTATTGAGGCTCGATGCCGAAGTTCGGTTCCCAGGAGGGCTGGGTCGCCGCAACTCTGGGCGAACGGCTGATCCGTTCGAGATAGGCATTCGCGGCCCAGATCGACGTTGCCGCCAGTGCGATGCCGCCGAAGACGTCGATCATGTAATGCGCGCCGATCACCGGCGTTGCCGCGATCATCAGCAGATTGAGCGCCGCGGCGATGCCGCCGATTCCGCGCACCGGCCACAGTGCCCACATGTAGAGCACGGCAGAGGCGGCGTGAAAGCTCGGAAACGAGACGACGCCCGAGAGGTAGAACAGCTCAAGCTGGCGCAGCGAGCCTTCGCGCAGCGCGAGGATGTCGCGCAATTGGCCGGCATAGACCGCGCTGGGGATATTCGGGAAGTGGGCCGCAGGAAGCTGCAGTCCGTAATAGGTGCCGATCGCCGGTATGACGGCGGAGATCGCGATGGTGACCGCCAGCGCGAGGCTCATTGCCAGCATGAACACCTGCAGGCGCACGTAACGCGCCGTCAGCGCCAGCACGACGGGAATGCCGAGCAGCGGCCATTTAATCAGCCCGTAGGCCTTGGCGAGAATGCCGGCGAGCCATGGGTGATCGTTGACGAATCTGGCGATCGGCTCCGGATCCATCCCCAGTGCGCGATCGATCGCGAGCAGAGCCTGGTCCTGCAGCGGCCAGCCGCTGGCGCAGGCGACGTAGCTCAGCGGCCCGACGAAGGTGCAGACGACAATGACCTGTCCGATGGCGCCGAGCGAGAACATCAATTTTGGATCGGCGCGCTCCGCTCTCGTCCGGCGATGGTAATAGACGATCGCCAGCAGGGTCAGCGCGATAATGATCGTGACGCCGTAGGCGACCGGCTCGAGCCGGAGACCGGTAACGATGAGCCCGCATCCGAGCAGGCTGCCCATGGTGCCGACGAGAATCCAGTTGGCATCGAAGAGCTGCCAAGACGTCCGGACCTGGGGATCGATCATTCCGCACCAATAGGTTGAGACGCCAAGATCACGCACGTAGATTAAAGTCAGGCAAAGAAGCTTGGTTTGCTGTTGGTGGTTTAATTCAGTCTGATTTGAGGGATTTTGGGATCACGCCGCGCTTGGCGCAGCTTTGCGGATTTGCTTCTTGTCATCCGCCTTGAATAGTTGTTCATTTCTTGCGGGCGATTTGGGCGGACTACAGAAATTCAGCGCTCGGCTGTGCGCCGGGTGCGGGGGCAGGAAGTGCCATGGTTTATCGGCGAACCCATCAAGTGGTGAAGCGCCTGGCTGCGCGTCGCAGCGCCATCCTAGCGGCGGCGCGCGAGGCAGCGGCGGAAGGCGGCATGGTGGCGGTGCAGATCGCGCCGGTCGCGGTCCGCGCCAATGTCGCGGCGGGCACGGTCTACCGCTATTTCCCGTCCAAGGCCGACCTGATCTCCGAGCTGATTGCCGAGGTCTCGCGTGACGAGTTGGCGGCGATCCGCCGGGCGGCGGACGCTGCGCCCGGGCCGTCCTCCGCGCTTGCCGCTGCCGTCACCACGGTGGCCGTCCACACCCTGTCCCAGCGCAAGCTCGCCTGGGGAATCCTGGCCGAGCCGGTCGATGTCGACGTCAGCGCCTCGCGGCTGGCCAGCCGCCGCGAGATCGCGGGCGAGGTCGCCTCCCGCATCGAGGCCGCCGTTCGTGCCGGGCATCTGCCGGCGCAGGACACGGCGCTGGCCGCAACCGCGCTGCTCGGCGCCCTGCACGAAGCGCTTGTCGGGCCGCTCGCGCCCGACAATCTCGAGGACCCGGTCAAGCTGCGTGACGCCGTCCAGACCGTCACGCTGCTCGCGCTGCGCGCCGTCGGCGTGATGGATGCGCGCGCTCGCGGTCTCGTCGTGCAGCAGACGGTTCTGCCCGTGAAGGCGCTGGTCGGGGCGTAAGCCGTCGGACGTGGGAATCGGGCCTCGCTGCGTTCAATTCGCTGTTCGCGCAAAGCTTTTCGGACAACCGCAGCAATCGGCCGGGGGAAGCCCGGCTACTGTGCAGGGGGTTGTTTTCCGGCTTTTGGCCGCGGGCTCGCCCGGCCCGACCAAAATCACATATTCGCGTCGCCCTCGGGGCCGACGGAAGCGATGCGCACCATGTTGGTGGTGCCGGGAATGCCGAGCGGTACGCTGGCAACGATGATGACACGCTGGCCGGCGCGGACGAAGCCGTCGCGGAAGGCGATCTGGCCGGCGCGGCTCACCATGTCGTCCTGATCGCGCGCGTCCTCGGCCACCACGCAGTGCACGCCCCAGACCACCGCGAGCTTGCGGCCCGCCGTCATGTTCGGCGTGATCGCCACGATCGGCGGCTTCGGCCGCTCGCGCGCCACGCGGACGGCGGTCGAGCCGGACGAGGTCCAGCAGATCAGCGCGGGAAGGTCGAGCGTCTCGGCGATCTGCCGCGCGGCATCCGCGATCGCATCGCCTGCAGTGGCTTCCGGCGCGGGGCGCTGCGCCGTGATGACCGAGCGGTAGATCGGGTCGCGTTCGACCTCCTCGCCGATGCGGTTCATGGTCGAGACCGCCTCGACCGGGAATTTGCCGGCCGCCGACTCAGACGACAGCATGATGGCGTCGGCGCCTTCGTAGACGGCGGTGGCGACGTCGGAAACTTCGGCGCGGGTCGGCACCGGCGACTGTATCATCGATTCCAGCATCTGCGTTGCGACCACCACCGGCTTGCCGGCGCGGCGCGCCATGCGCGTCATCTGTTTCTGGAGGCTCGGCACGCGCTCGAGCGGCAGCTCGACGCCGAGATCGCCGCGCGCCACCATCAGCGCGTCGGACGCCTCGATGATGTCGGCGAGGCGGTCGATCGCCTGCGGCTTCTCGATCTTGGCCATCACCGCGGCGCGGCCGCGGATCATCTTCTTGGCCTCGACCACGTCGTCGGCGCGCTGCACGAAGGAGAGCGCGATCCAGTCGACGCCGGTGACGAGCGCGGCCTCGAGATCGGCGCGGTCCTTCGGTGTCATCGCCGACACCGGCAGATCGGTGTCGGGCAGGCTGACACCCTTGCGGTCCGACATCCGGCCGCCGACCACGACGCGCGTCACCGCGTGCTCCTTGGAGGTCTCCTCGGCAATCAGCCGCACCTTGCCGTCATCGAGCAGCAGCGCATGACCGGGGCGGAGTGCTGCGAGAATCTCCGGATGCGGAAGCTGCACGCGCGTGGTGTCGCCCGGCGCCTTGTCGGAATCGAGCGTAAAGGTCTGCCCGTTCTGTAGCTGCACCGCGCCGTCGGCGAACGCACCAATGCGGAGCTTCGGTCCCTGCAGATCGACCAGGATGCCGATCGGCCGGCCGTAGCTGGACTCGACGTTGCGGATCGTCGCCACCAGCTCCCGCATCTTGTCATGCGGGGTATGGCTCATGTTGATCCGGAACATGTCGGCGCCGGCCTCGAACAGGCGGCGGATCATTGCGAGATCTGAGGAGGCTGGGCCGAGGGTCGCGAGAATCTTGATACGGCGAAGACGCCTCATGGCTTGTTTCCAGGCGGAGGTGCCGGCGGGAGGCCGGGGGGCGGAGCGCCCGGTTGGGTGTTGGGCAGACCCGGAACGCCGCCCGGTCCGACCGGGCCGGTCATGCCTGGCACGCGCTGCTGCGCCGGCTGTTCGTTGGCGTCGGTAAGCTGAACCGTCCAGGCCCGCTGCTCGCCGGTGTCGACCTCGAAGAAGCCGGTCCGGTCATAGCCGCGCGCCAGGCAATCCTCGGTGCTGCGGATGGTGAATTCCTTGTCGCGCGAGCACATGAAGGCCTGTCCCGACCACTCGCCGCCGCGGTCATAGTCGATCGCGTAGATGTAATAGTAGCGGGCAACCAGCGTGCCCCGGAGCAGCGTCTCGCAGGATCGCGACGAGATGTTCCACCAGCCCTCGGTGGTCCAGCCATCGGCGTCCTTGTAGCCGAGCGCGATGCCGACCCGGCTCGACGTGTTGTTGCAGAGGCGGAAATCGGCCGAGGCCGGCGCGCTCCACAGGCACAGCCAGGCGACCGCCAGCACCGGAGCGAGCCGGGCGAGCAGGCGGAGGGGGCGGAATGAAGATTCGGCGGTCATTGTCGCGGCAAGCTATATCAGATCATTGATGATTTGGCGTAGAGCCGTGGAACTACGTGCAGCGGTCCGTTTGCGCCGGGATGTGGCAAAATCTGTGACAAGGGCCTACCTGATCCCGTAAGGATTTGGGCGACATCAGCGAGGTCACGGCCATGGCAATCGACGACAAAACCAGAACAGAGCTCGAGGCCGCCGCGTTCCGGCGCCTGGTCGACCATCTCAAGACCCGGACCGATGTCCAGAACATCGACCTGATGAACCTCGCAGGCTTCTGCCGCAATTGCCTCTCCAACTGGCTCAAGGACGCCGCCGACGCCAGCGGCGTCGCCTTGAGCAAGGACGAGAGCCGCGAGGCCGTCTACGGCATGCCCTATGAGGACTGGAAGGCCAAGCACCAGGGCGCGGCCACCCCCGAGCAGCTCGCTGCGATGAAGAAGTCCCATCCCGGTCACTGACCGGAGGCCCTGAGTCGCGACCACACACAACTGGTTTTTGCGGGCCCCTGCAGGAAGGTGTGGGCGCGCTGTGGACGAGCGCGAAGCCGCCTTGACGTAAGGGCCGCCAAACCTGAGGGTCAATCCAACACGCGCGGCGCGAGGGCGCTAGCGTCACCCCTCAATATCGACAGTTGCATCAGGAGTACGACATGGCCATGGCCACCGCCGTGAACGAAGAAGCGCCCGCCACGAAATTCGCCAAGGATCAGCTCAAGTCCATCATCGAGCGCATCGAGCGGCTGGAAGAAGAGAAGAAGGCGATCTCCGACGACATCAAGGACGTCTACGCCGAATCCAAGGGCAATGGTTACGACGTGACCGCGCTGCGCACCATCATCCGCCTGCGCAAGCAGGATCCGAACGAGCGCGCCGAAGCCGAGACCATTCTCGAGACCTACATGCAGGCCCTCGGCATGCTCTGAGGCTAAGGTCGGCCTGGCGAAAGCCAGGACCCATAGCCACCGGCCGTCATTGTTGCGAAGACAGGCTGTTGCATTATCCTCGCGCGGAACTGGCGCCGCGCTCCGCCGATAAATTTCGCGGTTTGGGTCCTGGCTTTCGCCAGGACGACACCGGAGTTGTGGAGCCTTCGAGGGGGACCACCGTGACTGCGCCGCCGCTGCCGCGCGAGGTGAAGGTTGCGTTCGAGGCCATGCCTGCACCCGTTCGCCGGCGGCTGCTCGGCGTGCGCGAGCTGATCTTCGCCACCGCCCGCGCGCATGACGAGGTCGGCCGGCTGACCGAAACCCTGAAATGGGGCGAGCCCGCCTATCTCACCGACGAGACCGGAAGCGGCAGCACCATCCGGCTCGGCCGCGTGAAGGGTGCGGACGCGCACGCCGCCGTGCTGTTCAACTGCAAGACCACGCTGGTCGAGAATTTTCGCGAGCGCTTTCCCGACGCGTTCGAATACCGGGACAACCGCGCCTTGCTGCTGGACGTCACCGGCGCGCTGCCGAAGCGGCCGTTGTCGGTCTGCCTGTCGCTGGCGCTGACATATCATCTCGACCGCAAGGGCAGGCGGTAGCAGCCCCCACGAAACGAATTCTCAGCTGATCTGGAAATCGCCTTAGCGCAGCGCGGCGGTGCGCATCACGAACGAGGTCGTCTCGAGCCTGGCGGTCGCGGAGCCCGAGAAGCTGTCGCAGGACATGCCCCGCGTCGGATCGTCGGTGAAGCCCATGGCGACCACGGCGTGCGGCTTGATGAAGTAGGCGCGCATCGCATTCATGTCGACATCGCCCATCATCGTCACCGACATCGAACGGTGTGCGCTCGGCGCCAGCATGGCGATCTTGAGCCACATGCTCTCGCCCTTGGCGGCGGAGAGGCGGGTCGCATTCGCGATCATGCCGTCACCGTTCTTCTCACCATTCTTGGCGACGACCGTGTTGATCTCCGTCGCGGGAACGGCGCCGCGCGTTGCGGAGGCCGGGCGAGCCGCACGCGGGATCGGTGCCGAGGCGGCGACGATGTTGCTGCGGTCGACCGGCGAGGCGGCGGCCGGCGCATAGGCCAGCGCCTGATAGGCGGTCGAGGGAACGCTTGCGGTGGCTTGCGGCTCGGTGGCCGCGGCGAGGGCCTGGCGCGCCTTGAGCGCTGCGACCTGGGCCGGCGTGGCCTGCTGGGGCGCTGCGGGCGCATCCCAGAAGCCGCGGGCGTTGATGATGTCGGCCGGGGTCTGCGGGCCGCTAGCCGGCTTCTCGGCGACGGGCGCGGGCTTCGGCTTCGTGACGTCCTTGGTCACTTCCTTGGGCGCGGGCACGATCTGCGCATCGGCCGAAGCGAGCTGGATGGTGTTGGCGATCTGCGGTTTTGCGCGGGGCGTCGGGACCGGATCGGCCGGCTTCTCGACCGGCTTGGCGGCTGCCGCAACCAGCGTCGGCTTGGCGGCCGGTGCGGGCGCTGCGCCCTCGTCATCCTCGTCGCTGGCGGCCGGTGCGGCCTGCTTGCCCTTGAACAGGGCGGCGAAGAAGTTCGACTTGCCGCCGCTCGAAGCGCCGTCGTCGCCGCTGCCGCGCCGCTCGATGTCGGCCTTGGCGAGCTCATAGCCCTTCAGCGGTACGCCGTTGGTCGGGACATGAACGGTGCGGCCGTCGGGGAATACGCGGGCGAGCTGGTCAGGCGTCATCCGCGGCCAATGGCGGACGCTGCCGGTGTCGAGATGGACGAAGGGCGAGCCGGAGGTCGGGTAGAAGCCGACGCCGCCACGCTGCAGGCGGAGCCCGGCGAAGCGGATCTGCTCGAGCGCCACGCCCGGAATGTAGAAGTCCATCGCATGTCCCAGCATGTGCTGGCTGTGGCGCGCCACACCGGAGGAGCGGCGGCGGAGCATGGAATTGGTGGCGGGGGAGCGGTAGGAGGAGATGATCTGGATCGGCTGCTTGCCGTCGACGTCGCGGTAGACGTCCCAGAGGATATCGAACAGGTGACGGTCCATGACCGTCTCGTCCTGGGTGCGCCAGTCGCGCAGGAAGTGGTTGAGCTGCTTCAGCGCTGCTTCGTCGTAGCGGCCATTGCGCTTGAAGGTGACGGTGAGGTCTTCGCCGGAATGGGTGTGGTGGAAGGAGAGCGTCTTGGTCTCGTTCACCGCGGTCGCGTCTTGAACCGAGCCCGCGCACGCAACCAGCAACAGGGACGCCAGGCCGATCCGTGAACCGGCCTTAACGCCCCCACGAGGCAACGACAGCACAGCGATTTGGCGTGCGAAACCAGCCAGCACGAATGAGCCCACCCAGTCGACGAGCGTTCAAATGGACTCTTCCGGCAACCCCGCTAGCGCGCGAAAGAGAGTGAACGCTTTCTTAAAGCAGGAAGGTTAAAACTTGATTGACCTTCCTGCCCCCAAGTCAGATTAGCGACCTAACCGGTTGAGTGTGGCGAAAAAAGGCCCACTGGCGCTCCGGCGATGGAGGATGGTTAACGTTAAGCGATCCCGTATCGCTACGGGATCGCTGATTTCATTGAAGAATTTTGCGTGAGCCGGGCTTAGCGGGTGAACACGCGCTGCTGTTGCTGCGGACGACGGCCGACCGGGGCCGGCGGCGGGGTCGGCGCTCCGAACAGCCGCTCGAAGAAGTTCGGTCCGGACGAGCCGCCATTGTTGGCGAAGGCAACGCCCGACGGCAGCGTGGTCGCAGGCCGCGAATAGCTCGGCTGCGAATGGGCGACCACGTTCTCCAGATCCTTGCCGCCCTTGTTCTTCATGATGTTGATCATGGTTGCGTCGCGGCCATAGATGTCCTTGCGGAACTGCAGCTTGCCGGCGTCATCCACGAACGCGGTCTGGTAGGTGATGTTGACCGGGATCGGGGTCGGGAAGCGCAGGTCGACCTCGCTCTTGCCGTACATGCTGCGCACGCGCTCCGGCGTGTACTTCTCGTTCGGCATGACGATGTTCAGCAGCACCGAAGCGTACTGATCCGGGTTCTGCACCCGCATGCAGCCATGGCTGAAAGCGCGCTCTTCCTTGGCGAAGAGGTGCTTGTCCGGCGTGTCATGCTGATAGACCAGGAACTTGTTCGGGAAGTTGAAGCGGATGCGGCCGAGCGCGTTGGCTTCGCCGGGCGGCTGCGAGATATGCACCGAGCCGTCGCGGTTCTGCTCGAGGCGGAGGCCCATGCGCTGGAGCACGGTCGGGTCCTGCTGCAGCGCCGGCAGATATTCGTTGTAGACGATCGACGGCGGTACGTTCCAGGTCGGATTGACCGTGATGTACTTCATCGTCTCGGTCAGCATCGGGGTCGCGTGCGAACCCGGCTTGCCGGTGACCACGCGCGTGGTCCAGACCTGCTGGCCGCGCTGCATGACCTTCAGCGTGAAGTCGGGCACGTTGAGGATGACATAGGCATCGCCGAGCGTGGGCGCGCCGAGATCACGCGGCAGCCAGCGCCAGCGCTCCATGTTGACGAGCACGACGTCGATCTGCTTGTCGCGCTTCGGCATGTTCAGCGCCTTGACGGTCTTGTCGTCGAGGATGCCGGTGCCCTTGATGTCGGCGCCTTCCTGGAACTTGCGGACGGCGTCGGCCACGGTGGCGTCGTAGCGGGTGTCGTTGGCGTTCTCGGTGATGCCGAGCTTGGCGCGAAGATCCGGCACGCGCGAATCTTCCACGATCACTTCAGCCTGCTTCTTGCCGCGGGCCGCGGTGTACTTCAGCGCCGGGCCATCGGCGATGGTGATCACCGGGCCGTCGCCCTGGCCGCGCAGCAGCGCGAGCTTGGCCTTCAGTTCCTTGTAGAGCTTGTGCGGCGGGTTGTAGCCCTCGAGCGCGGCATTGGCGTCGGTCGCGGACGAGACCTTCGCCAGCACTTCGTTCGGATCGATCGGGTGCTCGGGGTAGAGGATGTCGCCACTGACCTGCGACCAGTGCATGCGGCCGCTCTGCGCGTGGCGCGCATAGTCGAACATGCTGGCGGTGAGCTTCAGCTCGGCATCGGCAAGCGCGTCGGGCGAGGTGGCGGCAGCGAAATCCGGCGTCGGATAGTCGGCCGGATTGAGGCCGTCCGAGGAGGCGTCCTTCAGGCGTGCGATGACGCCCTTGGCGGCAGCGGTCGGGGCGCCAGCTTGCGTCCACACCGGCGCGAAGTCGCGGGCGCCGTAAAACTTCTCGACAGCGGCACGCTCGTTCTTGCGGTCGAAATAGCGCACGCCCTTGGCGCCGATCGCGTCCTTGATCTTGTCGGCGACCGGCTGGTCGGCGGCGGGCACGTTGCTCGCGGCCTTCACCGGCTCGGCGGCAGGAGCAGCAGCGGTCGCGGGTGCCGCAGGCGCTGCCGGGGCAGCCGCCGTTTCCGGCTTGGCGGGCTCGGCCTTCGGAGCCGGCGTCGTAACGACTTCGGTGGGCTTGCTGTCGACGGCAGCGGGGGCGGGCGCCGGCACGGCTTCGGCCTTGAGGGGCGCGTCCTTTGCGGGCTCCTGCACAGTGGCGGTGCTGTCGAGCTTGATATCGGCGGCGGTCGGGGGCGGAACATTGGCCGGTTCGGGGCGCGGGATCGCGGCTTCGATCGCGAGCTCGGCAGCGCTGCTGCGCGCCTGATCCTGCGCCAGCGCTGATGTGGCCGACACCGTGAGGAAGGTCGCTGCGACCGCCATCACGACGCGGTCAAAGCCTGCACGGTGGTT
>JAEWBW010000380.1 GCA_023390955.1 Pseudomonadota bacterium
CGACCAGGACGGCGTCGCCGCGATCCCGAAGGCCTCGCGCCGCGAGAGCCAGCAGGCCAACCTCGATGCGCTCAAGGTCACGCTCGACGATGCCGACCGCGCAAAAATCGCCGCGCTGCCGAAGGACAAGCGCTGCGTCAATCCGGGCTTTGCGCCCGCGTGGGATTAGCAAAGCGTACCGCTCACCCTCTCCCCTTGTGGGAGAGGGTGGCTTTGCGAAGCAAAGCCGGGTGAGGGTTCTCTCCGCGCGCGAATCTCTCGCGTTGGGTGCGCTGAAGCAACCCCTCATCCGGCGCTTCGCGCCACCTTCTCCCGCAAGGGGAGAAGGAAGAAGAACTTCACTACCCCCCGCTCGCGACACCCGAATTCACCGGCGCGAGCTCGTCCTCCTTGCAGCGCCAGCCGTCGGCGGCCTTGTCGAAGGCGAAGGTGCGCTGGATCCTGATCCGCCGCGTCACGTTGAAGGATTCGCGCGCGGCGTCCCTTGCCGCGGGAGCAGCTTGCGGCCGGTTCGTTCTTGGGTCCCAGCAGGTGCCGGTGCAGGCAGAGGCGACCTTGCTGCAGGCGGCAAAGGGCGACAGAACCACCATCTCGATCTCGCCGGTGACCTGCGCCTGTTGCTCCGTCACCTGGCTGTCGATGGCGTAGACGCGGTTGATGCGGAGGAAGCTGGCGCAGGTGTTGGCCGCGTGAATCCGTGCCGCGCAGAAATCGACGGCATCGGTGTCCGGCAATCGCGCCGCGACCTGCCTACCGAACACCTTCTTCGGATCGCCCTTGGCGGCCTGGATTTCGGCGGCCCTGCGGTTGAGATTTTCGGCGAGGCAGTCTTCCGCGCCCGCGAGCTCCTGCAGCGGCACGTTCTCCTTGCCGACCAGATTGCACTTGCGGTCGCGCTCGCGGGTCCACCTGGCGTACTCGGCATAGGCAAAGCGTGCGGCAACCGGGTCCAGCCTGGTGATGAGCGCGAGCACCTGGCCGTTGAGCTCGGTCTCGACCAGCGCCAGCGATGGGTCGGCGCAGATCAGCGCGCCCGCGGCAGTGTTGGCGGCGAGGCAATCGAAATCGGGATTGCGCAGCATCGCCGCGCGATCGTCCGTCACCTTGAGCAGGCAGGCGCGAACGCGATCGACGTCTTCATAGCGGACAGGAGCCTGGCCGTTGATGCCGCAACCGAGGCTGCGCTGCCGCAGCCAGATCGCGTTCTCCTCGATGGCGGGCAGGCGATCCGGCAGGCGCGCGAGCCGCGCCTCGATCGCCGTGCTCAGCTTCTCCGCGGCGGCAGCCAGAGCGGCGTCGCCGCAGAACAGTTGATTGGCGGGATCACGCTGTTGCGCACAGTTGTTCTTGGCGAACAGCGGCAGCTTGTCGGCGATGGAGGGGGCGGGCTGGGCGAGGGCCGGCGCTGCCAGCACCATCGCGCCCGCAATCATCGCCAGCAAAACTCTTCGCATTTCCAGTCGCCCCGCCTGCCTGACAGGGACATGCTAGCGTCCCGGACGGCGCGACGGAATGGCCTTATCGCTCGTTGTTTGCGATGACCGCGGGACGGGGGAAGGCCGGCTCGTCGACATATTTCAGGACGGCGGCGCGATCGATCGTGAACAGCGGCTGATAGGTCCGCAAAGCCTCGTCCTCGACCATGGCCATGCGGCGGTTGTCGAGCATCAGCCAGCGGCCGTCGAGCCGCGCGGCCACAACCGCGTGCTCCTCGCCGGCCCGCATGTCGCGCACCACGAGGATCCGCAGGTCCTGCGCGGCAACGCCGGCAAGCCGCAGCGCGGCCAGCTTTGCGATCGCGTAGTCCTCGCAATCGCCGGTGCCGCGCTGGAACGTGGCGAGCGGCGAGCTCCAGGCGTCGTCGGCGCCGTCGTTGGTGGGCTTGATTGAAAGGTTGATGGCGCGGTTCGTCTCGCCGAGCATGGCGCGACCCTCGCGTGCTCTCGCCTGGTCGACGATCGCGAGAAGCTTGAGCGCGGCCGGCGAGACGCAATTGTCGCGGTCGCCGTCGCACAGCGCGAGCTGCACCATCTCGTCGTCGAGCCTGTCCTTGAGGCTGAGCCATTTCTGCCTGATGTCGCCGGTCGAGATCGCGAAGGCGAACACGCCGAAGGGTTCGGCGGATTTGCGAACCATCACGGCCGAGCCCGGCGACAGCAGCGTGCCGGCGCGAAGGTCGGTGGCCGATCCGAGCATGATCAGGCCGCAAATGAACAGGATCGCGCGCCAGGCGCGCGAGTGAGCAACCGTCACCATTTGACTTCCCCTGTCCGGCATCGGAGCCACCCCTGACCCGCGTGCCGGCTTGTTTCTGTGCGGAGATAGTGCGGGGAAGGCCGTTCTGTTCGGCTTAACGCGCGTGGCAGGGGCTCCAAATCCGCGGAACAGGCTGAAATCGGCCTCCCCGGATTGCCTAAACTTTTAGGGACCGGGGATGCCCGTCCGGTCCAGCTCGCCGCGAAATGGAACTATTTGCAGGTTGAAGTTGTGTCCCGCCTGATTCCGGACAGTATGGCTAATGACCGGCTATTTCGGTGGTTCTGTTAGCTAAGTCACAGTCAAAACTCCGTATTTGCCACAGTATGTTGCAGGGCAATGCGAAGTGAAGATATGTCAAGTATCCGATCTTCTATTTGTGCTTCGAATGACTTGGGATGAAAGTCAATGTCGCTGCACGACAAAAGAAATACTTGGAAGTATTGGAGCAAAACCCGCTGTTTCTCTGTCACATTGGCAGTGGGGGGCGGTTCCTTTGCCCACTTTAAGCCAATTTCCACAAGCAGTAGATGGTTTCGCTAAGGACTTGCTAATGATATGCAAGCTTAGCCCAACCATACTTTTTTGAATATTAACCGATTTACGGTGCCCGGTTGAATTACGCTGGCAAATTTGACGCCGCGCTCTCCCTCGATGGTCAGGGTTTTCAGTCCCCAGCCAAGGGGCATCTCGATTCGTTCTCCGCCGCCGGCCATGGCCACGTGCCGCCGGGCGCGTTCGTCGTTCCCGATGCCACTCTGTTGTTCCACGGCGAGATCAAGCGCGCCGGTCTGGATCTTGTGTTGTCCAATGACGAGCGCGAGTTCGTCGTTCACGATTATTTCAGGGGCGAGAAGCGCGCCGCGATCGCTTCGCCCGACGGTGCCCATCTCACCGGCGACATCGTCAATGCGCTCACCGGTCACGTTCAGTATGCGCAAGCCGCGCCGGGCGCCGCCGCGGCGCAGGTCATCGGTCACGTCACCAAGCTGACCGGCAGCGCCACCGCGATTCGCAACGGTGTGTCGATCATCCTCAACAACGGCGACAACGTCGAAAAGGGCGACGTGCTGTCGACCGGCTCGGATTCGACCCTCGGCGTCACCTTCATCGATGGCACCGTGTTCGGTCTGTCCTCGAATGCGCGGATGGTGCTGAACGAGATGGTCTACGACCCCAACGGGTCGAGCAACTCCTCGCTGCTCAGCCTGGTCGCGGGCACCATCAGCTTCGTCGCCGGCGAGACCGCCAAGCATGGCGACATGAAGATCGACACGCCGGTCGCCACGATGGGCATTCGTGGCACGGCGGTCCTGACGCAGATCAGCTTCTCCGTGCCGGCAGGTGGCGGCGATCCGCAGCCGCAGGCGAACTTCCAGGTGCTGGTCGAGCCCGACGGCACCACCGGCTCGTACATCCTGTTCGACAAGATCACGCTGCTGCCGATCGCCACCGTCAACCAGGCGGGGCAGATGATCCAGATCAGCGGCGGCAACGTCTCGATCTCCAATGCGCTGATGTCGCCGGATGTGCAGAAGCTCATCTCCGATGTGTTCTCGCTGAAGTTCACCGACAACACCAACAACAACACCAAGCTGACGACGAACTTCACCGACACGATCACGCAGGACGGCAACTCGTTTCTGATCAAGACCGCGAGCGGTGCGACCGCCGAGGCGGTCTTCGTCCATACCTCCGCCCCCGGCACCGGCGCGCCGCCGCCGCCGCCTGGCACGCCGCCAACCCCGAGCCGCCTTGCCGGCGCGCCGGAGTCGCGCAGCCTCGATCTCAACGGCAATCCGAGGACGGCGTTCGCTCTCACCGAGCTCACCGACCGGACCGGCGAGGCCACGGATCGCGACACGGTCGGCGGAAAGATCACCTTCTTCGATTTCAACCTCGGCGACCGGCCGACGGTGAAGGTGGATTTCGGCTCCTACACCTACCAGAGCGCCGCCAAGGTCAACGTCACTTCGCAGCTGTCCGACCTGCAGAAGGCCGACATTGCCGCGACCGCGGTGAAGATCGTCGTTATCCCCGACGCGACCAATACCAACAACGGCGCGGTGACCTGGACCTACAGCGTCGTCGACAAGGCCTTCGACTTCCTTGCCGCGGGCGAGACGCTGACGCTGACCTACAAGGTGCGCGTCGACAACAATTTCGAGCTGAACAACGAAACCAGCTTCATCGACATCACGATCACGATCACCGGTACCAACGACAAGCCGGTGATCACCGCGAGCGTTCCGACCATTACATTCGAAGGCGGCACCAGCGTTCCCGGCGGCCCGCTGGAGAGCGATGTGCCGACCTCGGGCACGTTGACCTTCACCGACGTCGACCTGACCGACGGACATACGGTCAATGTGGTGCTGACGAGTGCGACCCTGCCGGGCAGGACTGTTGCACCGGGGCCGCTCGCCGCCTTCCAGAATGCGATGTCGGTCGCGCTGCACACCGATTCGACCGGGACCGGCAACGGCGTCATCGACTGGACGCTCGCCGATCTGCCGGTCTATCTCGCCGACTTCATTCCGGCGGGCGAAGTCCTCACCCTGACCTACACGGTCACACTCACCGATGCGCAGGGCGCGACCTCGACCCAGACCATCACCGTCACCATCGAGGGCACCGACAGCCCGGCGGTGGTGTGGATCGCCACGACGCAGTCCGGCGCGCCTCCCGGCGGCTTCTGGAAGGATGCGGCGAACTGGGCCACCGGCACGGTGCCGACGATCGATGACGACGTCATCGTGATCACCGACCAGCTGCATGGCCTGACGCCGTCCTACCCGGTCACGATCGACCAGGCGGCGTTCGCGAAGTCGCTGTCGATGAATGATTTCGGCGGCCCGCCGCCCGAAGTGATCAACCAGAGCTCGTTGACGATTTCCGGTGCGCTCAACATGCGCGCCGATTCCAAGTTCACCAATGCGGCGACCGGCATCCTGTCGATCGGTGGCCAGGCGAACATCCTGGATGTGAGCAGGCTGACCAATTCCGGCCAGATCACGCTCGCCGGCGGCGGTGAATTCGGCGCAGGGGCCACCATCACCAATTCCGGCACGATCGAGCTGTCCGGCGGCACGCTGAAGTCGTTCGCAGACATCGCCAATGCCGGCGGAACGATCAAGGCCGATGGCGGCACGACGCTGATCGTCGATACAGCAATCGTCACCGGCGGCACGCTGACGATCGCCGGCACGCTGGAGCTGGATGGCACCAGCGTCCTCAAGGACGGCGCGCTCGGCAACACGGGCGCGGTAAACGTCAAGGGTACCGCTGCGTTCCACAACGAGGCGATCACCAATGCCGCGGCCGGCATCATCAAGGTGCTCGCGGATGGTGCCCTGACGATCGACCAGGGGTCGACTGTCGCGAATTCCGGCAACATCACCGTCAATGCTGACGGCCAGCTGACCGTCAACGGCGCCACCATCAGCGGCGGCACGGTGACCGATAATGGCGAGATCGACCTGACCGGCAGCGCCGTGCTCAAGAACGGCGCGCTGACGAACAATGCCGCGCTCAAGGTGAGCGGCACCGGCAATGCGCTTCACAACGAGACCATTACCAATGCCGCCACGGGCACGATCGAGGTGCTGGCGAACGGCGCGCTGACAATCGATCAGGGCTCCACCGTTGCGAACTCCGGTAACGTCACCGTCGATGCCACCGGCAAGCTGACTGTCAACGGCGCCACCATTACCGGCGGCACGGTGACTGACAATGGCGAGATCGACCTGACCGGCAATGCCGTGCTCAAGGACGGCACGCTGACGAACAATGCGACCGTCAAGGCCAGCGGCACCGGCAACGCCCTTCAC
>JAEWBW010000560.1 GCA_023390955.1 Pseudomonadota bacterium
CTGTTGCCCCAGACGGTAGTGGCAAGCACGCTTCCGGCCGGGATGGCGCCGCCGGCGAATTGCATGCCGACCCATCCGGTGGCCATCAGGGAAACGGCGATCCAGACGCCGCCACCCAGCAGCAGCGCGAGAAATCCGAGCAGAAGCGCGGCGATCGAGAGCAGCTCCACGTCAGACTCCGCTCTGCATGGCGCGCTCGACGACTTCCTCGGCGCTGGTCGGCTTCGGCAATTCGTAGCGCGGCGCAAAGCCGCGCAAGACATGGATCAGCTCATCGACGAAGGCGATGAACAGGATCACGAGGCCGCCGCTATAGCCGAGTTGCGGAATCCACAACGGGACCGCGATGACGCCCTGCGAGATGTCGAAGAACTTCCACGACTGCCAGGTCATGATCACGGCGTGCCAGGCGAAGAAGCCGATGAAGCCGACGCCGACGAGGAGGGCGGCGATCTCGACATAATGGCGCACGTTGTCGCTGAGGCGATCGATCACGAGACCGACGCGGATCATCTCGCCATGCCTGAATGTATGCGCCAGCCCGAGAAAGGCGGTTGCTGCCATGCACCAGGAGATGAAGTCATCGCCCGCCGGGATGTTGATGCCGAGCGGCCGTCCCGCCGAGAGCAGCATCATCAGGACGAAGATCGCAATCAGGAAGAGTCCGGCGAGGTAGCCGGAGTAGAGATAGAGGCGGTCGAGAGCCACGCGCAGCATATGTATCGTTTCCCCTTGGTCGTCCGCCGCGGCAAAGCAACACACGTACCAACTTCCGATCCCGCCCGTTCGTCTGCGACCGTTTCGTCGATCCAGGCCGTCCTGGAGGGATCCCCAAAGCTCCGGCAGGTTTTCTGAATTGTTCGGGATCGTCAAGGCGATGGCGACGAATCCCGCAGAAAAGCCCGGACCGCCTTGAACCCTGCCAATTTGTTTGTATACTAATGAATGTATACGAACGAATTATACCGATAATGCTCCGGCCGGCCAGAGGGTGAGATGAGCAATTTCAATCAGGAAAGCGTCTTGAGCGTCCACCACTGGACCGACACGCTGTTCTCTTTCAAGACCACGCGCAGCCCGACCTTCCGTTTCCGCAACGGCGAGTTCACGATGATCGGGCTCAAGGTCGGCGAGAAGCCCTTGCTGCGGGCCTACAGCGTCGCTAGCGCCAATTACGAGGACACGCTGGAATTCTTCTCGATCAAGGTGCCGGACGGCCCGCTGACCTCGCGGCTCCAGCATCTGAGGGAAGGCGACGAGATCATCGTCAGCCGCAAGGCCACCGGCACGCTGGTGATCGACAACCTCGAGGCGGGGCGCAATCTCTATCTGATCGGCACTGGAACCGGGCTCGCGCCGTTCCTGAGCGTGATCAAGGACCCCGAGACCTACGAGCGTTTCGAGAAGGTCGTGCTGCTGCATGGCTGCCGCCATGTGAAGGAACTCGCCTATGGCGAGATGATCACCGAGACACTTCCCAACGACGAATTGCTTGGCGAGTGCATCCGCGAGCAGCTAATCTACTACCCCACGGTGACCCGCGATCCCTTCCGCAACCGCGGGCGGATCACCGATCTCATCACCTCGGGCAAGCTGTTCGCCGACATCGGCCTGCCGGCGCTGGAAGCGGCGCACGACCGCGTCATGATCTGCGGCAGCCCGGCGCTGGTCACCGACACCCGCGCGCTCCTGACCGAGCGCGGGCTGGTCGAGGGCAATCACGGCGAGCCGGCCCAATTCGTGGTCGAAAAGGCCTTTGCCGAGCGCTAAGCCCGGAATTCCTGCGCAATAAGACCGTATTTTCGCCGCCCCGCGCCCGTTGCGGCGCCGATTCGGCACGCGATACTATGGGACACGCCGAATCAGCGGAGTTCCACATGGTTGCGGACAGCGACAGCAATATCGCCTGGCACCGGGTCCAACTGAAGAAGAACCGCGCCGAGTTGAAGGCGCTCGAGACCGCGCGCTTCACGATGGGCGAAATCGCGTCGTCGAAGCGCGACGGCCAGACACAGAAGACCATCGCGGAACTCAAGCGCAAGATCCTGCAGTCGGAGCGTGTGATCGGCGAGCATGACAAGCGGACGCGCCGTCCGCTCGCGACCGACCAGCAAAGCCTGAGCAGTGGCAGCTGGAGCCATTGGGACGCCTACACGCAACAGCAGCGCAAGACCGGCCAGCGTTCTCCGGGGCGTGGGTAAGGACGAGCACGCGCAACCGCGCAGCGAGATGTTCCCCTTGCGGGACGTTCTCCGCATCCCATCTGGTTGAGGCGTCACCAACCGGTCCGGTCATCCCATGACAATGCGCCTCGATTTCACGAGCGAGGCCTTTTTTCGCGATCCGCCCAAGGCGATCGCCGCGCTGCGTGCGCAGGGCGCCGTCGTGGCGACGCGCTTTCCACTCGTCGGCGACGTCTGGATCACCACGACTCACGATGCCACCGCCCAAATCCTGAAGGACGGCGCCACCTTCACGCTGCGCAAGGAAGGCGGCAGGCTCGCAAGTCTTCGCTGGTGGATGCCGAAGCTGGTAACCACCATCGCCAGCAACATGCTGACCATGGACGAGCCGGATCACACCCGGCTGCGCAGCATCGTCGACGAAGCCTTTCGCCGCCGGGCCATCGTGGCGATGGAGCCGCGCATCCGCGCGATCGCCGATGATCTTGCCGCCGAGCTGTTTGCAAGTGGAAGCCCGGCCGATCTGGTCGAGCGTTATGCGCGCATCCTGCCGCTGTCGGTGATCTCCGAACTTCTCGGCCTGCCGCTGGCCGATCGCCCAAAATTCATCGCCTGGGCCAACGCGATGGCTTCGCTCACGAACGTCGTCAGCGTCGTCCGTCTGCTGTTCGCGCTGCGCAAGATGCGCCGCTACCTGGAGGAGCAGTTGCAGCTTGCGCGCAAGCAGGGCGGCGAGGGGCTGATTGCTGAGCTGGTCCAGGTCGAACGCGAGGGCAGTCAGATCACGCCGGATGAAATGGTGGCGATGGTGTTTCTGCTGCTGGCGGCGGGCTCGGAGACCACGACGCACCTCATCAGCGGCTCGGTCTACGAATTGCTCCGCAATCCTGGCCTGCGTGACTGGCTGGAACAGGACTGGAGCCGCGCTGGCCTCGCCGTCGAGGAATTTTTGCGCTTCGTCTCGCCGGTGCAGTTCTCCAAGCCGCGCTACGTGCGGCAGGACGTCGTGATCGAAGGTATTCGCCTCAAGAAGGGCGACCGCGTGATGGTCATGCTCGCCGCGGCGAACATGGACCCCGCGGTGCATGATCAGCCCGAGCGTATCGATCTCGAGCGCAAGCCCAACCGCCACATCTCCTTCGGGACGGGAATCCATTTTTGTCTCGGGCACCAGCTCGCGCGGATCGAGGCGGCATGCGCACTTGAAGCCCTGTTCACGCGCTGGCCGAAACTTGGTCTCGCTGTCGAGCCTTCCGAGATTCGCTGGCGCAAGCGGCCGGGCATTCGCATGATTGCAAAACTGCCCGTCATTGCGGAGACGGACGGAACGCACGCGGGCTAACGTGAGGCCGAGGTTTCATTTCGGAAACCGCCGCGCCGCGCAATTCATCAGGAACGACGTGGAGGTCGGACTGTTGGTTGTCACCGAGGCCTCGCCACACCGAACTTCAGCAACAGTTCCGTTCCGGCGCAGGTCCTCATCTCTCAGGGAGCAGTGTCATGACCGGCAAGATGCCACCCGTTCCACCGGCCAACCAAAGCACCAAGGGAACCGGCGACAAGAAGCAGATGTCCGCGGATCAGGCGCCGCATGGACAGCGCGCGGAGAACCCGGACCAGCAGGGCCAGCAGGCCAACATCAAGCAGAACACGACCAACCAAGGTTACCAGCAAGATCGCTGATAAGGAGGGCGACAGTCATGTCGACATCCACCAAAACTCCAAACACCATTCGCCAGGGCGGGCCCGGCGCATCCCACGAAAACGCCAAGGCGCCATTGGACGTCAAGAAGCCACCGGCCGATGATCCCCAACGCAGCCGTAGCCATGTCTCCGGCGGCGGAGGCGAGCGCGACTCCCATCACAGTCACGACGCGGCGGACAAGGGCGGACATTAGTCGATCAACCAGGACCGAATTTGAGAGGGCGTTTCCTCCCGACAGACTCGCGGACCGGTGTTCAGCCGGTCCGCTTTTTTTTGGCGAGATCGCGCTCCCACCCGAACACGGAGCGGCCGTCGAGATCCGGCGATGCCGCGCGCTCGGTGGCGATGAAGGCGTCGACGGATGGCCCTTGGGCGGTGCGCTCCAGCCGACGGGCCTGATCGTCAAGGCGCTTCAGCGCCTGCATCTCTTCTTCGCGTCCGAGTTTCGCCTGCTGAACGGCGCCCTTCAGTACGCGGATGGTTTCGTCATACACCTTGATCGGGACAGGGTAGGGGTGACGATCCTTTCCGCCATGGGCGAGAGAGAAGCGCGCGGGATCGGTGAAGCGATAAGGCGCGCCATGCACGACCTCCGCGACCATCGCGAGCGAGCGCACGGTGCGCACGCCGACGCCCGAGGTCAGTAGCAGCTCGGGAAAGTCGACCGGGCCGGCTTCAGCCGCCGCGGCGAGCGTGCCGTGCAGGCGGCGGGCGAACACGTCCTTCGGCCGCACGTCGTGATGTGCCGGCATGATCAAATGCGGCAGCATGCCCTGCGCCGGCTCGGCGATGCCGCTGAGCCGCTCGAACTCCGAGACGATGCGATCGGGTCCGAGCTCAGTGAGCAATTCGAGCTGCGCTGTGCGCGAGACGTCCGCGCGGTGGTCGGTGAGGTTGACGATCTCGCCCTGCGCCGGTCCATCGATTGCGCTGTGGGGTGCATCGACAAAGCTCTTCAGCGCTTCCGAATGCCAGTGATAGCGGCGGGCCTGGCGCTTGTCGCCGTTCATGCCCTGCTGCACCACCGTCCACTTGCCGTCAGCGGTGACGAAGAAGCCGTGCAAATAGAGATCGAATCCGTCCTGCACCGCTGCGCTATCGACCTTTGCGACCAGACGGCTGGCGCGCGTGAGCTTTGCACCGTCGAAGCCAACGCGATCGCCGAGTTGCTGCAGCTCGTCCGGCGTCTTGCGCGAATGCTGGCCACGGCCGCCGCAGACATAGATGCCGAGCTCGTCCTGGAGCGGGCCGAGCCCGCGTTTGAGCGCGCCGATCACGGACGTCGTGATGCCGGAAGAGTGCCAGTCCATCCCCATGACGGCGCCGAACGACTGGAACCAGAACGGATGCGACAGCCGCTGCAGGAACGCGTCGCGGCCGTAATGGTGCACGATCGCCTGGGTGACGATCGCACCCAGCGAGGACATGCGGCTCGCGAGCCAGGGCGGAACTCGCCCTGAGTGGAGAGGAAGATCGGCGCTGCCGCTACGTCGAGTCATGGCTCCACAGAAATAACGCAATTCGCCGACGGTTGCACCAGAGGAATGCTGCGTTGCACTGGCTGCGGGAGAAAAGCCGCGCGCAAGGCGTTGAACGCGAGACCTTGAAATACTCGCGCGGGGACCGGAATGAATCTGCAGGCCTTGTTGGCCGAGATCGACAGATCACTCGGCTGGATACCATCCTGGTTCGTCGGTCTCAGTCTGATCGTGGGCGCGAATCTCCTTGCGCTGTCGCTCTACCGAATCGCGGTGTGGCTGCTCAGGCGCGCGTTCGGAACCCGTCTGCCGCTGCTGGATGTCTTCATCGAGCGGACGTCAGGGCCCGCGCGTCTTGCGCTATGCTTGGCAGCGACCGCGCTGGTGCTGCCGCTGGCGCCGCTCGACGACACGATCCGTAACCCCCTGATGCGCTGCTTCGTGGTCGCCTTCATCGCGCTGATCGGGTGGATCTCGATCCGCATCGTCGACATGAGCGCGGCGCGCTATTTGCAGAACTTTCGCGACGTCACCGAAAACTTCATCGCGCGCAAGCATGTGACCCAGGTCCGTGTCTTCAAACGCGTGACCGATACCATCATCGTCATCATCACCATATCCACGGCGCTGATGACCTTCGATTCGGTCAAACAATATGGCGTCAGCCTGTTCGCGTCCGCCGGCGCTGCCGGCATCATCGTCGGCCTTGCCGCCCGGCCGCTGCTCAGCAATCTGATCGCGGGCGTGCAGATCGCCATCACCCAGCCGATCCGCATCGAGGACGCCGTCATCATCGAGAACGAGTGGGGCTGGGTGGAGGACATCGCCTCGACCTATGTGGTGATCCGGCTATGGGACTGGCGCCGCATGGTGGTGCCGCTGTCCTACTTCATCGAGAAGCCGTTTCAGAACTGGACCCGCGACACCGCGTCCCTGATCGGCGTCATCGCGCTGCATGTCGATTACCGCGCCGACGTGCCGCGCATTCGCCGCTGGCTGGAAGAAGCGGTCAAAGAGACCAAACTGTGGGACGGCGCAGTGGTCAATCTTCAGGTGATCGACGCAGATTCGCGGACCATCGAGCTCCGCGCGCTGGTCAGCGCCAGGAACGCGCCGCAATCCTGGGATCTCCGCTGCGAGATGCGGGAAAAGCTCATCGCCTTCATTCGCGACGAGATGCCTGAGGCGCTGCCGCG
>JAEWBW010000580.1 GCA_023390955.1 Pseudomonadota bacterium
GTTTACGAATATCAGATGAACGGTGGGATCACGACCAGTTCTGCTCTGCTGGGCGGTGAAAGCACCTGGAGCCTGGCTGGGATTGTCGACTTCGACGGCGACGGCAAATCCGACATGCTCTGGCGCAATGGTACGACCGGCCAAGTCTACGAGTATCAGATGAACGGTGCGACCACGACCAGTTTTGCCCTGCTCGGCGGTGACAACACCTGGAGCCTGATTGGGGTCGGCGACTTCAGCGGCGACGGCAAATCCGACATCCTCTGGCGCAATGGTGCGACCGGCCAAGTCTACGAATATCAGATGAACGGTGCGACCGCGACCAGTTCTGCTCTGCTGGGCGGCGATAACACCTGGAACGTGGCTGGGATCGGCGACTTCAACGGCGACGGCAAATCCGACATCGTCTGGCGCAACGGTGCAACGGGTGCTGCTTACGAATATCAGATGAACGGCATGGCTGTGATCGCGACCGGCGCGCTTGGCGGAGATGCAGTTTGGAAGCCGATTGCGCCGACCACCTAGACCAGGAGCGGATCTTCGAACGGGGATTCCTACGAGGAAAGATCCTGGGCCATCTGCATCGCGAATAAACGATGCTTTAACGCGCGAGGCGGTGCGGGAGCGTCTCCGGCTTGGGCTACCCAAAATAAGAATGAGTTCGCGCAGTCGCAGCAATTGCAGAGCAGCACTTCAACTGCAGGCCTTGCATGCGCCATGCCTCGGAGCCTGCGTCAGTGTGCAGCAGTGATAGACTCGATCCAGCAATATGCTGCGAGCCGCGACCCTAGTGCCTGAAAAAAGTGGGCGGCTTTGGCAGGCGTGTGATTCCTTCTGACCAATGCCGATTGGGCGTTGGGCGCTTGGAAGATGCCGTCGCTACGGCGATTGGGCCGGCCGCGGTAGGGCGATCTGCGCGAGATCGTACAGGCGATCTTCTATGTCCAGTCGAGCGGTTGCCAATGGCCACCTTTGCCGAAAGAGTCCCGCTACTAGACGGTACAGGGCTATTTTTACGATTGGCCCGGCACCGGCAGATGGCAAGAGATCGTCGAAGCTTTGGTTTGGAAGGCGAGCCGAAAACTTGGGCGAAAGCCCAAACGGACCGCCGCCGCCGATAGTCAGACCGCCTCAATAACAGAGCTGGCGGGGCATATGGATTCGACGCCGGCAAGCGAATCCATGGGCGCAGGCGCTATATCGTGGCTGACACCAGCGGTCTTCTGCTGGCTGCATATGTTCATCCCGCCAACATTCGGGATGTCTATGGTGCTGTTCCGATCATCTCGAGCCCGCCAGCGGCTCGCCTTCTTGCCGTGTACATCCTCGTCAGCAGCGGCCTGTGTCATCGAGCGGAAGATATCTGGCTTGATCTTCCTCCGCATCAGGGATCCGGCGTTCACGAGATAGGAGCGCGCGATGCGCGAGAAGCTCGGCACTCATTGTGCTTCGTGAACAGCCCGCCGTTGGCGTTGGGAAAGTCGTCGGTGAAGGGGCGGACCTTGGCCCGGATCGATCCTCGATCTTAGCGTCCACCGCCCGGAACAGCTCGGCAATGACCTCGTGCGTGTTGCTGGAGTCTTTGGCGGTAAACTGCTCGATGGTCTTCGTGAAAAGGTGGTTGCCTTTGAAGATGCTGGTGCTCTCGGTAAAGAAACAGACAGAAGATAAGGCGGGCCATGAGTTGGTTGAGATCGCCGCGCCTGGCTTCTCAATCCCAATCGAGATTTCCTTTGAGCAACTCGACCTAGAGCTTGTTGAGCTTGTTGGTCGCCCAGATGTGGATTGCGTTGTTTATGATTTGCCGGACGGCCGCAATGCCGGCAAGCGGCAGCAACCGGCGCGCAGCACCGCTGTCTTTCCGATGACCATCGCTACAACTCCGGCCGGAGATGCGAAGGAATTAGGCGCGACATCAGGGCTTTTTCACCACTATCCTGCTCCACGTCGCCCATACGCCGGACATGATTCGGACCCAAGACAGAGCTGCATACGAGCGTTCAAACGTCGGCACGTGACTCCGCGGCGGAAATTATAAAGCAATTTTAATCACACATAAATATTCGCGCTGTCATTCAGCGTGGCGCGCCTACCGCATCACCTTTGCCAAGCGCGTTGACGAATTGCTGTCTTAGAATTGGCAGCCTCAAAGCGTGGCCCACGCCGCTTAAGCACAATCAGCTTCCGCCCAAAAACGGCCCAGCTAGCCCTTCGCGGGATGCGTACGCCGTATCGGGACGGATGATGTCGGCGGTGAATGCCTCTTCATCTGACTTGCCTCCAGGCCTCTTGCGCTGGGTCGAACGATGCTGGTCGAGAACCTTCCGGGCAAAGGGCTCCGACACGGAGAACTTCGCCATTACCGACGTGCTGGCCCGCCTGCCAGATCACCCTGTCAAGCGCGTTCACGAGTCAGCGCACGCGCGAAGCAGCCTGATAGTGCAGCCGCTCCGTCTGGATCAATCTAGCCAGATCATCTCAATTTGAAGGGACACTGGCATGAAGTTGTACGCAAATGCTCAGACCTGCCCGCGCTGCCGCTTTCTTATCGTTTCAAGGGTCATCAACAGCGAGAAGCTTGCATCGGTGGCCCGGGATTTCCAGGTCAGCGCCAAGACCATCTTCAAGTGGGTTGCGCGGTTTCGCTCAGACGGGTCAGTGGGTCTCGATGATCGAAGCTCTCGGCCACACCGTATTGCGCGCCGCCATCTGCAACCCGGGAAAGAGCTGAATGATGCCGTTTTCGCTCTGCTGCACACGCCACCTCGTGATAGTGGCTTCAACCGGACGACATGGCGATTAGTCGATCTCCACTCCATTCTGCGAGCGAAGGGAGTGTTGACGACGATGAACAACCTCAGCGCAGTGATCAAGCAGGCGGGATATCAATGGAAGAAGGCGCGGGTTACGCTGACTAGCTCAGATCCGCACTACAGTGAGAGGGTGGATGCGATCAAAAAGGTGCTCTCAGAGCTCAAGGATGACGAAGCATTCTTCTCAATCGACGAATTCGGGCTCTTTGCCGTGAAGATGCGTGGAGGCAAGGCTCTTCAGCCGCCTGGCAAGGTTCGGCATGTACCCCAGTGGCAGAAGTCAAAAGGCGCACTAATTGTGACAGCTGCGCTTGAACTGTCGTGCAACCAAATTACCCATTTCTATTGATCGAAAGAACAGCACCGAGACCTGCAACTGGTCGACCAGTTGAGGCGCCAGTACAAGGCCTATCGTCATATTTGCCTCTCCTGGGATGCTGCGCCATGGCACTTATCCGAGCAGCTCGTCAACCACATTGAGTTCCTTAACGGCTGGGCTGACTACGACCGAGCGCCTCGCACCGCTGCCCGCGCAGGCCCAGTTCCTAAACGTAATCGAGTCAGTGTTCAGTGGAATGGCGCGCGCAGTCATCTACAATAGCGATTATGCCACCGTGACTGATGCTCAAGCCGCGATCACGCGGTACCTCGAGGACCGAAACCGCTCGTTCGCCCTCGCACCTCGAAAGGCTGGGCGCACAATCTGGGGACCGGAGCGAGTGCCCGCCACGTTCACGACGACGAATAACTGCAAGGACGTCCGATATCGCTAGAGACAGCAAGTTCAATGCAGACCGATCGGGGCCTTCACCGGATGCTTACAGTAAAAGAGGCAGCCGCCGAGTAGACAATAGCACGGGATGCGGTGCCCCATGGCCCCTCCCAACAATATATGCCGGCCGCTGGCGCTTTCCGCGCCTGGCCTAGAAGGCTTTGACAATAAACCTCGGCCCTCATTCAGTCTTGACCCGTTTGGGGTAAGCCAGCGCGACCTAGCCTCTCAAAAAGGCGGATAAAACGTAAGCGCTGTTCCGAACACACGGGTTCGAGACGTTAGCTGATCTCTATGTTCTTGGTATGTCGAGGGCTGCCAGGCGTTCCGCCTCAGCTAGTGCTGCAGTCTTGGTCTTAAAAGGACCGACGTCGTGTTCTTGGGTGTCGGGCAGCCAAGCAGGCAAGAACCAACAACCGCCCGGGCGGTAACTCGTGCTGTTCCTAATCGACCCGATGTGATCGGCTGTAAACCAACCGGGATCTATCCCGTCCCGTTGCCACAAGATGTTCTTGTCGCTCACTGCCGCGCCCCAAGAA
>JAEWBW010000614.1 GCA_023390955.1 Pseudomonadota bacterium
GCTCGAGGTCAGGCGCCATTTGATCTCGGGCGCGCTCTGCGCGATCGCAGGTGCGGCAACCAGCGTCGTCGCGCCGGCAACGGCGCCGCCCTTGAGGAATGTCCGGCGTTTCATGATGGGGCTCTCCCTTGAAGCAGGCTTGGATGATGGGTGGCACAGGCCACGGTCGTGGTCGACCGTTTGCCCGTTCCGCCCGCCCAGTTCAAGCCATGATAAGGCGAGAGCCGGCCTGCTCAAATCGAGGCCATCCGGACCGGCTGCGCGCTGGCCAGCGAGCGCCTTACGCCGCCTCGGCTTCCGCGTAGAGGCCATCGATGAAGTCACCGAACGAGGCGGCCAGGGGCAGCACATAGCCCCATTTGTCCGAGATCGCCTCGGCGAGCGTCCAGGGCTTGTCGTACTCGGCGACCTCGTGATCCACGAACCAGATCTTGCCGAAATGCGCCTTGTCGATCGTCATGCAGATCGGATTACCGCCGACATCGCTCATGATCCAAAGGAGCTCGTCGACCATCGGCCATTGCGGCGTCGCACGGACTTCCACCAGCGAGCAATCGGGATGCCCCTGCCGCAAGCCCTGCACGCACTGGACCTGCCCGGCCCAATCCCCGTGCGGCCAGTTGAAGTCCGCCGCTCCGCTGCAATAGCCGCCGGCGCACGCGAGCAGAAAGGCACGGTAGTCGTCGGGCAATCGACAGCCGATGGATTGTTCGAAGCTTGCGAGCGCGGCTTCGGTCGGCAGCTCCTCATCGGCGCAATCAACCAACGAAACGAACTTTGCGATGTCCATGCATTCCCTCCTCGGCGCGACGACGCGCCATGGCTTGGTCGCGACCGGCGCGACGCCGGTTCGAGGGAAGAGGAAAGCTCAGAGCAGCTTGGCGCTCACGAACAGCGCGCGCACGGCGTTGGTCGCCTGCACCGCGAGGATCGCATTGTCGGAGGCGCCTTCGAGCGCGCTGACGGCGTCGTCATGCAACGAGCGGAATTCCATCCATTCGACGGAATTGAAGTTGGTAAGGAAGCGATAGGCCTGGCCCACCGTGGCGATCGCCAGCGTGTCGCCGTTCAGGCGGATCTTGAACGTCGTGCGCAGCGGAGTGTCGGAACTGGATGGGTCGTTCATGGGCTGCTTCTGGACGAGACGGCTTAACGAAGGCCAAACGGCAGCCCCCTGCCGCCCAACAAAATCAGGAGTCCGTTGCGGCGGTGCGCTGCGACACAGTGGTCGCGTCCTTCAGGCTGCGCACCACGACCAGGCGATTGAACTCGCCGTCGTCAAAAGCCTTGATGAAGCGATCATAGAACTTGATCGAGACGCAGCCGTTGGAATCGCCGCGCGGGCCCAGCATGTAGTTGTGCGTCAACAGGCCGACTCGGCCGAGCGCGCTGGTGCCTTCGACCGGCGTCATACGCAGCGCCCGCACGCCGTGGAACGGCTTTTCACGCAGCTTGAGGTCGTAGATCGCGGGCGGGGTCGCACCGACCATGCGCTGGTCGACATGGTCGGGGTTGTCCATCAGGTCGCCCATGCCCGAATGGGCCTCGAGCGCGAGGCCGCTCGGCAGGTACACCGCCTTCGCCGTGATGTCGTAGACCGCGGTCTTCGAGTCATAGCCGAGCTCGGAGAGATCAGGCCCCCGGCTGAACAGGCCGCTGTCCGGGGTCAGGGAGGCCAGCTTGATCTTGTCGCGGAATTTTTCGAAGAAGTTGCGGTTGTCGACCCGCGGGTTGGTCTCGGCGTAGGCCTGGCTCGAGGCGATTTGGGCGGCAAAGTCGGCCTGGCTCGGACGCGACCGCGGCATCGGGATGCCCTGCGCCTGCGAGGTCCTGGTCTCCCCCGCCGGAAGGTGGTCGTCCCCGTCCAGGCTCAAGCGCCAGTCACTGCCGACCAGCTGCTGGGCCAGCAGCGCCTTGGCGTCGCGGAGCTTGTACTGGAGCACGCTGACCGCCGACCGCTCGAGCGGCCGGGAAGCCCCATCGAGGTCACCTTGAACCGGCGCAAGAGGTTGAAAACGTTCACTGAATGAGGTCGTCCGGGCATTGCCGCCAGACGGCAAGGACGCCGAAACCAGAGAAGCGGATTGGTCGCCTTCGGTGACCCAGGCTGCCGCGCCCAGCGCGAGCGCCAGCGCCCCCAGGGTCAGCAATACGGTCTCGAACCGCCCGATACGGCGGCGCGACAACAGCTTGTTCGTCCGTGCTGCGTCGGAAACCATCAGATCCCCAGAACGACCCAAACCTCGAACCCCAATCGAGACCCCCGGGGGTGCCCAAACCCCCGCCGAGACTCTCTACCAGCTACCATATCTGCAGCCAAAAGTGAGGCATAATCGCGGCCGGGCCGGTATCCGGAGGTGGTTCATGCCTGATCCTTTTGACCTCGACCGCTTCGTCCAGGCCCAGGCCCCCGTGTATTCCCGGGTGGTCACGGAGCTCGCGGCCGGCCGCAAGCAGAGCCATTGGATGTGGTTCGTGTTTCCGCAGGTCGCGGGCCTCGGCTTCAGTGCGATGTCGCAGCGCTATGCCATCGCCTCGCGCGCGGAGGCCGAAGCCTACCTCGCCCACACCGTGCTCGGGCCCCGGCTGATCGACTGCACCAGGCTCGTGCTGGCGGTGGAGGGGCGCACCATCAACGCCATTCTCGGCGCGCCTGATGATGCCAAATTCCGCTCGTCCATGACCCTGTTCGCGGCGGTGTCAGACGAACCGCTCTTCCCTGCGGCACTCGATCGCTATTTTGCCGGCGCGCGCGACAGCGCGACGCTCGACATCCTTGCGCAACCCCCGGTGTAAACCCGGGGTTAAGTAGGCCCACCTATCGTTCCGGCAAGTCGTTTTGTCCCTTCATGATTTGCCCGGAAATGCCATGAAAATCGGTACGCTCCTGACCGCCGCCATCGTCTCGCTGTCGACCGTGGGTGGCGGCCTCGCCGTCTACGTCGCCGTCTCGAGGTATCAGACCATCGACCGCATCGACGAGGCCCAGAGCCGGCTGGCGATCGTCCGCGCCGTGAGCGACATCCCGCGCTATCTCAATCCCGAGCGCGGCTTCGCCACCAACATCCTCTACGGGCCTGCGACCGTCGATCCGTCGCAGCTCACCGAGCACGACAAGCTGCGCAAGCAGACCGACGGCGCGCGCGACAAGATGAACGCGCTGCGCAAGGCCCTGCCCGGCTCGCTCGATGACGGCAACGCGCTGGGCGCCAGCATCGATGCCATCAATGCGAAATTCACCGCGCTGCGCGAGGCCATCGACAAGGCGATCGCGGGTCCCGCCGAGGCGCGCAAGGACGCCGCCAAGAAGGTCGTCGCCGACAACGCCGTGCTCAACGCCGGCGTCACCGCGCTGCTCAACGAGCAGGTCCGACGCATGGCAATCCTCAATGGCGACGCCTACCGCCAGGCCAGCTCCGCCAACATCGCGATGACGCTCCGCGACATCGGCGGCCTCAATGCCAGCGTGCACAAGAACCTCGTCGGCAGCAAGAAAGTGGCCGGCGACGCCGAGAAGGCCGACGTGGCCCGCATGCAGGGCCGCAACGACCAGATCGTGATGTCGCTGATGGAAATGCGCGGCAACCCGGCGACGCCCGCGAATGTCGGCGCTGCGCTCGAAACGATGAATTCGCGCTATGTCGAGGAATTCGGCCGCGAGCTCAAGCTCGTCAAGGAAGGCGCCGTCAGCGGCAAGTACGAGCACGACGTCGAGACCTACTACGCCGCCTCGCAGAAGGGTCTCGGCAGCATCATCGGCGTCCGCGACGCGCTTTACGACAACGCAGGCGAGATCCTGGCCGGCGCCGAGTCGACCGCAAAGCTCAGCTTCACGATCGCGCTCGCCGGCCTCCTGGCCGTGCTGATCGCGAGCGTCGGTCTCGTCGTGATGGTGCGCCGCCGGGTCTGTGCGCCGATCGTCGGCCTGACCTCGCGGATGTCGGGCCTCGCCGACGGCGACGTCACCGCCGAAATTCCCGGTGCGAACCGCTCCGACGAGATCGGTGCGATGGCCGCCGCAGTCCAGGTCTTCAAGGACAACATGATCCGTGCCGACCGCCTCGCCGCGGAGAAGCAGGCCGAGAGCGACGGCAAGATGCGGCGCGCGCAGCTGCTCGACGAACTCACCCGCACGTTCGAGACCAAGGTCGGCGAGCTCGTCGGCGGCCTGTCGCAGGCTTCCGCGACGATGGAAGGCACCGCGCAGTCGATGACGTCGACGGCGTCCCAGACCAACAGCCAGGCGGCCGTCGTGGCCGCCGCCTCCGAGCAGACCTCGACCAACGTCCAGACGGTGGCGAGTGCGACCGAGGAGCTGACCTCCTCGATCGCCGAGATCGGCCGCCAGGTCGCCCAGAGCACCGAGATCGCCGCCCGCGCGGTCGACAATGCCCGCCGCACCGGCGACACCGCACGTGCACTGGCCGAAGGCGCGCAGAAGATCGGCGACGTCGTCACGCTGATCCAGAGCATCGCCGAGCAGACCAATCTGCTGGCGCTGAACGCGACCATCGAGGCCGCCCGTGCCGGCGATGCCGGCCGCGGCTTCGCTGTTGTCGCCTCCGAGGTCAAATCGCTCGCCGGCCAGACCGCCAAGGCGACCACCGAGATCTCCGAGCAGATCTCCGCGATCCAGGCCGCGAGCGACGAGACCGTGAGCGCGATCCGCAACGTCGCCGACGTCATCGCCGAGATCGACCAGATCGGCACGGCGATCGCGGCCGCGATCGAGGAGCAGGGTTCGGCGACCAAGGAAATCTCGCGCAGCGTCCAGGAAGCCGCCCGCGGCACCCAGGAGGTCAACACCAACATCACCGGCGTGCAGCGTGCCGCCGACGATACCGGTGCTGCCGCCAGCCAGGTGCTGGGCGCGGCCGGTCAGCTGGCCTCGCAGTCGCGCGACCTCGCCGGTCAGGTCAACCGCTTCCTCGCCGAGGTCAGGGCCGCGTAAGCGCGGCTGGCGGCATCAGGCAGGCCGCTCCACCATCCGCCTGCGACCGAGGTTGATGAAAGGCACTTCGACGAAGCGCCACATCAGCCAGGCCGCGGGCGTCGTCATCAACAGTGCGACGAGGAACAGCATCGCGGCCCGCATGACCGGCTGCTGATCGAACGGCACAAAGCGCGCCGCGATCCCCAAGGCGATCATGTGCAGCAGGTAGAAGCTGTACGATATCCGCCCGTAGAACCGGGCAACAGCGAGATCGAATGGCCGGAGCGCGGAAAGCCTGGCCGGGCCGAAAGCTGCAAGGCAAACGAGCACGGACGCGCACAGCGTTTCGAACGCGATCGTGACGGCCGTCTGCTTCCGAACCGCCGCAATGACCATCACGGCAAAGGCGACGATCACGGCAAACGTCACCCTCGTCGGCTGCAATCCCTTGGTCGGTTTCGGCCCGTAGGTCTGCACAAGCAGGCCTGCGACGAAGGCATAGAGCGGCGCAAGATTGGTGAAGCCGCCAAGCAGGTGGACGTAAGGTCCCCACGACGACATCGCGACGAGAATGACGACCAGGATCCACACCAGCGTCGTTCCAGATCGCCTCAGCAAGGCGTGGGATATCAAGATTACGGGAACCGCGACGCATTCGACCGTGAGCGACCACATCACGCCATTGATGTCGCTCTTCATTAGAAGCGCGTTGAGAACGACGTTGAGCGGATCGAATGACGGCTTGAAGCCGACATAGAAGCCGAAGCATTGATAGGCCAAAGTCAGCAGGAACACGGTCGCGATCGCAGCGGGCAGCAGCCTGAACAGCCGGTGGCGCACGAATGTGATCGGATCTGGATCCCGATCCAGCGATCGCGCCAGCAGGAACCCGCTAAGCACGAAGAAGACGACGACCGGCGCCATCCCGCCGGCAATCATCTCCCATGACAATCCGCAAGCATGGAACACGAGCACCGACAGTGCCGCGTAACCACGCATGGCCTCTAGTCGCGGCAGAAACGCCGAATTCCCACGCATTTCCATTGCGCTGAACGGTTAGCGCTGCGACACGCCGGCGGCAACCGCGCCTCGCGCGGCGCCGCATGCGCCCTCAGTATGGCGGCGCCTTCCGCGCGCGCTGCGCCTTGGCGGCCTCGACCCACCAGGTGAGATCATCGGCGAAGCGCGGGAACGCCCGCTCCAGCGCCTTGCCGCCGTCGCCGATCGGCTCGCTTTCGGCCGACAATGACTGCGCGATCGGGCCGACCCCGATCGTGCTGGATACCACGACCATGCCCATCTCCGAGAGCGTGCCGTGCCAGGCCGTCGCGGCGCGTGCACCGGCAAAGCGGCCCGCGGAATAGCTCACGATGGCTGCCGGACGCCAGAACCACTCTTCGAGGAAATGGTCGGTCAGGTTCTTCAGGCCGGGCTGAATCCCCCAATTGTATTCGCCGGTCACGAACACGAATCCGTCGGCGTCGCGGATTTGTCCTGCCAGCGTCTCCAGCGCCTCGGGCGCTCCGCCCTTCGGATGTTCCTTGTACATGCGGTCCAGCATCGGCAGGCCGACCGCCTTGGCGTCGATGAGGGTCACGTCGTCACCGCGCCCGCGCAGGCGCTCGACGACGAAGTTTGCGAGACGGATGCCCATCCGGTCGGACCGGTAGGAGCCGTAGAAGACGAGGATGCGATTGCTCATGATGGCTGCAGGCTTTAGCACGCAGTTGCGCGCGCTCCGAGTCCCTTCGTCGTCACGCCACCGTCAGCTTCTTCGACCGCGCTCCAGCGTCGCCGACGGCGTCTCACCGAACTGCTGGCGGTAGCTGCGCGAGAAATCGCTCAAATGCCAGAAGCCGGAGGCCAGCGCCGCCGCCTTCACGCTCTCGGCGCCTGCCAGCAGGCGCCCGCGCACCAGCCATAGCCGCCGCAGGCGCAGATAGCGATGCAGGCTCATCCCGCGATAGCGCAGAACCGTGTCGTGCAGGGTCCGTACCGACACACCGAGCCTCTTCGCCAGGTCCTCGCTGTAGATGGGTTGACTGAGGTCCTCGTGGAGAACGGCCCGGACATCCTGAAAGACCTTGAACTGCCGGCCGTCATTGACGCGCACCGACCAACGCGCCGGAACGATGCTGGCGAAGGCGGCATCCGCGCCCGCCAGCAGGGATTCCCGCATGGCCGAGGCTGTCATGCCAACGTCCGCGCCATCGGCCGGAGCTGCCGCGGCCGCAAGCACTTCGAGTACCACCTTCCGAAGCCATTGCAGTGCCGACCGGCTGATCTCGTAAACCGCAAAGCTGCCATGGCTCTCGGGCCAGCCGCGATCGCCGACCTCCGGCCGGAACACGACCGAGGTGTATTGTCGCGCGACCAACTCGACGGCGCTGTACGCCGTCCCTCCGCCGCCAATCACGATCGCCGACCGATCCTCCTGCATTCCGTTGAAGCGGATCGATCCCCTGTGCTCGTCGTCCATCAGGAAACCGATCGCCGTGCAGTCAGGCGCAAGCTGCGCGTCGATCACGCGCGGAAAGGACTTTGTAAAATTCACGTCGAAGCCCGGCAGCTGCAGGATCGTCTGCTCGGCCGCAATGCGCCGCACAAGCGGCGTGAAGCTCACGTCCAGCGTCCGGACCGAACTGCGAAACTCGTCGACGTCTGAGAAGCGAAAGGTCCTGGGCGCCAGCGACGGCGCTGGGTCATTGATACTCATTGTAAAAACGCCAGAGACGGCAAGTCTGCCAAATTTCGATAATGATTTCCGAAGCAAACGTGGTGCGACAATACCGAAGCGACTCGATTTTATAACCCATGTTAACAACTTTGCCGCGCAATACACCTGATTAAACGCCAGGCTTTTTTTGAATGACTTAAGGCCCGCCATGACGGCATTTTCTGCGGCCGACCTGATTATCGAACTGGACGACGCGATCGCGACATCTTCATCCGAGCGCTGCGCGCGGATGCTCTCGCGGACCGCGGAGATGCTCGTTGCCGGCAATGACAGGCTGCAGGAGATGCAGATCAGTGTCCTTGACGACGTTCTGGTTCGCCTGACCGGACGGGCTGCGCCCAGCGCACTCGTTCAACTCAGCACGACCCTCGCCGAGCTACGGTCAGGGCCAAGAGAAACGTTGCGACAACTCGCCTCATGCGACGATCTCGCAATCGCGGGGCCGGTCCTGCGGAAATCACCGGCATTGTCGGCACCGGATCTTGTCACCATCGCGATGCACAACGGCGAGGATCACCTGCGCGCCATCGCGTCCCGAACCAGCATCGCGGCTTCGGTGACGGAAGTGCTGGTGCAGCGCGGCAGTTGCAAGATTTGCCTGGACCTCATCGGCAATCCCGGCGCGGAATTTTCCGATGCGGGCTTCGCCACGCTGATCGGCAGGGCCGAACAGGATGAGGAGATCACCAAGGCCTTGGTGCTGAGGCCGGGCACGCCGGACGCGGTCATTCGCAACTTGCTGAGCGCATCGCCACAACCGAAGGTCCCCTCGCCCTCGATCTCGCCGGTGCGGGCTGTGGCGGCGCCGGAGCCAGTCGCAGCGAAGCGTCCTCCCGCCGCCGCGTACGCCGCAGCACGGCCGGAGATCGTCGCGCTCAACCGCACCGGCAAGCTGAACGACTCGACCGTCAACCGCTTCGCAATTCGAGGCGAGACCGCCAACCTGTTTACGGCGCTGTCGGTGCTGTCGGGCACGCCGATCGAAATCATCGAGCACATCATGGCGGCGACCGATTGCGAAGGCCTGGTCATGGCGTGCCGGGCCTCGCGCCTGAACTGGCAGACGACGCTCGCCATTCTCAACAATCGCGGAGCGCGTCTGTCGTTCGGCGATCGCGAACGGGCTCAGAACCTGTTCGAGACCCTGATTCTATCGACGAGCCAATGGGCGGTTCGCTGGGGTGAAATCGCCTCAGAATCCAGTGATCGTGCCACCAAATCGGGAGGAAGCCGATGACGACGTTCGATGGCCGCAAGGCGTCTCGCGTGCGGATGGATCACAAGCAAGCCGTTAATCTGATGGGCTCAGATGGAACGTGGCGACGGGCCTGCGTCCTGCTCGATGTCTCGGACACCGGCGCCAAGATCGAGGTCGAGGGAACGCTCGACGTGCTCAAGGCCAAGGAATTCTTCATGCTGCTGTCGTCGACGGGCCTCGCCTATCGGCGCTGTGAGCTGGTCTGGATCGACGGCACCATGGCCGGCATCCATTTCATCCAGCCAGGCGGAAAGAAAGCGCCGAAGACGGCGAGCGACAGAAAGTCGATTTGAGCCGAGCGGATTTGATCGAACTCCAACCCAGTCCACGAACGTGCAACACGCAAACAACGAGAAGCCAGACGGACACGTCAGACACGGAGGCATGAACCATGTTCGTCCATGTCTTGGCTGATACCTCCGACAGGCTCTTTGGGCTTTGTTCGATCCTGGAAAGGCAATTTACGGTCGCTGGCGAGCGGCTCGACGTGGAGGCCAAGCTCTCGCAAGCGCCAGGCGCGGTCGTCATCCGTGCCGACCTGCGCGCCGTCGAAAACATTGCGGCACTGAAAAAGAGAGCTGCGCGCTTCTCCAAGGCCAGCAAGCGCATCTTTCTCCTGGAGCAATCGTCCCATGTCGGCATCTCCCAGGCCTACGCCCTCGGTGCCACGCTGGTGCTGCCCGGGAAGATCGACGTCACCAAGCTCATGGCTGCCTTGGTCGACCCCTCCGCGGGTGAAGCCGGCGCCGGCAACGGCACCTCGCAGCCGGACAATGCGGTCGAGGCCGCCGCCACCGCGATCGCCTCGATGTTCACCTCGGTCACGCTCGGACAGGCGATCGACGTCGACGGCACGAGGGAGGCCGGCCGCAAGATCACCAACCGGATCTCCGAGCATGGCTTGTCGGAATGGCTGACCACGGTGCGGCGGCACCACGAAGGAACCTACCAGCACTGCCTGCTCGTGACCGGCGTCGCCATCGATTTCGGGCTCAGCCTGGGTCTACGGAAAAGCGATCTCGAACGGCTCTCGACCGCCGCAATGTTCCATGACATCGGCAAGGCCAAGATTCCCCTTGCGGTGCTGGACAAGCCGGGACGTCTCGACGACGACGAGCGCGCGCTGATCGAGACTCATCCGGCGGCGGGCTATGACGTGCTGAAGGGGACCGGGACGATCTCGCCCGAAATTCTCGATGCCGTGCGGCATCATCACGAATATCTCGACGGCA